>JAZTYY010000014.1:0-4589 GCA_045637205.1 Eubacteriales bacterium | reverse complement strand
ACTTGGGCGAAAATATCAAAAATGGAGCATTTGATGCCGATGTGACAGATGAATATATTCTGGTTGCGTATGATGGCCGAACAATGAATGATGGTTGGAATCGGAAACCCCAATGGGCGTCGCTCAGACTATACGATTGGGTGGGAAACTTTATCAAAGCGGCTCAGATACCTAAAATTGGCGTTGATAAAATGGCGTACGATGTGAATCGTAAAACAGCCTATTTCCTCAACTGCCACGAAGAGAAAATCTATCGTTGCCACCTAAGTGGATTTATGGAATAACAGATATCAATGAAACAAATATTATGTTTATTTATTGGACTGGTAGTTTTTGCGATGTCGGGTTGCGGACGTATTGAAAATGACAGATTACGTGAGGTCAAGAAGCTTATGGGACGCAAGATTGTATTTGATTCGAGTTTAGAGCCGATTGATAATCCAACTTTGTGGAAACTCTATGTGGATACTGCTAATAAATTAATCGCAGAGTAAATAATTTCGATGTATAATTAAATAATATTATTCGTAACTTTGTAAGTGGAGAGTCGGGGAAATCCCGATTGCATTAAACTTAAATCAATCAACGTTATGAAAAGAAAAATTTTTATGGCGTGCGCAGCACTAGTTGTGTCAGCCGCCGCAGTGGTAGGTGTTAAGGCCAATAATTATTACTCTATGTCGCCACTTATGCGAGCAAATTTGGAGGCACTGAGTCAAGGGGAAAGCCAAACTCATATCTCAAATTTCAAATCAGGAGATGTGTGGGTATTAACTCACTTAAATGGAAGAGTAGAAGTTGTCGTATGAAGCTCCTTCTTGGACATTTATTGGTAAAAAAGATAGATTTAGATGTTGTGTAAATGGAACAGATATGGACGCCTGTGATTTTTCAAAAGAAGACCCCCAGTGTGCTCAATATGAGGTTCGAAATGCACATTAATAGTTACTATTATGAAGTATATATTCTCTATATTATTACTCGTGGTTACAATATCTTGCTCAACCAAGCAAGATATTGTAACAGATGACAATGTCAAAAAAATTTCATTCAGATTCAACAAGAATATACGTAACGATGAGCCTCTAAAGATGTCTCAACTATACGATAGTGTGCGATATGTGATGTTGGACGATATCGGACAAACTGTACTTATTGGAGAGGTTACAGAGCTTTGTTTAGACGATGAATATATGTATATATTTGATCGTAAAAGCGATGCAGTGTTCAAATATGATTATAACGGACAGTTTATCAAAAAATATCATCACAAGGGTAGAGGTCCAGGCGAGTATGTCACATTGGCAACATTTGATGTTGATAGACGAAACGGAAATATCGTGTTTTACGATTTGGCGCAGCGAAAAATCATAGTATATTCAAAAGATAACAATTTCTTATATGAGTATCGCATAAAAAACAATCTTCCACGCGATTTCGCAGTGCTGAACAATGGCGATCACGTTTTTTTGACGTACGACTATATGAAAGGTGTGAGAAGAGGTATTTGGCAGTGTGATTCTATGGGCGTGATGAAAAGACCGCTGGTTGAAATTGATGAATCATTCAAATTTTCAAGTGGACTTTTCCCTACATATTTTAGGCATTTAGATAACACCGTATATGTGAGAGGCTCGGAAGATGGCAATTATCTATATCATATCTATCCCGACTCAATCACAACTCCTTATCAATTTGATATAGATATTAAGATTCCAGATAGAATAAGGACAAGCCCTTTACCCGAGATGAGTGATAAAAATAGGGGTAAAGTGTATGCTGTAACAGAATATTTAGAAACAAACAAATGGGTTATTGCAGGTGCGACAGATTTGAAAGAGCAGCATGCCATATTTTATAACAAGGTTAACAATTCTCAGCATTATGTATCATCTCCCGATGATGTTATCGATGATATGCCTCCTACGGGAGCTATTATGGCTACGACAAAAGATACGTTTGTCGGGGTGCTGAGCGTAGATTACATTCTATCATACCAAAAGACGAGGGAAATGTTCCCTTTGATAAATGAAGATTCAAACCCAGTAATTTCAATTTCAAAAGTGTTATGAGAAAAATTTTATCAATTATTATTGCAATGACAATATGCATCGGTTGTGGTAAGTGCATCGATGATGGCGAATATCGTGTATTTGGATATACTTTGACCAATAAGGCTGTAAGTGAAAATATTAAGGTTACAACAGTGCCGACATTCGTCTTTACTAAAAATCATCTCTTGGTAAAAGATGATTTCGATTTTAAATGCTTCGTTGATTTGGAGTATAAATACAAAATTAAGGAGAATAAATTATTTCTATATGGCGCAACCGAGCAACGCGAACTATATATCGACTATGACGAAAGATATATTGACTTAGTGATAGAGGATAATGACTATCTCCAAAAATTAACACTTGTCAAAATAGAGTAAATTGCAGTAGATGACGGTGTCATTTATGCAATAGGAATAGATGAAAATGGTGAATATAAACTGTATAAGTATCAAGATATATAATTAAAGCGATGTTATCAAAACATTAGACTTTTGAAAAGAAAAATTTTTATGGTGTGCGCTGCCATCGTTGTGTCAGCCGCCGCAGTATTGGGTGTTAAGGCATACAATCGTTCACTGATGTCTGACATCGCTTTGGCCAATATTGAGGCGCTGAAACAAGGCGAAATTATAGGTTCATAGTTGTGTTTTGATAAATACGATTCTCCATCGTGGTGGGTCGATGATTGGTATGAACGAGTATGCCAAGATCCCGAAAGGAAAAATGTGTAAGGTTACATTTTTTTCATTTTTTATAGACGAATCCACAAAGGATAGATGTCGGGAAATTTTTTCGACCAAATGTGTAACTTTTTATCGTGTTTTACGTCTAAACAAGCGAGAAGCAATTGGGGCGGCTCAGGGTTGAACCATTCGAGCGACCACTTTTGTCTCCTTGCTTTGTACAAAGATAAATGTATGAGGGACATAATTTCGGAAAAGAGAAATATGAATGTTGGGCTAAATAATTAATTTATGAAACATCTGTTAATAATTCTAATTTCATTTTGTCTTATCTCTTGTCAACCAGGAGATAAGCCTAAATTTACCACAATTGATAATGAGTGGTTTACCTGCGAACTCGTAGATTGGGAGCGTTCATCGAGAAGGGCCGATGGTGATATTTTTCAGATTTCGCGCGAGTGGGATCGATTTGCGCCCGATGGTATTCATGCAACTATTTCGATTAGCTATTTTGAAAAATCGCATATTGACAAAGGCATTGGCGAATTCATCAAGAAATTGAAGCCGCAACCCATCGAAACGCCTGTCGAGAATCTGAAATATCATTACATCTACGAAATCACAGATGCTTTGGAGCCGATGATGTTTGAAAATTGGATTTTTGTCACCGAAGATTGTGCAATAGAAGTTAGCTACTTGTATAGAAGAGATGAAGACCCGAAAATCATAGATAAGAATCGTGAAATAGCAAAAAGGACTGTAAACACCCTTAAAATCAAATAACTGTTATGAGAAGATTTTTTATTTTGTCGGCTATGGCCATATTAAGCTCAATTGCTTGTATGGCAAATGATAAGCCTAAATTTGTTACTCTTGATAATGAGTGGTTTACCTGTGAGTTTGTAGATGGATGGAAGATATCGTGTCCGATACCAGATGGCGATATTTTTCAAGAAGAACGCTTATGGCATCGTAATTCCCCCGATAAGAAGGGGGAATATGCCATATCTATTCGTTATTATGATAAATCAAAGGTGAAGAAGTACTCCGATCATTATAAACAATGTAAGCAACTACCCATTGAAACGCCTGTTGATAATTTGAAATACCATTGTATTCTACAACTCATTGGATCAATAAGTGATCCCTTTATGTCTGAGAGTTGGGTATTTATCACAAATGATTGTTTGATTGCAGTTGGATACCAATATCGAAAGAATGGAGATGTCAAATTTATAAACAAATATCGCGAGATAGCAAAAAGAACCGTAAACACCCTTAAAATCAAATAACTTTTATGAGAAGATTTTTTATTTTGCCGTTGATTATGCTCGTCGCATCGTGTGGCAAGTCGATTGATTATACACAATTTGCAAAGGGAGAGCCAGAGCCCATTAAGTTCGAGAAAATAAAGCTCGACTCGCAGATGCTCTATTCCGATAATATCTTCGTTGTGGATAACTATTTGGTCAATCTCAACTCTAAAAACCCGAAGGGATTGTTTGAGTTATACACTTTGCCCAATATGAAATTTGTTGGTGCAGCAGGATACAAAGGTCGCGGCCCGCAGGAGTTTGTTTTTATCAATACCAACGGTACAAATCCCGCTTATCGAGGTCTCAATGTAACCGAATCAAACACTTATAGCCAAGTGGAATTTTATCTGAGTGAAGGCTCTGTCAAACTCCGCAAGAGCGACCACACCACCTTCCCATCGAAACACGCAATTGCAAATTCGCTGCTTATGTTGAGCGATTCAACTACGGTGATGTATATCAACAACGAGGACGATGTGGAGTTTTATATGCACAACCGCAAGAGCGGCTCAATTCGCCCCATATCAAGCTAC
>JAZTYY010000013.1:0-6552 GCA_045637205.1 Eubacteriales bacterium | reverse complement strand
TTCGCGTGCTCCGACTTGTTAAAAACACTCTCGACGAAAGGGAAAAGCAAATAATCACGATGAGATATGGACTTTTTGGGCTTAACCGGAGCTATACCCAAAAGGAAATTGCCGAAAAACTCGGAATTTCTCGCTCCTATGTTTCGAGAATTGAAAAATCCGCTCTCGAAAAACTAAAAAACGAAATGGTAAAATAATCGATAAATTGGGATTTATCGGTGTGTTGAAAAGTTACATTGAGTAAATGAGGAGAACTCCCTCAGTCAGCAGAGCTGACAGCTCCCTCTGTGGAAGGAGCCTTCTGTAAGGCAACCTTTCTTCGCGTAGCCGTGAAGTGTTTCAAAACCCTGTAATGCCTTATAATATCAAATAATTTGAACTATACGGCTACACACAAAAGTGAATCTAACAGAGCCCTCTTCCGCAGAAGAGGGTGGCACGGCATCGCCGTGACGGGTGTAGTTCTCCTCATTTACTTAAACTAACTCCCCTATAAATCAAAACTTGAATTTCAAAACAAAAAAGTTTGTCATTTTTTTAACAATCCTATTGACTTGCACGTGTTTTTTGTGGTATAATAATTTTTAGAGAACTACTTTATTATTTTTATTAAAAAGGAGAAACAAAAATGGGATTTTTAACAGGCAAAACAGCAATAATCACGGGCGCGGGATATGCGACACTTTCTGACGGCAGATGCGGTTCAATCGGCTACGGCATCGCAACTGCTTACGCAAAAGAGGGCGCAAACCTCGTTATCACAGGAAGAAACGTATCAAAGCTTGAAAAGGCAAAAGAAGAGCTTGAAAAGAACTATGGCATCAAGGTTCTTGCAATCGCAGCTGACATCAGCGCAGGCGCTGACAACGAGGCAACAGCTAACATGGTAGTTGCAAAGGCAGTTGAAGCATTCGGCAGAGTTGACGTGCTTATCAACAACGCACAGGCATCAGCTTCCGGTGTAACAATCGAAAATCACACAACAGAACAGTTCGATCTTGCTATGTATTCAGGTCTTTATGCTACATTCTATTATATGAAGGCTTGCTATCCTTATCTTAAGGAAGCAAAGGGAACAATCATCAACTTCGCATCCGGTGCAGGTCTTTTCGGTAACTACGGTCAGTGCTCTTATGCAGCTGCAAAAGAGGGCATTCGTGGTCTTTCAAGAGTTGCTGCTACTGAATGGGCAAAGGACGGTATCAATACAAACGTAATTTGTCCTCTTGCATGGACTGCACAGCTTGAAAACTTCCAAAACGCATATCCTGAAGCATTCAAGGCAAACGTTAAGATGCCTCCTGCAGGACATTTTGGTGATTCCGAGCTTGAAATCGGACGTGTTTGCGTTCAGCTTGCACACCCCGACTTCAACTACCTCAACGGTGAAACACTCACACTTGAGGGTGGCATGGGACTTCGTCCTTAATTTAAAACAAAAAAAATAAAACCCACCGAAATCGGTGGGTTTTTGTTATTTGATTAAAGGAGTTCTCCTTGACCTTCAGCGTGGAGCTTAATGAGAACACCGTCCGTACAATAAACTCTGTAATTGCCGGTTTTTCTATCCCAAGCCCAGTGCTTCTTAATTGAATGCCACTGCTTCTTTGTGCCAAGATACATAATTGAATTGAGGTTAGGACATTCGCCAAACGCTTCACTTCCAATTTTCTTAACACTTGCAGGGATAACCACAGTCTTAAGGGATTCGCAATCCTCAAATGCTTTTTTGGGAATAGCGTTAATGTTGCAAGAAAGAACAACTTGGTTGATGTGCTCTTGATTTTCAAAAGCATAGTTACCAATATTAGCCACTCTAACGTCGCCTATATATTCGGGAACAGTCAACTGGTTCTTAGAATATTTACCGTAGACACCAACGATTGACAATTCCTTCTTTTTGTCACCGAATTCAACAACCATATTATCACAAGTTGTGTATCTTCCATCGGGACAGTAGTAGAAGAGTGCGCCACCGATTACTACCTCGTAGTTATTGGTGTGAGCATGAGAAAGCTTTCTTTCGTCGAAGTCGAGAACCAAGGCGGAGTCAAATATATCGAATTTTTCAAAGCCAGCATCTTTAACGTCAACGCCAACGAATTCGGGTCTTGCGTGGGTAGCACCGTCAAAGAGCCAACCCATATGACAATAGATTTCATCGGTTTTGCTGTTGTAATCGTATGCTACGGCAAAATGACCTTCACCGTTAGTGTTAAGCATACCCAACAAAACAGGGAAGCCTTTTTTGATCTTTTTGATTGTATATTCTCTTATTTCGTTGCTGTATTCCTTAATTTTTTCAAAATCACATTCTGCCTTCTTGCATTCGTCACTAATATCCTTTTCATAGCTCTTAATGTGAATGTCGTACTCGGACTTCTTAACACCTGCAACAGTCTTAAGATAGCGCTCCAATACAGTTTTCATATCATCGGATGAAGAGCCAAAGATTTCTGTGCTTGTAGTCAACTTGTCATCAGGAGTATCAACAACTCTTACTTTTTGACCTATTGTAAGAAGCTGCTCGTGAAGGTGAGTGCTCTTGGTTGCATTTATCTGAGCAACGTAATCCTTATATGTTGATTCAGAGGGATCGAATGCGGGCTGATAATATCTTGTTCCGGGTGACTCTTGAAGATTGGGCTCATTATGAGAAATAGTGGGCTTATCAAATTGTCTTGGAACTATCTTATCACTAAGAATAGTATCGTAGTAAGAAAGAACCATTGCTGTTGCAACGTAACCACAAGATCCCTTTGCATTGTTACCGAAGTTGGTATGCAAGTTTTCAAAATATGTTCTAAGGTAATTATCCTTCTTTGAACTCTTTCTGCTCTTAAGTTTAAAGATTACGGGTGAATCGTCTTCAACGTCAAGTCCTTCACTCTTTTTGATTGCAAGAGCAAGTGCATCGGATTTTTCATATTCCACGTCAAAGTCAGTTGTAAAGAGCTTCTTTATACCGATTGCGATAAGCAAGGGGATAAGAGCCGCTGACGTTACGATTGTGAAATAGAGAACAAGGCAGAGCACGTATTCAAGAATCGACATGCCACCGTCACTTATAAGGCAAGCCTTGTGAACGCTGGAGTACAAGGGCACGTCACTTTCAAAATGACGGCTAATTCCGAACAAGTTGAATTCGTAATTACCAAAAATGAGGTGACCGATTTCGTTCAACACAACTGAAACGGACATTGCCATTACAAACACAGGAACAGCTCTCAAGAACGTAAAGATGCTTGTTTCAACGTGCTGTGAATACAAAACGAAGATTGCCAACGCGATGATTGAGCCGTATGTGAGCATTGAATAAACGTTCAAGCCAATTGTTTCAACAAACACGTTGGGATTGAACATTCCCCAAAGACCTGCAAGCAAGCCAAAGGTTGCAAAGTAGGATGACAAATGCTTGTTTGCATGGCCCGACGTTGCACCCATCAAAAGACCGATAACGAGGGGCATTGACAAGAACTGCCAGGGGAAGTTATCAAAATCATAAGCAAATTGAAGTGCAGGATCATACACAAAGCTTGTTACAATTTGCTTGTATATGCCAAGAATAAGAAGGATGATTGATGCAATAAACACCACCAAGCTTGCTTTCTTTAATATTTCCTTTTTCCAAAGTATGCACAAAGCGATTGTTGTAGCTATTGTAAGCACAATCCAAATAATATGGAATACGCCGAGATAGGCAGGGACGCTAGCGCGTGCATCCAAGAATCTCAAAATGTTTTCAAGTACCATTTTTTGCTCCTTTTTATATACAAATATAGATATAATTTACCATCATCTATTTTAACACTATTTTATTAAATATGCAATAGTTTTTTTAAAATTATCAAAATTATATTTTCAAATTACGCGCTTCGACCGATTTTTTGCTCAAACAAGTGTAAAATTGAATAAAAAACAAGAAATAAGGACGTATAAAAATGGAAAATCGAGAAATTTTAAAGGCAAAAATTCAAAAAGAAGGGAATTTTAAATTGAACAAGCGCGAGCTGATACGCGAAAGTCTTTCGGCAATTATTTTTTGCGCTCTTGCAATTCTTTTAACAAACAAAAAAATGCTTTTTGAAACAAGTCCGCTTGCGTTTGCTCTGTTAAGTGCCTCCACAGGACACGCTCCATTCGTTTTGATTGGAATTGTTGCAAGTGCCTTTGGTACAAACGGAATTTCGTTAATGACGATTGTTGGCGCGTGCTCCATAGTCGCAATAAGAATTATAACAAGGCTATATTTGGATAAGGGTGAGCAAAGAATAAAGCGCGGCACGTCGGGTATGGCAGTTTTTTACGGCTTGTTTTCTGAGCACACCTATCTTCGCATAATGAGTGGAGCTTTGGGCGTTTTCATTATCGGTGTGTGGCGAATAATTGAGGGTGGATTTAGATTTTACGATCTTTTTGCATCAATTTTCTATTTGGCGCTGACTCCTGTTGCCACGTGGCTGTTTAGCTGGTATTTCAATTTGAGTGAAAGAAAGAAATGCGAGGGCAGGGCATTTTCATTGACGGTGACAGAGGAAAGACTGTATAATATTTCTTGCATTTGTCTTGCTTGCGCTCTTGTTTATGCGCTTGATAACGCCACCTTTTTGGGAATTAATGCGCCCGTGTTCATTGCAACAATTTTCACGCTTTACGCGTGTCGACGGGGAGTGCTTTACGGCATTGTTGCAGGACTTTTGCTCGGAGTTTGCTACATGCCCGTGTATGCCCCTGCATTTGCCTTTTGCGCAATTGCCTATGCCTCAATAAGCAAGCTTTCTTTGTTTGGTGGAGCAATTGCATCGTGCATTTCAGGTCTTATTTGGACACTTTACACGGGTGGAATTTTGGCGCTTGGCACAATGTTTCCTGCGCTTTTTGCGGCATCCACCGTCTTTTGCACTGCCGAGAGGATAAACGCCTTTGATGACATTGAGAGCTTTTTTAATTTTGAAAACACCGAGGATGATAATTTTTCGTTTAAAAGCATCATAACCGAGCAAAAAAGTAATTTCAGGGAAGAAAAAATCAAATCTATTTCAGAGTCCTTTTCGGCACTTTCAGAGATTTTTTATAATCTTTCTTCAAAGCTCAAGCGTCCAACGGTGCTTGATTTAAGGGCAATTTGTGAGGATAGCTTTGAAAGGCATTGCTTAGAGTGTGAAAATCGCGAGATTTGTTATGGCGCCGAGTACGACTCCACGCTTGACGTTATGAAGAAAATCACACTCCAGCTTCACACAAGCGGAGTTGCCGACGAGAAAAAGCTCCCCGATTCTTTTAGAAAGAAGTGTCCAAATCTTAAGATTATGAGTGAAAACATCAACAAATCGTGTGCCATTGCCACCAAAAAGGCATTTTTGAACGAAAAAACCGAGATTTTTGCCTTCGATTACGATGCCATTTCAAAGATACTCAACGATGCGATTAGTGAAAACGAGGAAGAGTTTAAAATTGATGCTTCAATGAGTAAAAAAATCGCCCACGCGATAGCCGAGGAGGGCTACGGTGAGCGCAACGTTACCGTTTTTGGCAAGCGCAAGCTTAGAATTTTTGCTCGCGGACTTGATTTGAGTGATAAAAATTCGGACATTTCAAGTCTTAGAAAAAAGCTTGAGGAGGTGTCACGCGCATCCCTTTCAGATCCCACCTTTGAGCTTGCTTTTGGAAGTGTGAATATGCAAATCGAATCACGGCGCGCCTTCTCGGCTGATGCGGCATTCGCAACCGCCGCGTGCGAGGGCGAAAGTGTTTGTGGTGATACGATCAGTGTTTTTGAAAACAAAAACGATTATCTCTATGCCTTAATTAGTGACGGAATGGGAACGGGCAATAATGCCGCGTTGACAAGTGAGATGTGCAATGCATTTCTTCGCAATATGCTGAATGCAGGAAATAGAATGGAAACGTCGTTAAGAATGCTAAACAGTGTGCTTCGCGCAAGGGGGAGCAAAAGTGAGAGTGAGTGCTCGGCAACCATAGATTTAATGCAATTTGATTTATATTCAGGCGCTTTAACCTTGGTAAAAAGCGGCGCTGCACCGACGTTTGTTATAAGAAGGGGGAATGTTTTTAAGCTCGCCTCCCCAAGCTTTCCGATTGGCATTTTAAGGGCGCTTGATGCAAAGCAAATGGACATAAATTGCGAGGATGGGGACGTTATCATCATGGTGAGTGACGGTGCTGTGCGAGACGGGGACGATTGCTCATATCTTACCGAAATGCTTCGAGATAAACAGCTTTTGAGTGATTCACCGTCCAAAATTGCCGATAAAATCATACGCCGAGCAAAGTCGGAAATTGACGCACCAACCGACGACATTTCAGTAATTGTCGTCAAGGTCAAAAAAGAGATTTGCAATTGGTGAATATATAAATTGGGGTTTATAGGGGAGTTTGCAAAAGTTAGTTTGCATTCAAAGCGGACCGTCGAGGACGTCGGTCCCTACAGGGACTGCGCTATTTTTATGGCAAAATTGTAGCCATATTACTATCAAAATGGCTACGAATACACAAAATTTACTTGCAAACTAGTAGGGACCGACGTCCTCG
>JAZTYY010000012.1:0-2314 GCA_045637205.1 Eubacteriales bacterium | reverse complement strand
AAGGCGATACAGCGATTTTCGGCTGTTCCCAAGTTGGATATGGTAAACTATTGGGAGCAGGTTGTTTTCTCGTGGATAACGGGCAATGCTGATATGCACCTGAAAAACTTTTCGCTATACAGCAAGGAGCAGGGAAAATATGTGCTTACGCCTGCATACGATATGCTCTCCACCGCATTGGTTATGCCCGAAGATACCGAGGAGTTGGCGCTGACCCTCAACGGCAAGAAACGCAAAATCAAAAAGGCTGATTTTGTAACCTCAATGCAAGCATCAGGAATGGAGGTGAAAGTTATCAATAACATCTTTGCCAAATTCACGAAAGCAAAAGATAAGTGGTTTGAGTTTATCGACCTATCTTTCTTGCCGGACGAGATGAAAGAGGCATTTAAGGTTATCATTACCAAAAAGTTGAATATATTAAAATAGTGTATTAACTACCCAAATGAATAAATATGAAATATAAGATAGCAATAGTAAGATTAGGGCATTGTCAGCATATCGTTGATTTTAAAGCAATCAAGGCATGGAAATCTAAATTGTTTGAGATAACAGGAATATATTGTGTTGAACACCTTCCGGAATGCGATATTCAAGATGGCTATCTTGATGTAAAATATGGCAAAAATGATTTATCGCCACTTATTTCTTGCCCCTCCGATTGTGATTTTGTCGTAGGTATTATGCCTTATAGATTTATTGACAACTTCTATCTGCACAGAATAAGCGACAATAGTGCAGTAATATCATTATATGGTATTGCGGATATCCTTAAAACAGACAATATATCAATAGAGCATTTTGTAATAAAACAAATCTATGAAATGTGCGCCATAAAGCATTTAATTAAGGATTTGTCCAGTAATGATGTGTATAAAATTGTCCATTTGGACACGAGAGGATGCTTATTTGATATGAATGGCGAACGAAGTGATATTGTTTATAATACGGAGCAACCTATTATTTGTGATGAATGCAAGGGTAAATTCAAGAAAAAGCAGGTGCAACAAGAAATTATTGAGCAATTTGAGAAGGAGTTAAAGAAAATCAAGAAACCTTTTATATTACGGATAGAAAGATGGATAAAAAGATATCCATTAGTAGCTATATTTCTGAGTTTTACAATGTCCGTAATAATTAGTGTTATAGCAAATGTTATATGTTCATTGTGTCTTGCGTAGGAGAAGTCCACAACGCAACACTAAATTTATGCAGAGTTGGGAGCGAGCTGCCTTTGTCCCCAACTCTGACTTCTTATAATAATGGCGGCTAAAAAGAAATCTAACGATTGATATTCTTGGCAGTCAATCAACTGATTTTTGACCTTGATTTATGCGTCGTAGGTCGCTTCGCTTGCTTCGTCCCAATACCATTCTCAACTCGGACGGTGATACCGGAGAGTTTTTTCGGGTGAAAAATTGTCGAAGATAATTTTTTGCTCGAAAACCCGTGGGCTTGAACTCGCAGGTATTGCCCGCCGAGTTAACTTTATAATAGGGCGAAAGCAAGTGAAGCGTACCGCAGACTTCTATCCTAAATTCACTATTGCACTCTTTACATTCATCATATCCTTCAATATCGAGCTGTCAAGCACTTTTGCATAGTGTTGCGTCATCTTAATATTTGAGTGTCCGAGCATCTTTGCTACATTCTCTATGCTTACACCGTTAGCCAAGCACACAGATGTAGCGTAGCTATGTCTCGCCACATGGAAAGCAAGTAGCAAAGCAAACGATTTCAGAATTGAATAAGGCAAACATAAATGGTTGGGAAACAGCCAAAAGCGATTTTCTTGCACTATCTACTTAACGCAAGAAATAACGGTTATGGGCAAAAGTTCAGTTACCAAATCGTGAGCTTGGCTGTTACCGAAAGCAGTGAGGTAACAAAATAATCTGCAAGGGCATCACATTGCGTTGATTGTCATCATTTTGCATAGTAAAGAACGCTTATATATGGGCTAACTTTGCCACTAAAAATATAAGCGTATGAAAGTAGAAAAATTCAAGGTGTTGCTCTACCTTAAAAAGAGTGGATTAGACAAGTCGGGTAAGGCTCCCATCATGGGACGCATTACCGTAAACCGAACGATGGCGCAGTTCAGCAGCAAGCTGTCGTGTACTCCAGAATTATGGAATCCTCGCGAAAGCCGACTAAATGGCAAAAGCAAGGAGGCTGTTGAAATCAATGCCAAGATTGACAAGCTGTTGCTTGCCATTATCTTGGCATTTGATTCCCTTTTGGAACGCAAACAAGACTTTGATGCAACCGATGTAAAGAATGCGTTTCAAGGCAGTAAGGATACTCAAATGAC
>JAZTYY010000011.1:0-50566 GCA_045637205.1 Eubacteriales bacterium | reverse complement strand
AATGTTCGGTGACACAGCGGTGGCAGTTAACCCCGAGGACGAAAACACAAAGCATCTCATCGGAAAAACTCTTATTTTACCCATCGTAAACCGTGAAATTCCCGTTATCGCAGACGATTACGTTGAAATCGGCTTTGGTACAGGTTGCGTTAAGATTACTCCTGCACATGACCCCAACGACTTCCTTGTTGGTCAGCGTCACGACCTTGAGCAAATCAAGGTTATGAACGACGATGCAACAATGAACGCATATGCAGGTAAGTATGAGGGTATGGATAGATACACCTGCCGTAAAGCACTTGTTGCTGACCTTGAAGCTGAGGGATTCCTTGTAAAGACAGTTGCTCACGATCATAACGTTGGTGCTTGCTACCGTTGTGGTACAGTTGTTGAGCCTATGACAAGTGACCAGTGGTTCGTTAAGATGAAACCCCTTGCACAGCCTGCTATTGAAGCAGTTGAAAACGGTGACATCAACTTTATTCCCGAAAGATTCTCAAAGAACTATTTTAACTGGATGAATAATATCCTTGACTGGTGCATCTCTCGTCAGCTTTGGTGGGGACACAGAATCCCTGCGTTCTACTGTGACGATTGTGGTGAAATGACAGTTTCTAAAGAAGATATCACAGTATGTCCAAAGTGTGGAAAGCCTGTTCATCAGGACGAGGATGTGCTTGACACTTGGTTCTCATCTGCTCTTTGGCCTTTCTCAACACTCGGTTGGCCCGAAAGTACAGAGGATCTTGCAAAATACTATCCCACAAGCGTACTTGTAACAGGTTACGATATTATCACGTTCTGGGTTTCTCGTATGATTTTCTCAGGTCTTGAGCATATGGGTCAAAAGCCCTTCTCTACCGTATTCATTCACGGTCTTGTTAGAGATGCTCAGGGTAGAAAGATGTCCAAGTCCTTGGGCAACGGTATCGATCCCCTTGAAATTATTGATAAATACGGTGCTGACGCGCTTCGTTTTGCATTGGCAACTGGTAACTCACCAGGAAATGATATGAGATTCTCTGATGAAAAGATTGAAGCAGCAAGAAACTTTGCTAACAAGCTTTGGAACGCTTCTCGTTTCGTAAGAATGAACCTTACAATCGACGAAATCAATCTTCCCGAAGAATCAAAGCTCGCCCTTGAAGACAAGTGGATTCTTACAAAGTTCAACGAGCTCACAAAGAGCGTTGTTACTAACCTTGACAGATTTGAGGTTGGTGTTGCTCTTGCTGAAATCTACTCATTCACATGGGATATCTTCTGTGACTGGTACATCGAGCTTGCAAAGGCAAGATTCAATGAAAAGGAAACTGAAGCAAATCTCGTTTGCCAAAACGTAATTGCTTACGTTCTTAACGGAACACTCAAGCTCCTTCACCCCTTCATGCCCTTCATTACTGAAGAAATCTATCAGTCACTTCCCCATAGTGTAGAAAGCATTATGATTGACAAGTATCCTGAATACAATGATGCTCTTTGCTTCTCAAACGATGCTGAAAAGATGACAAAAATTATTGATGCCATTACAGCAATTCGTACAAGAAGAAGTGAGATGAACGTTCCTCCTTCAAAGAAGGCAAAGGTATTTATCGAAACAAAGTATCTTGATATTTTCGGTGCATCAAGTGAAGCATTCTTCGTTCGTCTTGCATCTGCAAGTGAACTCCTCGTTGCTGAAAAGTTCGGTGATGAGGTAAGCGCTGACAACTCTGTTCAAATCATCACAGACTCTGCAACCATCTACCTTCCCTTGTCCGATATTATCGACTTTGAAAAGGAAAAGGCAAGACTCGAGAGTGAAAAGAAACGCCTTGAAGGTGAAATTGACAGAATAGTTAAGAAGCTCTCAAATGAAGGCTTCGTTGCTAAAGCGCCTGCAGCTGTAGTTGAAGGTGAAAAGGCAAAGATGGCTAAGTATCAAGAAAACCTTGACGGTGTTCTTGCGGCACTTGCAAAGCTTAACTAAAAAACATTAATCCAAGCCCCGCGGGGCTTGGATTTGCTTTAATATGAATTGAATTATGCAAAACTATATAAAACATAACAGCTTATACGTAGCCCAAAATGAAAACCAAGTTGTTCTTCTCGGTTATGAATTATGCCTTACTAAAACGGAATATATAATATTGAAAACGTTAATACAAAACACACCTTCTCCTCTTTCTGCTGAACAAATATCAGCAATTGCTAACCTTGAATTAACTAAAGAAAACATTGCTTTTCACATTTCAAGCATAAATAAAAAGGCAAAATGCATTTATTCGCGCGCACTTATAAAAAATATCACAAAAAATGGATATTTTTTGAATTAGATAATGCAAAAAATATTGACAACTTTTGTCCGTTGTGATATAATACTTCCGTAAGTTATGTAAATTTTTATTCGTTCGTTTATTTTGTTGTTTTAGTCGTATATATACAGAAAGGATTAAAGATGGAAATTGCAATTATAGCTCACGACATGAAAAAAGAACTTATGACACAATTCTGTATCGCTTACTGCGGAATTCTCAGTAAGCACAATCTTTGTGCAACCAGTATCACTGCTAAGTATATTTCTGATGCTACCGGCTTGAAGATTGAAAAGCTTCTTACAGGTGAACATGGCGGTGAACAGCAAATAACTTCTCGTCTTGCATATAACGAAATCGACCTTCTTCTCAACTTTAGAGATACTCGTTCATCTTCATCTTATAATGAAGAAGAAGCTGAAATGATGAGAATGTGCGATCTTCATAATATCCCCGTTGCCACAAACATTGCAACTGCTGAAATTCTTGTTCAGGCGCTTGACCGTGGTGACCTTAACTGGCGTGAGGTTTACAATCCCCGTTCTGAATATAATAGAAGAAGAAACGGGCTTATCTAATTTAAATAAAAATGCAAGGGACACGTTCCTCTGCCCCATCTTGTTCAGAGAGAGGATGATTTGCTGTGACATCCTTCAAGATAGCAGTCGTAATACCACCCGTGCGTCACGATGAATACATTTTGAAGCTAAAACTTCGGGTGGAACCGTGCATAAATTTTGTTTATCGCACCCCGAACGGCATTTGCCGTTTGGGGTGTTTTTATTTTTATTAATAATTTATTAGGAGATATAACTATGAAAATCAAACTTTCAGATCTCTGCCTTGAATTCGATGCCCCCATCACAGTTTATGATGCGGCTCGTTCTGCAGAGAAAATCGACCGTAGCGTAATCGCTGCAAAGGTTGACGGCAACGTTGTTGCTCTTAACCACCTTATCGAAAATGATGCTGATGTTGAGCTTCTTACATTTAAGGATACTGACGGTAAGCACGTTTTCAACCACACAGCAAGCCACATTCTTGCACAGGCTGTTAAGCGCCTTTATCCCGAAACAAAGCTTACTATTGGCCCCGCAATAGAAAACGGCTTCTATTATGACTTTGACTCTGAGGTTTCCTTCACTCCCGAAATTCTTTCAAAGCTTGAAGCGGAAATGAAGAAAATTGTTAAAGAAAATCTTCTTATTACAAGAAGTGAGCTTCCCCGTGCTGAAGCAATCGCTCTTATGAACGAAAAGAACGAGCCCTATAAGGTTCAGCTTATCGAAGAGCTCCCTGAGGATGCTGTAATCAGCTTCTATACACAGGGTGAATTCACAGACCTTTGTGCCGGACCTCATCTCTTCTCCACAGGCGCTGTAAAGGCCGTTAAGCTCACACAGTGTACAGGTGCTTATTGGAAGGGTGACCAAAAGAATAAGATGCTCCAAAGAGTTTATGGCGTTGCATTCCCATCAAAAGACGAGCTCAACGCATACATCACAATGCTTGAAGAAGCAAGAAAACGCGACCACAACAAGATTGGCCGTGAGCTTGAATATTTCACAACTGTTGACTCCATCGGTCAGGGCTTGCCCATCATTCTTCCTAAGGGCTCTAAGGTAATTCAGACACTTCAAAGATGGATTGAAGATGAAGAACAAAGACGTGGCTACCTTCTTACAAAGACACCTCTTATGGCAAAGCGCGACCTCTATAGAATTTCCGGTCACTGGGATCACTACCGTGACGGCATGTTCATTCTCGGTGACCCCGATGATGAAACAAAGGAATGCTTCGCACTCCGTCCCATGACATGTCCCTTCCAGTACCAGGTATTCCTTAACAAGAAGAGATCATATCGTGACCTTCCTATGCGTCTTGGTGAAACATCCACACTCTTCAGAAATGAAGATAGCGGTGAAATGCACGGTCTTATTCGTGTTCGTCAGTTCACAATTTCAGAAGGGCACCTTGTTCTCCGTCCCGAACAGCTTGAAGAAGAATTCAAGGGCTGTCTTGACCTTGCTCTCTACTGTCTTGAAACTCTCGGTCTTCTTGAAGACTGCACATTCCGTTTCTCACAGTGGGATCCCAAGCGTACGGATAAATACGAGGGCACTCCTGAACAGTGGGATGAAGCTCAGTCCATTATGGAAAAGCTTCTTGATGCAAACATCGGTCGTGAAAACTACGTTGTAGGTATCGATGAGGCGGCATTCTATGGCCCTAAGCTCGACATTCAGTGTAAGAACGTATTCGGCAAGGAAGATACAATCGTTACAATTCAGGTTGATATGCTTCTTGGTAAAAAGTTCGGTATGGAATACGTTGACTCCGACAATACACTTAAGACACCTTATATCATTCATAGAACTTCTATGGGTTGCTATGAAAGAACACTCGCACTCCTTCTTGAAAAGTATGCAGGTGCTCTTCCCACTTGGATGGCTCCCGTTCAGGTTAAGATGCTCCCCATGGGTGATGCTCAGGTTGCTTATTGCGACGAGCTCTCAAGAAAGCTTACTGCTCTTGGCATAAGAAACGAAGTTGATAGAAGAAATGAAACTATCGGCTATAAGATTAGAAATGCTCAGCAGGAAAAGGTTCCCTATATGCTCGTTGTGGGCGGTAAGGAGCTTGAAGCAGGCACAGTTGCAGTTCGTTCTCGTAAGGACGGTGACATCGGTACTATGACAGCCGATGAATTCATCTTGAAGATTGCAAAAGAAATTGCTGATAAAACAAGATAATAAATAAAAAATCCACCCAAACGGGTGGATTTTTATTATATTACAAGTATTCCTTTAATGAATATGTAAATACCTATACCAACGAGTATGATGCCACCAAAGATGGTTGCCTTGTTTGAAAGCATATTGCCAAATTTCTTTCCTGCCCAAACACCAAACATACAAATAATAAAGGTCAAAATTGCAATAACAAGTGATGAAACAAGCGCTTCTACAATACCATAGTGACCGATTTCAAAGCCAACGGAGAGCGCGTCAATTGACGTTCCAATTCCCTGTACAATAAGAGCTCCAAAGCCAACTGCACAGTCCTCACAATCACAATCCTTTTTAATTCCTTCATAAATCATCTTGCCTCCAATAAAAGCAAGAAGAACAAGAGCTATATACGGAATGAATGCAGTAAACCCTTTAAAAATAGTGGAGATGGTTTGAACACCAACCCAACCGAGCAAGGGCATAACACCTTGGAAAAGTGCGAATATTCCTGCAATAGTGCACATTCTTCCAAACTTCATTCTCTTTTCGTTCATACCGTTTGCCAATGATACCGAAAAGGCATCCATTGCAAGTCCCAAGCCGAACATTATGCTAACTGCAAAAAATTCAAAATTCATTATCTATCTCCCATAAAATTTTAATCGGACAAGGGAGATTATACCATACATTATATCTCGTGTCAACAAAAAAAATCGGGCATTGCCCGATTTTTTTATTTCTTCTCTGCCGTGTCGCAAGAATTTCTATAAACCACAAAACGCGTAAACAAAAATTCAAGCACAAAATTGGCAAACATATTAATTCCTTCAACGAGATATTCGTTCCAACCGATATTCGTTGCCCATTTCATAAAGAGCGTTGATGCGGGAGTGAATACCACGTAGAACAGCGCAACCAAAATCATTGATTTAACAATATTGTTTGATGACTTAAAGGTAACTTTTCTGTTGATTGTGAAATTCCATATCACCGACAAAACAAGCGCAATAAGATGTGAAATCTCCGGATTTGCAAGTTTAAAAACCTCGTTTAAAAGCGTGAATGAGCCAATTTGAATAATTCCTGCGCTAATTGATATCAAAGTAAATTTTAAAGCGCGCCATAATTCTTTTGTGTTTTTAGCCATATTAATTCCTTTCAACTTGAATATATATCCAGATATTTTTTATAATTATATCACAGATTGCATAAAAATTCAACACTTATTTGTGAACGCGTTCATTTAGATAAAAAAGATAAGGCGAGGATTTCTCCCCGCCTATTAAGTTTAGTCAACATAATAAAGAACTATATAATCTGCCTTATTATTATAAGTTGAAAGCACCTTGCCCTCTTGCACCTCGTCCAAAATCTCATAAGTTCCATTCTTATTAATTTGAATAGCCATAACTGCTGTAGTGTCCTTGATGGGATAATACATTACTTCGCTAAACCAAACCTGATATTGATCGGCTTCTTTAATAACGTTAGCCTCACTCAAGCCATCATAATGTCCATCCAAAATCTTAAAGATAACATCATCCATAGTTATGCAGCTTCTATTATTGTCAGGTGTAAAGTTATAAATAATTCCCTGATATGTCAAGGCAAGCTTTTTGCCGTCAACTGTGCTTTGAGCACTTCCCTCTATCACCTCTCCATTATCAAGAGTAATAATAAACGTGGTATATTGCACACCCTCATTGTCAGATGTGTAAGTTCCATAACGAGTAATACCATCCTTGGCCGTAAACTCCACCTTACCATCCTTTGAAAATGAAATTCCGATGTTTTGATGCTCAACACCAGCAAAGGGATATGCCTGAGAAGCATCAGAAAATCCCATATTAATTGTAACTCCATTCATAAAGACCATATCATCTTTATAGCTGTGAAAATACCATGTTTCCTTATGGGGTGAAAGAGTGCAACCACACATAAGAGTCAAAGCAAGTGAAAATAAGACAAATAATAAAGCAATTCTTGCAAATTTCATGATTTATCTCCCATAAAATATATTCTTTAATCATAATACCATATTTTGCCTCAAAAAGCAACTATTTATACAAAAATAAAACCACCAATCGGGTGGTTTTATTTTTTACCGAGAAAAAATTTGAATCGGCTTTGCCAACCACGGCACTCTTACGAACTCAAATCTCTCTCCCAAACAAAAAAAGGACACCATATGGTGTCCTTTTCGTTGGCTAATAACTGTAATTTTGATACAAATGCCCTCTTCTTAGAGTTTATGTGGTAAAGTGATTTTAGAGGGCGTTATGCATCACATTCGCCCAATAAATCTGGATTTAAGACTTTAAGTATAGTAGCATATCCCACAATTTTTGAACCTTCTTGGATATTGATTTTCTTGCCCACCCATAGACAATGTGGGTAAGCTTCTGGAGCAATAAAGGTGATTGTACCTTTTACCGTGTCATTAGGAGCCACGGTTTGAACATTATAATAGTAATGGACACCAGTTGTCAAACAATCGCCTGTTATCAAATGCATAGGGCGATAGCCATCTGCGACAGGATTCTTTCTTGTCCCGACAAATTCAAACATAACTTCAACATCCGGTTCTCGACCAAAAATTGTTTTTTCCATACAATCACCACCTTTTTATCATTATACCACAAAATAACAAAAACCGCAACCCCTTTGTATCAGAATTGCGGTTTTAATTTGGCGGAGAAGGAGAGATTTTCGTGGCTACGCCACCCACTCGCGTCGCATAGTCGTCTTGCTTCGTGAACAATTCACTCGCAATACTCCTTGCTTTAGCTCCTTCGCTTAGTCAAAACATCACACTGTGATGTTTTGACTAGCTCACCCTTGCCGGTCCTGTCGCTCTTACGACTTCAAATGTCACATTTCAAACAAAAATAAAAAGCAGACACAAGGTCTGCTTTTTATTTTTGGCGGAGAAGGAGAGATTTGAACTCTCGCGCCGGGTATATCCGGCCTACACCCTTAGCAGGGGCGCCTCTTCGGCCTCTTGAGTACTTCTCCAAATACCCTCGTGAACTGCCGCTTCCATTCCGTTCACGCCCAATCATTATATAATATTTTTACCCGTTTGTCAATAGCTTTTAAAGAAAAATATTCTATTTTTACAAATTACTTTCATGTTTTTTATATATATTTAAACGGTCATTCTTTTTTATACAAAAAAGCCACCCAATTGGATGGCTTTTTGTATTGAAATCAAAATTATCTTCCTCTATGTATTATTTATTAAAGATAATATAAAATATCTTCAAAACCGCTTCCCAAGAGACCTAATCCCATGAAAATACCAATAACATAGCCAAGAAGTATGCATGCTGCCAATGAAAGAGCCGCAATACCGAGAATCAATGTAGCAATAGGCTTAGCGCAGCCGTTCTTTCTTCTCATAAATGTCTTAATAGAGCCAATACCGAAGACAAGACCGATAATTGCACAAGGAAGTGCCATAAGCATTAAAACGATACCAAGTTCAGGTGAATCAAACATGACTCCCAATGAAAGATAAGGAATAATAATGCTGACAAATGCCAAGATTGTACCTGTCAATGCCTTGCCGAAGCCGTACATCTTATTTTGAGGATCGGGCTCACGTGTATACTGAGGCTTGGGCTGTGCCTGGGGCTGAGCGTAATTGGGCTGAGCATAAGGCTGTGAATAGTTGGGTTGTGAATAGTTGGGTTGCTGAGGGGGCTGCTGGGGCTGCTGTGCATAGAATTCAGCTCTTGCGCAATCATCACACATTGTTCCCTCTGCGATTTGTTTTCCGCATTTTCTACAGAACATAACAAATTCTCCTTTTTTTCATATTATTTTTTATAATATAGTCCTTACTCAAAGGGCTTATTATCTTATTAAATTTGCAAAACCGTCAGGTCTTGCTCCCTATCTTAATAAAGATAAGGAAAAATTGACATCATCGAACTGAGAGAAATCAAAGCACCAAATCCTGACATTACAAGACCAGAAATTCCAAGAATCAGAGTTGCAATAGGCTTTGCAGATAAATTCTTTCTTCTTGTAAATACCTTGATTGACTGAATTCCGAAAATCAAAGGAATGATGATTAAAGGAAGTCCCATCAAGATGAGCACGAGTGCCAATTCTTCATCTCCCCAATAGTTTGTGGCTTCACCAAATGCTATATAGGACCAGATAAATCCAATAAAGCCTAAAATTGTTGATGTTAGAGCTTTACCAAAGCCATACATTCTGTTTTTAGGTTCGGGCTCACAGTTGTAATTGGGACGAGCGTAGGGGTTGCCATTAGCATAATTATATGAGGGCTGCTGAGCCTGCTGCGTCTGAGAAGCATAGTATTCAGCTCTTGCACAGTCGTCACATTTTGTTCCTTGGGAAATGTACTTTCCACATTTGTTGCAATACATAATATGTCTCCTTTTTATTTTTTACATGGTTGTCATAGCAAAAAACAAAAGCATTTCGAACAAAGCAGCTATACCACCAAGTGAAAGACCTGCAATACCAAGAATCAAGGTAGGTATTGGTTTGGCACAAGTAGCTTTTCTTCTCATAAATACTTTGATAGATGAAATACCAAATATGATAGGAATGATTATAAATGGAAGCGCCATAAGTGAAAGCACAATTGCTGATTCTTCAATTCCATAATACAAATCAACTGACAAAACAAATGAAACATATGTCCAAATGTAACCAACAAATCCTAAAATGGTTGAAGTAAGAGCCTTACCGAAGCCATACATTCTATTTTTAGGCTCGGGCTCACAGTTATAATTAGGACGAGCGTAGGGGTTGCCATTAGCATAATTATATGAGGACTGCTGAGCCTGCTGTGCTTGAGAAGCATAGTATTCAGCTCTTGCACAGTCGTCACATTTTGTTCCTTGAGAAATGTACTTTCCACATTTGTTGCAATACATAATATGTCTCCTTTTAATGATATTTTTAACTGTGTTTATTTTTAAACAAATTGAACAACTTGGTTTATTACGGGAATCACAAAGCACAACGACAAGGCGGAAATGCAAATACCAACAATGCCAAGCACCAACGTAACAATGGGCTTTTCACATGTTACTCTTCTTCTTGCAAACGTTCTGATTGAAATTATACCAAAGATAATAGAAACAATTATAAACGGTATCGGAACTAATAAAGAAATGAAAGTTGAATTGGGATCTAACATAACGTACACTTTTCCGTATTGCTCAACCGTTGAACTGCTGATATGATCAGCAACAATGTATGTCCAAACTCCTGCCATAACCGCCAAAATGGTAGAAACCAATGCCTTAAAAAAGCCATACATTGCATTATCGGGGTCAGGTTCAAAATTATATTTTGGACGAATATATTTCTTTTGTGCAGGTTGATATGTGGCCTTTAAGCAATCATAACATTTTGTTCCCGATTCAATCGGTTTACCACAATTACTACAGTACATAGAACTCTCCTATATTATACCACAATTAAAAACAATTTGTAAATATAATTTTAAAATACAATATTAAAATAAGTAAAGAAATTCAGATAAAAATTCAAGAATCAAGGTTCCTGAAATTGCAAGACCAACTATGCCAAGAATCAATGTGGCAATAGGCTTTGCGGGAAGGTTCTTTCTCTTCTTGAAAACTACAATAGATTTTATACCAAAGATTATTGAAATTACCAACAATGGGAGAATTAATATAAAGCCAATTGCATCTTCAATAAAGGGAGAAATAAACGAAATAATAAATGCCACTCCACCAAAAATTGTTGACAATAATGCTCTTGTGAAGCCAAACTTTTTATTGTTGGGATCACGAAGATCACTATGCTGCACGGGAGCAGGAATTTCAGGCTGAGGTACATGAGTTACTACGGGCTCATACACAGGTGTTTGAGGCTCACATACAGGAGCTTGAGGCTCACACACGGGAGCTTCGGGCATGGGCACGTTTGATATCTTATTTAATTGTGCCTTTTCATATTCAGCAATAGCACATTCGGGACAAATAATACCCGATTCGATTTGTTTTCCACATTTGTTGCAAAAATACATAGTAAATCCTCCTTAATGTGTTTTTATAATGCACCGACTAATACAAATGCAATTAAAGTATAAATTGCAGAGATTGGAAGTGTTGTGAGCGTTGATATACCAAGAACCAACGTTGCTATCGGTTTCTTACGCAGGTGCTTTCTCTCTTTAAAGGTTTGTATTGAATATATACCCATAATCATGGGCAAAACAACAAATACAACTGAAACAAGTGCAAATACAAAGCCTGTTCCAGAGCTAATTAAATTTGCAATTATAGCAAAATAACTCACAAAAATACCAACAACCGCTAAAATTTGACCTGCAAGTGCCAATTTAAAGCCATACATTCTATTATGTGGCTCAACGTAATATGCAGTTGAAGCGTCATACGTGGGATTAAGCTCCTCAGTGCTTTTTTTACCAAAATGTGTTTCTTCATACTCAGCAATAGCGCATTCGGGACAAACAATGCCCGATTCAATTTGTTTTCCACATTTGTTGCAATACATGGCATACCTCCGTTATCATTTTATTTTGCAATACCCTTATCAAAGGTTTGAATCATCAAATCAACCAATTCAATATTTACGTCACTGTAAAGTCTATGGTCAATTGAATCATATATGCAAGCAAGCTCACTGTCAGTAAGCTTTCTATCAAGTTCCTTTTCCATTTCCTTGATTCGATTTTCTATAGAGCGCTTATATGCTTCAGCTTCAACAGAGTGCCAAATGCCTGTGTGAGTGCCTTGAAGCCCACCCTTCCAATAAACTTGAACGTTTGGATTAGTAATTTGACTCATAAAAGCAGTTATAGACTGCCCTTCAGGTGTAATATCGGTATCGTCAACGCCCTGTGCAATGAGTACAGGGGCATCGGTTGAGTTAATTCCAATTACACCGTTATAATTAACGTAATTACCAAATAGAATCTCTTGATAAGCATCAAAAATCGGCTTTGCTGTGTTTGCAACCTCGCCAACGTATTGCTCAGCCTTTTCAAGCATAATCGTTGCGGCATTATTCATTGGCGCAATAAGAGCTGCAGCCTTGATTTCGGGATGGAGTGCAAGCACGGATGATGCCGCATATCCACCCAAGCTATGTCCAATAACTACCTTGGGCATATTTTTGAATGGCTCTTCCCTATTGGCAAAATTCAAAACGTTGTCAATATCAACCAACGGTTGACACATTCCGATTCCGTCATCACCGCCTGAGGAGTATGTTCCTGTTACGTCATATGTCAAAACAGAATATCCTCTGTTAACAATGGCCTCGATCAATGGAAGATAATCATCAGCGCCTGCATGGAAGCCATGCGCTAAAACCGCAAGTCCACGGGCATTTTCGGCTGGATAATAATAGCCCTGAAGCTTATTATCTCCCGACGGAATTTTTATCTCTTCCCTTTTCAAATCGTCTTGAATTCTCTCATAGCAGTAAAGTCCCGGAGTGAGATCATAATTGGGACGTTCATACCTTACAAAAAACGAATCGTACATGCATACAGTGGTTATAACTGAAGCAACGCTTATTCCAACAAGTGTGCCCGCAATAATAAATGCCACTCGCTTCGCTTTTGCAGAAGGCTTAAAGTTTTTTTGATTAAAATTTTCTTGGTTCATAAAGAACCCCTTTTTCATTTATTTTTTTGTTAAGTCGATATCGGTAAAAACGCGAACAATTTCGGGGGTTTTTGTCGCTACCGACCAAACATATTTTTCACCGTCAATAATAACGCTATTCGTTTTATAGGTTGCACTTGCTATATCGTGCTCCCTAGGAATAAATCTATCAAGCTTTTGGGACTTAAAGATTGCCTCCTTAAGTGTCCATATCTCGATAAGGCGTTCCTCTTTTTTCTCATCGGGTATAAGAGAAAACTCTTCAAGCTCGGCTTCACTCATAACAAATTCAGCCATTCTTTCAGCCCTTGGTGTGTGAACGCGTTCAATATCAATGCCTACGGCTCCGCGTGAAACCGCAACTGCCAAAGCATTTCCACTGTGTGAAATTGATATTTCAACGTCATTTACTGACCAAGCGCCATTTGACTCCTTCTTGAAAGAAAGCTTATTGCCTCTCTTTCCAAAGCTACGCTCCAAGGCATAGCACAAGAGCTTCCACACAAAGTATTTTTCTCTTTTAACCTTCTCATTTGAGATTGAAGCTATTTCGTCCATTCTCTCCCTGCATTCAAGTTTGCCAATGGGCTCATCTTGAGGCAATGAAGCTATATAGACGTGTACAACGGGCATTTTTTTAAAAAGCTCACGTACATCCTCAGCCTGACGGCAAATGTGGACACCCGTTACGCATTCGTTTGCAAAATGCTCGCAGTTATTATAGAGGATATGATATCCGCGTGTACCGATCTTACTTCTTGCATATTTAACTATTTCATCGGGAGTGCGATTATTTTTCTTCTCTTTTTTATCAAAGACACACACTTCAAGAAATCCGCCTGCAAGAAAATCATCAATGGTTGCGCTCATGACCTCTATTTCAGAGTCGGGCTGTCCCCCTCTTCGAGAGGGGGGTAACCCGAATTGAATTACTTCGTCATCTGAAACATAAATTCCAAAATGATAGATAGTCCCCGCCGATACGCGAATCATGTCACCATATGACGGCTCTATATATGACCATTTCATTACTGTACTTTTCTTTCAATATAATCAATAACGTCTCCAAATGTTTTGAAATCAGCAAAACCTACATCGTCAAATCTTATATCAAAAAACTCCTCAATCGCAATTACTATGTAAAGTATTCCTACGGATGTAAGACCAAGGTCATCGACCAACTTTGAGCTTTCATCAATGTTTTCAAGGTCAACATCGCCCGCAGGCGCTGCCATATTCATGACATCCTTTAATTTTTCCTTAATTTCAGTTCTTGACATTACCATTTAAATTTCTCGCAATCTTCATCGCAGGTGTACGAACAAAGTCCGTATCTCTGATGACAATTTTATTTATTCTTTCAAATGAAGGCAATGTTTCGTTAATCTTTGCAACCTCTTCCTTAAGGTATGCGTGAAGATCTTCAATACCAAGTGCCTTTACTGAGCTCATTCTGGGAAGAACCTCAAGAACAAGCATTTCCTTACCATTTTCGTTGACGTCGTAAACCAAGCAATCCTGAACAACGTCAAGGTCATAAAATTTAACCTCAAGCTCTGCAGGAGAAACGTTTTCACCGTTGGAAAGAACGATGATTTCTTTAATTCTACCTGTGATATAAAGGTAGCCCTCTTCGTCAATTCTTACAAGGTCGCCTGTCTTGAAATATCCGTCCTCATAAGCTGTTGCGTTATCTTCGGGAGTAGCATAGCCATCCATCATATTAATGCCCTTGAGCCAAAGCTCACCGTCAACAATCTTGTAATCCATGCCACCGTAAATAAGACCAACAGAGCCGGGCTTTGCAAGTGCTTCGGGGTTACCTGAAACAAGGTTTGCTGATTCTGTAAGTCCGTAGCCGGGAAGAAGCGCAATGCCGAGCTTATCATATTCCTTTACAAGATAAGGAGGAACAGGAGCAGCACCGCAAATGATTGTTTTCATATCCTCACCAAGCATGTTTCTGCCGAACTGACGTGAAAGGTTAAGTGCCATTTCAGCAAGTGCAGGAACCAAAACAAGTATTGTGGGCTTGAACATTGCAATATCACGGAACATATCCTTATTGTTACGGCAAATGTACATTGCACTACCTGTGTAAAGACATGTCATAAGGTTACGGATAAGACCGAATACGTGTGTAAGAGGAAGAACAAGCAAATATCTTTCTTCGAAAATCTTCTTGATACCATAGCAACCGTTCTTTGTACCTGCCATTACAGCTCTCTGACTAAGGCGAGCGCCCTTGCTCTTACCTGTTGTACCACCTGTAAAGATGAATACACAAGGAGCTTCTGTGGGAACGGGAATAGCGGGTGTCTTTTCTTCACATTCTTCAGCGGAGCTAATCAAAGCAACCTGAGGAAGTCTTTCTTTAACTACGGATACCTTTTCAGCAAGGGATTCATCATAAACAATTGCCTTAAGTCCAAATTTATACGCGATTCCGAAAACTGTGTTAGAATCGAGGTGTGCAGGCAAAAGCACTGCGGGAAGTCCATATGTTGATGCTGCCAAAAATGCCTTAACAAAACCAACGGAGTTGGGGCAAAGAATGGCAATCAAAGAGCCGGGAGTTGCACCGTTGTTACGGTAGATTGTTCTAAATCCTGCAACTGATGAATCAAGTGCTGTGTATGTGTACTCAGCACCATCAACGATAGCAATGTTGTTGGGGTAAGTAGCTACGCTGTGACTCCACATTTCTGTTACGTTAGCGTAATCAACAATTTTTGAAAATGTTTCAGCATCTGTATACTTTTCAAATCTTCTATTCATAATTTTCAATTCTCCTTTGAAAAATTAATTATTTTACTTTTTTACTAATTGGGAGCGAATCAAAATATTCTTGAAGGTCAAGCTCCATTTTTCTCAAAGTGTCACTTGCATTATTCAATTGTTCAATTGAAGGTCTATCGCCAAGCTCTTTTCTTACGTCAAAAACCTCACCAATAACAACTCTTTGTCTATGGTACCATTTTTTGCGCTTAACAATATAAACGGGAAGAAGTGGCGCGTTTGCCTTATGTGCCATAAGCACTGCGCCTGACTTGAAGGTTTTGATAGTATCCTCTGAGTCCTCATTAAGACCACCCTCAGGGAAAATAACAACCATTTTCTCCTCTTGAAGTCTTGTTACAACGTCATGGAATGCAGAAAGAGTGAAGTTCTGCTTATCAACCATGATACAATGCATTTGAGTTAGAAATGCAGCCATAAATTTTGTTTTATATAGATCCTTTGTAGCAAGGGAATGTAATCTTCTGAACGGAAACGTAATAAGAAGAATTATTGGATCAAAAAAGCTTCTGTGGTTAGCGGATACAAGCACCCTTCCCTTTGGAGTTTTTGTTCCGTAGGGACGGTAAACCTTAGGTCTCCACCAAAGGAGTGCAGGAATACATCCCGTTACCTTAACAAAATCATACCAGAAGTTGTAAAACAAGCCTTTTTTAGCCTTGCTGTTTTTCGAGTTCTTTGCCAAGTTCAATTACCTTACTCCTAACGTATGTATTTATTTTGTTTATGTTTTCCTTTTCTGAAAGATTTGAATCATACAAATCGTCAACGTAAATTGGCTTGCCGATGATGACTCTTTCTCTCTCTTTAGAAAAAATCTTTGCATTACTGTAAATGGGAATGATTGGTGCACCGCTTTCAAGTGCCAAATATACGTAACTTGGCTTAAATTCTAACGGGAGCACATCCCCGGGCTGCGGTAAACGTGATTCGGGATAAATTTCAACAACCCCACCCTTATCAAGTATCTTCTTGAGCTTTGTCAAGAATGAGAAATCATGACTATCTCTATCAACCTTAACCGAGCCAAGCATCTTAAGAACGAATGTCATAAACACGTTCTTATTATACATCAATTCAGCAACGGCACAACGCAAGGTGCGTCTCCAAAACACGAAAAGCAAAATTGCCACATCAAACAAGTTATTGTGATTACAAACAACTATTGCCTTGCCCTTTATGCGTCTATCTTGAACTGATTTATCTTCATAATATACCTTGGTTCGAAAAAGAAGAAGATGAAAGGGATATCCCGTAATTTTAACGAACCAGTTTCCTAAAAACGCTAACATAATTAGTTATCCTTGGCAATGTAAAGCTTATTAATTCCGTTCTGCAACAATGCCAAAGAAACAAGGTTCAAAGGAAGAATTGGGAACACGATGGATGTAATAATCAATACGATCTTATTAATTTTAACATTTGCTCCACACTTCTCTGCCTCATCAATAATGATTTGTCTAAACTTCAAGTTGAAGTAAATAGCAGCAAATGGAACGAAGCATGAAAGTAAGAATGGTACAAATGTCTTGAATTTTGATTTAAATTCCTTGAGTGCTTTGATGAGCATTCCTGTCCAAATAAATGCAAAAATAAAGCCTGAAAGCACTGAAAGTCCAACTTGAACGAAGATAACTTCGGTGCGATCCTTGGGGGGTTCTTCTTTTTCAAGAACGCTTACGTCAACGTTGGGATCAAGCTTCTTATATTCCTCAGCCAAAATGGATGGTGTGAAATCCTTGGGAAGCTTAAACGCAAGAGCAACACCCAAAAGACAAGTGATTGAAACAATGAAAGGAACCAAAAGGTTTCCAAAATTGAATATTGATGTAGCAACTGCCTCATCAGTAGCAGAAGCACCGTACAAAAGCTCATATGCTTCTGTAGAGGATGTAGCCCAAACAAAGCCATGCTCCTTTGAGAAGAATACGTTTTTGATATATTCGTAAACAAGGTTACCTGAAATTGCACCAACGATTGATGTTGCAAGTGCATTACCTGCAAAGTACATTGCTGAGTGATTTCTACCTGTAAGCTTTTCTTCAACACTTGAAATTTGTGCAGGTGCAAGATATGGCATCATAAAGAATACTCCGATTGACCAGCTTCCGCAAACACCGCCAATAATACCAATTATCATCTTAGCCATTACGTTTCCTTCACCAAGAACGAATCTTGAACCCAAGAAGAATGACATAATAGCAACTGCAAACATAATCAAGCAGCTTTGGTAAGTCTTGCGAACACCATAACGCGCCTTTGCCTTATTGAAGAAATAAAGCATAACGGGTACGGGGCCGAATGCACAAGTATTAAGAATTGCCATTTGCAAGCCATCAAGACCCATACCACCGATAATCAAGCCATTCATTGATGACAAGAACATCTGCAATCCAAAGAATGTACAGCAGTTAACGTAGAGCCAACGTCTGAAAATCTTGTTTTGGAATGTAAGACGAATACTTTCCTTCATGCTTATCTTTTCAGAGCTCATACCCTCATTTTCAGGGTAACCGTATTTTTCACCCTCTTTGATAAGGAAGAGCGGAATAATCATTGTAAGCATTATAGGCAAGCAAATGAATACAAGTGTATTAATTTGAATTTTTGCACCACTAAGAATTACGGGAACAAGTGCATATACTACACAATATGTAATTGTGTCAAAGAATGATTTGTAACCTGAAACACGAAGTCTTTGGGGCTCATCAGAACAAGCGCTTGAGAATGAACCGTAGTATGCGATAAGACACATTGTGTAGGTTGCAAAGAAAATTATGCTGAAAATACTAACCCAAATTGTATTAATCAATCTGGCTTGATCACCTGCAGCTCCTTCAACGGGAATTCCTGCAATTGGAATCCAACACAAAAGGTAGCTTATAATCATGGGAACTGTGCAAACTGCGATTGCAGGACGACGACGTCCCCATTTTGTTGAAAGTGTATCAGTAATGTGCGCAAAGGGAATGTCAATAATACCGTCAAATATCTTGCCAAGCGCGAAAAGAATTGGGAAAAGTGCAGGAGTTATAAGGCATATTCCGGGCATAATAGCCTGGAACTGTTCACCTGACTCAAGTGCAGCAGGGTTTAGCGCGTCTGAATAATATGAGCCCATCAAAATCATAAGGAAGTTGGGACCAAAGCCAGAAAACGCAAACAATAACTCTTTCCATTTTTTGTCTAAAGATTTAACCATAATATCCTCTCTTTTGTTCAGCCGTTGATTTATTTTGTCAACTGGCTTTTTATGTATTCCGCAAATGCCTTAACAGTTGCAATCCTTGCACCGTCATTTGCAATTACATCAATTCCAAAACGAGATTTGATTAATCCCAAAAGTGTGAAGTAATCAAGACTCGTACCCTCTAAATCACGGAAGAAATCACTTTCAAGCGCAATGCTTGAAGAATCCTTATCAAGTGCTATTGCAAAGCACTCAGCAATTTCGGCTTCAATTCCGCTTGAAATTTCCGCCACGTGCTCTTCAATACGTCTTGGGTCAAAAATTCGAATATCTCCGTTTGAAAGTCTATTCGCAATTTTGCGACGACTTAATTTAAATTCACCCGGTGGCAACAAGGATTCGTGAGTGAACACGACCTTTTTGATTGTTCCACTAAGCTTAGCGGCAACAATTTTTCCATCCAACTCCTCATAGATGAATTTCAATTTATCGTTTGAGAAAACGCCGGGCACGGATGCAATAACCGTAACTCCCTCGTTAGAACGAACGATACAAACTCTATCGGCACCAGCCACCTGAAGCTCTCTTTCAGCAATGATGGGGTTAAGATTTTCACCGTCTTCAGCAACGATAAGATCATCTGATCTGCCGTCAAAGTAATATCTTCCGTCCTCGCATCTCATAATGTCACCGGTATTGAACCATTCGTCATAATTTGTAACGATTGCTTCACCGTTTTGCATTATGCGACACGCTCTTGTTTTTCCTCTTACAAGCAATCTTCCCTCAGCGTCAATTGAATATTCAGTATATCCAAACGGCGCACCAATGGAAGCCTTGTTTGCAATTTTTCTCTTATTTGTTTTTTCGACCGAGGTGATACCAATTTCGGTCATGCCGAAGCCGTTAACCAAGTGGTAACCGATTCCGTTAAAGAATTTCAAGGTTTCAGTCTTGATATGGCTGCCACCCGTGATGAAGAAGCAAATGCTCTCACCAAACAAGCCCTCTCTAACCTCGGACAATGCTTTTTTAGCAAGCACGTCACCAAGTGAACCCATTTTGTTAACCCTGTCACTAACGCGGCAAAAGTTATTATATGTTTTTTCGCCCTTCTCTTTGATTTTTCTCACAGTTGCTTTATGCACTGCCTCCCAAACCATAGGAACTGCAAAAATATGTGTAACTTTGTGCTTCTTAACCGTTTTTTGAATAGTCTCAGGATTCAAATCACGTGGGAACACAAAGGTTCTTGCAAAAAATCCAAACCAAAGGTACACGGCCATAAAAGCAAACACGTGGCAAAGTGGCAAAAGCATCAAGTGCTTTAACTCACCTTCATAATGAGCTGCAATTTTGGGGCACTGCTTAACAATTTGAACGCTGTCACAAACCTGATAATAGAAGTTCTCACCATTATAAGCACAGAGCTTAACATTATTGGTTGTGCCCGATGACATAAAGATTACCTCTTTGCCAAATGGACGCACAACGTATTCCTTTTCGGATGGTATGATTGCTTCCTCTTTCATAACGGTTTTTACCGAGAAGCGCTTGCTATCCGAAATAACGCATTTGATTGAGTAATCTTTAATTACCCCCTCAAGCACTTCGTCCGAAAGTCTTGTATTCATCAAGAGTGGTGAATAGCCTGACGCAAGAATTGCCCAAAAGATTTGAATCCACTCCGGAGAATTGGACATATAAAGTCCAACCATTTCCCCTTGAGGAACGTCAGCAAGAAAATCACAAACAGTTGGTGTAATTTCAAAAATTCTTTTTTTGAACTCACCATAAGTAACCTTCTTGACACGGTATCCGTCAGAGGTTTCAACCATCACGTTCTCCGTTTCGTCAAACATATATTTAAATAGAGTTTCAAAATCTTTTTTGTCTTTTGAATATTCATTCAGCTTATAGTCGATGTATTCTTCAATCGTTTTAAAGCCGTGAACGTTGTTTAGCTTCATACAATCTCCCTTCTGTCGAAAATTGCAAAAATTTGTCACAATACTATATTATTAAATATAATATCACATATACCCTTTTTTTGCAAGGGTTTTTGCAAAATTTCGTCCCTTTGGTTGTTAAAAACCTAACATTTATACCAAAATATTGGCAATAAATTCCATATATGTGGAATATGGAAATTATTGGATACAAAATATCTTCATATTGTCGGTATTTTTCGCATATATTTGTAAAAAAACAAAGGAGTAAAATACATGGAAATCTCACAAAACAACATTGGATATTTTCCACAAATGCCTATTTGCGACAAGGCATCAGTAGTGGAGCTTAACTCGGATTTTTCCCTTCCCGATTACCAACCCGAAATTCGCAGACTACTCTCAAGCCGTGCAATCGTTTTACCACAGCATGAATACATATCAAACGGCAATGCGGAAATAAGTGGTGAAATAAACTATAAAATCACCTATCTTGGCTCTGATGGTGGACTTTATTGCACCCTTCTTTCAGACAAATACAGCTGCTCATCCTCATTAAATTTTAATTCTCACAGCGTCAATAACGACGATATCACCCTGCTCCCCTCAATAAAAACTGAAAGTGTTAACACAAGGGTTTTAGGCCCGAGAAAGCTCAACGTTCGCGCAAAGTTAAATTGCAAAATTGCGGCGTTTTCACCATCACTCTATGCTCCAAATCTTGTCGGCGCTCACAGCAAGGCAACTATAGAAAATCGCATTTTTGAAAAAAACACCATCAACACAAAACGAAGTGAAAACAAAACCTTAGTTTTGAATGACACTGTTACCTTTGACTCTTCAAATGACAGTATTCGAATAATTGATTGCTCTTCAAATGTTGCTGTTATTGAGTGTGTACCAAGCATTGATAAAATACAAGTTCGCGGTGACGCGGTGACAAAAATTCTTTATTGCAATGATACCGAAAGCACACATCCTCAAATTATAACAAGAAAAATTCCTTTCTCATGCGAGCTTTCATGCGTGGGTGTTAACTCCCTTTTTGAATGCTTTGTAAATGGAATTTGCTATGACGAAAAATTCGATTTTAATGATAATGCAATCGGGCTTGAACTAACCCTCTCACTTTGTGCTCAGGCTCAAAAAAATGAAGCTGTAAAATATATAGCAGATGCATACTCAACCGAAAAGCTTTGTGAGTGCTCTACTACTGAAATTACGGTGTTAAATGCCGTGCGATCAGCACACGGAAATCTCACTCAAAACGACGTGTTTTCCCTTGAAAATATTAAGCTTTCTCAAGATTCAAAAATCATTGATATAGTTGGAAATTGCAATATTTTCGAGCTTGAAACTGAGGGAGGAAAATGCATTTTTAAGGGGAATAACGAGTATCAATTAATCTATTTTTTGGATGGTGAATATGCCTCACTTTCACTCAATTCTCCTGTAAAATATGAGCTTGAAAACAGGGCAAAAATCGATTTTGAAAAGCCAATTAAGTGGTTTGCCAACGGTGAAATTTCATCAGTAAAGGCGCGTCACGACGGTGAAAAATTATACGTTGACTCCGAATTAAATTTCAACGTAAATTTGGTTTGCGAGGATAAAATTGACCTTTTGGATGAGATGATTTTTAGTGAATTTTTAAATAAATCAAACAGTGAAATTGTGCTTTGCTACCCCGATAAAAATGCAACAATTTGGAGTGTCGCAAAGGAATATGGAACACCCCAAAAAGCCATCAAATTAAAAAATTCCATCCCCGAAAACGAGGAAATTGTTAAACATAGATTCTTAGTTATTTAAAAGAAAAAAGCCGACTCAGTCGGCTTTTTTTCTTAATTTTCTACAATATTGAGTGCATAATTTATCGGTACATTCAGAGCATTTGAGTGCCATATTTGAATGCTCCCAAAATCTTTCAGGGTGCAAATATATCCAAATTTCCCATATCAAAAAGTCCACTACCGACCAAATGATTAGTGAAATTGAGAAAAAGCTACCAACAAAAAGCATTGGTGTAAACATCATAAGATGATCCCAGTTGAATATTCTACACGTTGTACAGCACTTGTTTCCAAGCATAAGTCTAAACGGACACCAAACAAGCACGCAAATCAAATCACAAACGTAAAATGTTATGCTTATGAGGAACAAATGCTCATTTTTAAGGACTCCACAAAGCTTCAAAACACTAAGAATTGCGATAAATGAAGCCCAAAGTATCAAAACCTTCCCTGCTGCCTTGTTAGTTTTTATAATATAATCCTTAAGCTTATCCCAATCAAGAAGCTTATGTAAGGCAGGGCGGAATTTTTCCTTAAAGATTTTTTGTGAGCCAAGAGCTATGTTTTTGACCGGAATTAATTGAGTAACCATATCAAAAATCCAAGCAATCCACAAAAGATGGAATATATAAAATTTTTCAAAAAAGTTCCAACCATTTACTATATCAAATTGCTCAGGAGCAACGAAAAACACAACTATACTTGCCAAAAGCACAATAATTCTTAATATAAGTCTAATAAAATATATCTTTCTTATCCTTGACATTCAGTTCCTCCTTGATCGTTACTTTCCTTTATTATACAACAAAATTGTGAACTATTTATGCACATTTTATTAAAAATCGCCACCTTATAATCGGTGGCGATTTTATTTGTTTTAACTTATTTTGAGAAAAATTCTACAACGTCAAATGCAAGCTTATCGGGACAGTCAACCATAGGAGAGTGTCCACAGTTTTCATAAGGAAGAAGTGTTGCCTTTGCACCAAGTGCGAAGAAATTATCCATAACCATATAATCCGGTACTACGATATCCTTTTCAGCCATTGTAAGTGCAACGGGACACTGAATATCATTGATTGAACCGTCACCTGGGCCGTAAGGTGTATATTCGTTGGACATATTAAGATTTGCAAGTGCCCAGTCAAGGTCAACAAGGTTTCTCTGCTTAAGCGTTTCATTCATCCAAATCTCGTTTTGCTCAGTTGTGGGCTTATTTACTGTGTAAATAGTTGCATCCCAAATAGCTGTCATAGTTGCAAAGTCACCCTTTTCAAAACAAGCAAGAGCAGGAAGCACCTGAATGGGGTCCTTTGCCATATCCTCTTTACAAGCATAGGGCTTGCCTGTTGATTTATAGTTTTCTTTTTGATAAACGGGATAGCCTTTATGACCTGCGCCCTCAATGTCAAAGAACTTTTTAACCTTTTCGGGATATTTTGCGCAAAGCTTAAGGGAAACGCCACCACCGTTTGACCAACCTACAAGGTAAACACTACCAAGTCCCAATGCACCAATGAAGAGTGCAACGTCATCAGCAAGCTCCTCAAGTGTATCAAAACGGTTATTGTAGCTACTGTCACCAAATCCACGGAGGTCGAGTGCTATGCATCTATATTTATCCTTAATTCTTGTAATAAGGGGCTCATAGTGAACGGAGGAGGACATATTTCCATGTACCATAAGTACAACGTCGCCCTTGCCTTCGTCAAGATATGCTATTTCTTCTCTACCAATGGATATAAATTTCTTTTCCATAGTTAATCTCCTTTAATTTAGATTTGTACAGGCTCGTCATCAAGGTTAACAAATCCGAGTGTGAGTGCCAAGAACGAATTGGCATCCTCATACATACTTGCATGTCCTGAGCCGTTTATCGTAACGTAATTGCTACCTTTAATTCTTTCGTGAAGCAAAATTTGCTCTGTGGGAGGAACAAGCCCATCCTCTGAGCTTGAAATTATAAGTGTTGGGCAACTGATTTCGCAAAGTCTATCCATATAGTCATAATCTCTTGAACTATCCGTCAATCGAATAAGTGCCTCAAGCACTGCGGGATTTGAGAAATAAGGAATAAGTGTTCCCTCTCTTCTTTCCATCCATTCAGCCTGCTTCTCATAAAACTGTGTGGAATAAATCACGGGAATGGTTGTAAGATAATATGCAAGTCCGTCACCTGTTCTTGCAACGGCATTCCAACCGTCACCAATTTTACGAAGCCAATCACTTGTTCTTCCACAAGTATTGGCAAGCACAAGTCGGCGCACTCTTTCAGGATGCTCAACTGCATACTGAATTGCAACCTCACCGCCATAGGAAATTCCCATAATGCTTACCTTTTCATAAGGAAGAATATCTAAAAGCGCATCAAGAAGTCTAACTTGAATTGCATGTGTATAGCCTTCAGTCATTCTTGAGGACTGACCCTGGTCAAGGAAGTCAACAAGAATTGCTACGTTATTTTTTGAAAGGTTTTTGAGCATTGGACGCCAAGAATTAGTGGACATCATTATTCCGTTTAGAATAAGAAGGGGCTCACCACTCTCACCGTGAATCTCATAATAAACCTTTTTGCCTTCAAAATCAAAGAATGCCATAATATTTCCTCAATTAGCCTGCAATAATTCCAAGAGCAATTGCTTCTTTTGTGAGCTGCTCTCTAAAGTCGGGATGTGCAACGGAAATAATGAGCTTTGCTCTTTCTTCCATAGCTGTACCACGAAGGTTTACTGCACCAAATTCAGTTACGAGCCAGTCGATATCGTTTCTTGAAAGAGAAACCGCTGCGCCCTGCTTAAGAAGAGGAACAATCTTAGATGTTTCTTTTCTTTCGCCTGTTGCCTTATCCTTAACCATTGCTGTTGAGTAAAGAGCAATAATTGACTTACCGTTCTTGGACTTCTGTGCACCAATTGCTGTATCAGCCTGTCCGCCTGTGCCGGAGAACTGAACATGACCGATGGATTCAGAGCAGCACTGACCAAAGAGGTCGATTTCGATTGTGGAGTTAATAGAAACCTGATTTTCGTTTTGTGAAATTGTATGAGGATCATTTACGTATGCGCCATCCATAATACAAACTGCGGGATTATCGTCAATGAAGTCGTAAAGCTCCTTTGTACCCATAGCAAATGCAGCAACCATCTTACCCTTGTGTGTCTGCTTGCACTTGCCTGTGATAACGCCTGCCTTTGCAAGCTTAACCATACCACTTGTAAGCATTTCAGTGTGAACACCAAGGTCCTTTTTATCCATAAGAGAAGCTGCAACAGCATTGGGGATACCACCAATACCGAGCTGGATGCAGTCACCGTCATTAATCATGCCTGCAATTGTCTTACCGATGATAAGATCCTTTTCATTGGGCTCAGCATCAGCAATTTCGGGCAATGCATAGTCACATTCAACAACGTAATCAATATCGTTAAGGTGAAGCTGAACGTCACCAAATGTTCTGGGTGCATTGGGGTTGATTTCAAGAATAACTGTCTTAGCCTCTTTAATCATTGCCATTTCATATGTATTTGAAGTGGAGAGGGATACGTAGCCGTGCTTGTCGGGCATTGAAGCAATACCAACGTAGATGTCGGGCTTGCGATAGCAAAGACGCTTGAATGAAGCCAAGTGCAAGTGATTATAAATAAAGCTAATATTTCCGTTTGCATGTGCCTTTCTAAGTACAGGAGTATAGAACCATCCCTCAGTTCTAAATGATTCCTTATATTCAGGATTTACCATAAACTCATAAGCGCCCATGGGAAGACAGTTGCTAACCATAACTCCCTTAACGTTACCTGCAATAGTGTGAAGATTTGTCATAAATTCTCTACCCTCAGCAGCGCCAAGACCCGTTACGATGTAGTCACCTGATTTTACGAGAGCAAGAGCTTCTTGAATTGATACGTATTTTGCCATTGTTGTATTCTCCTTTTTTATAGTTAATTTTATTATCTATTTTAAACGCTGTGGCGTATTATTTTCAAAGTTAGTGTTTTATATGTAAATTTGCTTTAGTAAGTTTTAGGGGTATTCCCCGCCCATTACGGGCGGGGATATAATGTTAATTAATTAGTCTGTAATGTAATCTCTAAGTGCGTCAATTGTCTGAAGACCTGAGAATGCAGCACTTGCTGCTACGTGGTCGGAAGTTGCGTTTTCACCAAATGCTTCATCAGCTGTGTCAACGAATACTGCTACTGAGAACTTTTCAACGCCTGTTCTTGCGCCGTCAGCATAAGAAATTGTTTCAGCCATTGCTACCTGAAGTTCTGTTATTTCCATGATTTCAACAAGGTTAGCTCTTGTGAGTTCCTTGCCGGATTTTTCAAGCTCTTCGAGTGCCTGGCAGAAAAGGTTACCTGCGATATAGCCTGCAAGTGCATATGAGTTGTAGCTCATTGCCCAAGCGGAGCCCTTATCTACTGTATAACCATAGCTGAAGATTGCTTCAGCAACGTTCCAATAGCTTTCTGTGAAGCCTACAACGCCCTCACCGTAAAGCTTAGAATCCTGCATCTTGTATGTTCTAAAGAGTGCTGTATCCTTATTGTAAACGTATGTTGTGGATGTAACGTCAAGCCACCCCTGAGCGTAAATTGTCATGCTATCCATGATTTCCTTACCTGCTGCTGTCATCTTACCGTCGCCACCGTTGAGAACGTCAGCGGATGCGTTGTTGTAGGATGTAAGAACGTTACCCTTGAAGTTTGCCTGCTGCAATGCCGTAAGAGCTGCTACGAAATCGTCACCTGTTACGGTTACGATAACTGTGTCACAGTTCTGAGAAACGATGGAGGTTGCTGCTGCACCAAAGTCGGAGCCAGGAACTTCCTGGTATACGATGTTATCTCTCTTAGATGCGGGAAGTGTTTCAGCTTCAAGCTTAACACCACGAAGGATACCCTGAGAAGCTTCTGTCTGGTTTGCAAGAACGCCTACCTTAGTTGCTCCAAGACCACCTGTAAGAGTGCCATCAGCTGTCAATGCGCTTGCAAATGCACGAACGATGAGTGAACGGCCTTCTGTCTTATTAAGAGGCTGTACGGGGAAGATACATCTGTCACCGTCGCTTATAGCATTATCATTGTAAAGTGCATCAATACCTGCTGCTGCATAAATCATGGGAACGCATTCTTCTTTAAGAATGTCAAGGTTTACGTTAAGAGCATAACCACCGTAGTTACCAACGATTGCAAATACTTCATCATCATAGATGAGCTTTTCCATAAGGGATACAGAGTTTGTTGCTACACCCTTATCGTCATAGTGCTTAAGAGCTACTGTCTTGCCATTGAAACCACCATTTGCATTGTATTCAGCAAATGCAGCGTTAATACCAAGATTAAAAGGTACACCAATGCTAGCCATAGGGCCTGTTGTACCAGCTGTGTTACCAACCCAAATTACGTCGCCTTCATAAACATCAGTGCTAATCTTTGCACCCTCACTTGTTTCATCAACAGGACAAGCTGTCAATGCGCCAAGAGAAATTATAAGCACAAGTGCCAATGAAAGAAGTTTTGTGAATGTGTTTTTCATAAATTTTCTCCTTGATTTGATTTTATAACATCACCGTTTTATAGGTGTAATGCTTATGTTTTTTACCTTATTTACCGCCAAGGTATGCGGCAATGAGGCGCTCATCCTTGATGAGATCCTCTGATTTACCGTGCATGCTTATTTTACCAAGCTCAAGCACGTATGCATAGTCAGCTATCTTTAAGGTTGCAAGAGCATTTTGCTCAACGATAAGGATAGTTGTTCCCTCCTCTTTAATCTTAACAAGGGTATTAAAAATATCCTTAATAAGCAAGGGGGCAAGTCCAAGTGATGGCTCGTCAAGAATAAGGAGCTTGGGTGAGCCCATAAGCGCGCGTCCAATTGCAAGCATCTGCTGTTCACCACCAGAAAGTGTTGAGGATTGCTGCTTTGCTCTTTCCTTAAGTCTTGGGAAAAGAGTGTAAACACGCTCAAAGTTTCTTCTAAGTTCTTCCTTATTTCTTATATTATATGCACCAACACGAAGGTTTTCTTCAACAGTAAGACCGATAAGAACGTGACGTCCTTCAGGGGATTGCATAATACCCATTTTTGCAACCTTGTGCGCAGGCTTTCCACTTATCTTTTTGCCGTCAAAGTAAATTTCTCCTTCGGTGGGCTTGAAAAGACCTGAAATAACCTTAAGAGTTGAGGTTTTTCCCGCACCGTTTGCACCAAGAATAGCAACAATTTTTCCCTCTCCTACCGTGAGGTCGATGCCCTTGATAGCCGCGATAGGACCATAATTGAGTTTGAGATTGGAAATCTTTAAAAGTTCACCCATATTACTCCTCCTCCGCAACACCAAGATATGCCTCTTGAACCGCTACGTTTTGCTGAATTTCTTCAGTTGTACCAATTCCAAGCATTTGACCAAAGCTAATAGCACAAACTGTGTCACAAACGTTCATTACAAGGCTCATATCGTGTTCAACAAGCAAAATAGTTACGCCAAATTCGTCTCTAATCTTGCGAATTGTTTCAGTAAGCTCAGCTGTTTCAGTATCGTTAAGACCTGCAGCAGGCTCATCCATAATAATAAGCTTTGCGTCTGCCATAAGTGCACGCGCTATTTCAACCTTCTTCAAAATACCGTAAGGAAGTCCCATCGCATACCAAGCAGCATAACGGTCAAGGTCCATAAATTCAAGAATCTTCATTGCCTTAGCACGAAGCATCTTGTCCTCCTTCTTAAGTGAGGGGAGACCAATCATATGGCCAAAGAAACCCGTTCTATAGCTTCTTGTACTTGCAACAAGAAGGTTTTCAAGAACTGAAATTTCCTTTACAAGCTCAATGTTTTGGAATGTTCTTCCAATACCCTGAAGAATAATATCATGTACCTTGAAATTGCGAAGGTCAACAACCTCGCCATATTTATTTTCAAAGTGCATGTCACCACCCGTTGCATCATAGAAACGGGTAATACAGTTAAATACTGTTGTCTTACCTGCACCGTTAGGGCCGATAAGTCCGAAAATTTCACCCTTCTTTACGTTAAAGGTGAGGTCATCAACCGCCTTAAGACCGCCAAAGTACATTTTAAGTCCCTTAACCTCAAGAAGAACGTCGTCGGGCAACTGATGCGCCTTTGGAAGCTTTGCCTTGATTTCTGCAGACTTGATTTCAGCAGCATCAATCTTATTTTGCAAGCGCTTTGTATCGGAAATAAGCTTTTGATTGTATTTTTGTTCAACACGAATTTTATAAGAATAGTACTCTTGCTCAAGCTTTTCTTTTTTAGCTAAGTATATTTCAGCACTGCCTATACGATTCTTTTCAACAAATTCCTGTTTATCGCACTCAAGATCCCAAATGAATTCATTTCTGTTGGCTCTTAATGTAACAAGCTTTCTATATGCTTCATACAAAACCTCAGAATAATCCTCATTTTTTCTCATTTTTGCAAAGATTTTCTTTGCAGCACCGTGCTTGATTTTTCTATGCTTCATATATGCTTTTACGTCATATTTTTGAAGCTTATACGCGATAACGGTCTCCGCGTATTCGTTTTTATCACAAGCCTTAAATGCAGGCTTTGAAAGCTGCTTATTTCCCTTTCTTAAAAAGGCATTGAGCTTGCGATCAACTATCGCTTGATATTTTTCTTCAAGACCGTTCATTTCTGCACGGTAGAATTCAATATTGCGATAAATTTTTATTAATTTTTGCTGATTAAGGGAGTTGATTTTATCCGAGATCTTTGCCATAAATACCCTCCCTAATCTTCTTTATAAGTGCTTTTATTTTTGCCTTAAGCTCAACAAGAAGCTGTGCAAGACCGCCTGGGAAGAACATTACAACAACAATTACCAAAACACCTGAAAGAAGAGTGATAATTGTGTCAGAGTCTATACCGGGCAAAATTCTTTCAAAGAAGTTTTTAACAGTATCATTTTGCAATACTACAAGCTGGAAGCCACCACACATGATGAACGTTCCAAAAATCGCACCCCAAATGGATTTATATCCACCAACAATTACCGCAGCCAAAATATTAAGTGAGGTAATAAGAGCATAGGGGCTGGTTGAGTCGATAGCGTCAGCTGAGCCAACTACCATCATCAAAAGTGTACCTGTAATAGCGGCATATGCTGTACAAATAACGAATGCCATAAGTCTATACTTAATAAGACTTATTCCCATTGCCTGTGCAGCTGCTGTACTATTCTTCATAGCAAGCATTGCACGTCCCGTGGGGCTATTAATAAGGTTACTTGTGATTATCATGATAATGACCAGCACTATCGACACTAACATCAAGGATTGTGTTCTTGGGAATCTTCTTCCGAAAAGAACCGTATTCTTCATGCTAAGAATAATTGTGGGCTCAACAGCTGCATAGAGAGATCTCAAAATCTCAGACAATGCAAGTGTAAGAATTACAAGGTAGATACCTTCAATTCTCAAAGATATAAAGCCGACAATTAAACCAATTACAACTGCGATTACAAGTGCAACCAAAACTGCAACGCCAAAAGGAAGCTTTGACTCTACCATTACGTAGTGCACGGCATAAGTACCGATACCGATAAAGCCACCCGTACCCAAGGATGCAAGTCCTGAGTATCCCATCAAAAGACAAAAGCCGATTGATGCAATAGCAAATGCAAACGTTGTTGCAAATGATGACTGCCATGAATAAGGCAAAATCTTGTTTGCCATAAGATAACCAACGATGCACATTACCACTCCAAAGAGGATAAAGTGAAGCGAGGGTGTTTTAATAATACTTCTTAATGCTTTTGTAAATCTGTCATCGGATTTTACTTCTCTACCAAGCAAGGCATAATTTTTTCTTAAATACTTATTCATACATTACACCTTCTTTGCTATCTTTTTGCCAAAGATTCCCTGTGGATTGATGAAAATAATAACCAATGCGATTGCGTAAACAATTACCTTTGACCAGCTTGTGTATTCAGAAAGTCCCACCATATTAAATATAGCGTAAATAAGACTTTCTGCAAGAGGAATAAGGAATGCACAAATTACAGGACCGTGGAAGGTTGAGAAACCGCCAAGGATACCTGCCAAGAAGGCACTTACCTGATATTCTGTCATAAAGTAACTATTTACTACGTTTGTGCTTGATGCCTTCATGTAAGCTGCCAAAGCACCGAGTGCACCGGCAATACCCCATGAAAGAGCTGTAACAACGTGTGTATTGATACCCATCATTCCGGCAACGTATTCGTTAGAAGCAGTTGCACGAACTGAAAGTCCCCATTTACTGTAACGAAGCAATACAAATATAACACCGATTACAGCCGCGGTAACTGCAACCCATACCAAGGCATTGTAGGTAACGGATATTGCTGCATCTCCCTTAACCTCAATAGAAAGGTTACCCTTTACCAAAGAGTCGATATTATACTTTTCAATAGTACCAAAAATTACGGGGATAATACCTGTAATAATTGATATAAGTCCCATTGTGATAATTTGCTTTGAAAGAGCGTTAACGTATCTACCCGTTCTGAAAAGACCAACGTCAACGAAGATAGCAATTGCCATTGCCGCAAGCATTGAAAGGGGCAACGCAACAATTACGGGCAAATCAGCCTTAATTATTGCCCATGAAGCAACATATGAACCGAATGCCGAAATAACGCCCTGTGAAAAGTTTGTTGTAAATGATGTTCTAAATATAAGGGTAATTGCCATTGTTACAATGGCTGTAACACACATTGGTATTAAAGCTATCAATAATGTGTTAATTAATTGAACCATATTTTATCCCCACTGAATGATATTTGCTGCCCAAGTATAACCAATACCTGCTGCAATCATACATACTGTATCGCCAGCCTTAACCTTGCCCTCTTTAAGCGCAAGTTCAAGAGAGAGAATCTGGTCAATCTGTCCAATGTGACCGTAATCTTCAAGATAAATTGTCTGGTCTTCTCTAAGTCCAAGATCAGCAAGCATTGCCTTGTGTCCACTTCTCTTAATGTGAAGAATTGAAAGGTAATCAATATCCTCACGAGTCTTTCCTGACTTGCGAAGCGCCTCATCAATGCAATGATACCAGTTGGGCATTGAAACGGTATTAAGAAGTCCCTTCATCTTGGGAGAGTCCATAAGACGAAGCATACCGTATTCCTTATAATTTTCCGCAGTTACAGGCTCATTGATACCGCCCACCTTAGAGCCGCATGTATGAACAACGCTACCGTCACTCATAAGGTGTGTACCAAGAAGCAAGTTCTTGCCGTAATTCTTCTTAAGAAGGATTGCGCCACCACCTGCGCCAAGGTTAAACATAAAGGAAACACCACTGTCCTTATAGTCGATGAAATCACAGTTACGGTAACCACCGCAAACAAGAACTGTATTGATTTCGTCATCAGCAATGAGCATATCCTTTGCAAGCTTCATAGCAGAAACCGCTGTGCAGCAACGATTTTGAACGTCGATACCCCATGCGTTCTTTGCTCCGATTCTATCCTGAACATAGCAAGCACTTGTTGTGAGAGGATATTCCTTCCACTCCTCAGTAATACAAAGGATAGCATCGATTTCAAGTGGATCAACTCCACAATTTTCAAGGCATTTAAGAGCTGCCAAAGCACCCATTTCCTGTGTGCCGTCGCAAGCTTCATTTGAGGGCATGTACTTTTGGTTGATACCAAGCTTATCTCTAACTGCGTCCTCACTCCAAACGCCGCCTGTAGCATCGGAAATTTCTTTTGCAGTCATTATGTTTTTGGGCAAGTATGTACCTACGCCCACAATTCCTACGTTTACCATATTGTTTTCCTCCAAAATTTTATGGATTAAAGTCTCATACCGCCATTAACGGAGAGAACGTGTCCTGTAACGTATGATGAATCGTCACTTGCAAGGAAGAGTGCTGCCTTTGCAATTTCTTCAGGCTGACCAAGTCTGCCAAGCATTGTAAGACCTGCAAATTTCTGAAGAAGCTCTTCAGGAACTGTTTTCATCATATCCGTCATAATATATCCGGGAGCGATTGCATTGCATCTTACGGGAACACCCTTACGAGCAAATTCCTTTGCCCATGTCTTTGTAAGACCAATTACGCCTGCCTTAGATGCCGCGTAGTTTGCCTGACCGATGTTACCGTATTCACCAACAACTGATGAAATGTTGATGATTGAACCGCCACCCATTTCTTCCATAAAAGGACCAACGTAACGAGTGAGATTAAACACACCCTTAAGGTTGATGTCAATAACAAGATCCCACTGATCATCAGTCATCTTTCTTGTCATTGCATCGCGTGTGATACCTGCGTTGTTTACAAGAATATCTATTTTACCGTATTTTTCTTTAACGTATTCAAAGAAATTCTTGCACGCTTCACCATCAGTAACGTTAATCTGATAATATTCAACGCTCTCGTTTTCATAGGTAAGAGGCATCATATCAACAGCAATTACCTTTGCGCCCTCTCTTGCGAAAGTGAGAGCCATTTCGCCACCAAGACCTTTTGCTCCGCCTGTAACTATTGCAACTTTGTTTTCTAATCTCATAGTGTTAAATCCTTTCTGTTAAATATTTTTAAGTACAACTGCTGTACCCATACCGCCACCGATACAAAGAGATGCAACACCATATGTCTTGCCGCTTCTCTTAAGCTCGTGTGCGAGTGTAACAATAATTCTATTACCTGATGCACCTACAGGGTGACCAAGTGCTATCGCACCACCGTTAACATTGCAACGGGAAACGATGTATTCGGGGTCAACTCCATGTCCTTCGGAAAGGAGCTTAACCACACCGAGTGACTGTGCTGCAAATGCTTCATTAAGTTCAAAAAGTTCGATTTCATCAATCTTCATTCCTGCATTCTTAAGCGCATTTGTAACTGCGGGCACAGGACCAAGTCCCATTACGTCGGGTTCAACACCACCCTGTCCAACAGCTACTATTTCAGCCATAGGTTCAAGACCGTATTTTGCAACCGCTTCTTCACTTGCAAGCACACAGAAGGAAGCACCATCATTTATGCCTGATGCATTGCCCGCTGTAACTGTACCGTCGGGCTTAAACGCAGGACGAAGTGTTGAGAGCTTTTCAAGTGTTGTTGTGCGATTGATATATTCATCCGCATCGAAAATAATTTCTTTTCTTCCAACCTTAACTGTAAGGGGAACTATTTCATCAACGAATTTGCCCGCATCCTGAGCGGCAATTGCCTTTGCCTGTGAATTGATTGCAAATTCATCTTGCATCTCTCTTGTAATGCCATATCTTTCAGCTACATTTTCAGCTGTGATACCCATATGCATATTGCCAAAGGCATCAGTAAGAGAGTCAACAAGCATGTGGTCAACAAGCTTCATCTCACCCATCTTATTTCCGCTTCTAACTTTTCCGGGAACAAGATAAGGAGCACCGCTCATAACCTCAGTTCCACCTGCGGCAATGAGGTCTGCCATGCCTGCTTTGATTGCGGTATATGCATTCATAACTGATTTCATACCACTTCCGCAAACCATATTGAGTGAGTATGCGGGAATTTCAACGGGAACACCTGCGCCAATAGCAACCTGACGGGCAGGTCCCTGCTTTACTCCTGCAGGAAGAACGTTACCAACAATAACTTCATCAAGCCATGCGGGATTTACATTTCCTGCCTCAAGAGTAGCTTTAAGCACATCAGCGCCAAGCTTTGTGGGGGAAAGGTCTTTAAGAGTGCCAAGCATTGAGCCGATTGCACTTCTTTTTGCACTAATCAAATAAACTTTATTCATTGAGCTTCTTCCTTTCGTATAAAAATTATTCACGTTGTTAGCACAAACCAAATGGTTTGTTTCGTCCACCTTTTTAAAGGTGGTGCTCCACGCACAGTGGCGCGGGTACGGGGCGCGTAGCCCTGTATAACGCCATTTCTTTTTTGCAAAGCTTTTTTCTTTGGGGCTATACCTACAAAGAAAAAAGCGTTATAGACATTTTGCTAGCAAAACCGTTTAGCCGCTTTTCTTTGGAAAAAGAGGCCCAAAGAAAAGCTAACAAAAGAAACGGCCGTTTTTTGCGCTAACGCCGCGCGGGCGTCCGCTTTTGAAAAAGCGGAGCAAAACAATCGCAAAAAGCGAGTGCGAACAACGTCAATCTATTAAAGCATCTTATTAAGATTCTTAAATACTGCCTCAGCGTCTGCTACGATACCAAGGTTAGCAACTTTAAAGATAGGTGCATTCTTGTCAGTATTAACTGCAACTATGAATTCGGATTCTTCCATACCGGCAAGGTGCTGAATAGCTCCGGAAATACCAAATGCAAGATATGCTTCAGGACGAACTGTCTTACCTGTCTGACCAACCTGACGAGCATGATCCATAAGTCCCAAGTCAACAAGAGTTCTTGAAGAAGAAACTGTACCCTTAATCTTACCTGCAAGCTCGTGAGCAGAAGCCAAGTTCTTAACACCACGTCCGCAAGATACAAGAATCTTTGCATCCTCGATATTAGCTTCAGCCTTTTCAGCCTTTACTTCTTCAAGCACTTCAACAGCAAATTTAGCTGTGTTCCATTCGATATTTTCAACAACGATTTCACCCTGTCTTGTTTCGTCAGCATCAAGCTTCTTCATAACACCGGGACGAACTGTACTCATCTGAGGACGATGATCAGGGCAAATAATTGTTGCAAACAAGTTGCCACCAAATGCAGGTCTTGTCATGAAAAGGTTTCCCTCTTCATCCATTTCAAGCTTTGTACAGTCGGCAGTAAGACCTGTCTTAAGTCTTGCTGAAAGTCTGGGAGCAAGGTCACGACCTATGCTTGTAGCACCAAAGAGAATTACATTTGGCTCATACTTTTTAGCAATATGTGTTACCGCCTGAGCGTAAGGCTCAGTTACGAATTTTTCAAGATTTACGTCGTCTACAACGTAAACACCGTCAGCACCGTGAGCAATGAGGCTCTGTGCCTTATCTGTAACGCCGTGTCCAAGAAGGATAGCATTTACCTTTTCGCCTGTCTTTTCTGCAAGCTCACGAGCAACACCGATAAGCTCAAGTGCAACGTTTTGAACTTCACCGTCACGTTGTTCGCAGAATACCCAAATATTCTTTGCCATAATCCTATACCTCCTTAAATCAAATGACGTTCCTTGAGCGCGTCAACGATAGCCTTAGCTGCTGCTTCGGGATCAAGCTCAAGAGTTTCAATTGTCTTATTAAACTGTTTTGTTGCTGTAGATTTAACCTTTGTAGGTGAGCCACCAAGACCGATGTCCTCTTTGTTGAGGTCAAGGTCAGCAAATGTGATAAGTCCGATTTCCTTTTCGTCCTGTCCTACGATATCCCAAACGTTCATATATCTGGGCTTTGCAAAAGAAGAAAGAATTGTTACAAGGCACATACCACTAACCTTAAGTGTCTGGTATCTATCTTCAAATTCACGCTTAACGATGAGTGCACCACATTCTTCGCAATAGTCAACCGCTGCTGCGTATGTAATTTGAGGAATATCAAGATGTTCAGCAATCTGAGGACCAACCTGTGCTGTGTCACCGTCAATAGCCTGACGTCCGCAGAATACTACGTCCGCACCGAGCTTTCTGATAGCCGCTGCGATAATTGTAGATGTTGCAAGTGTATCTGAGCCTGCAAATTCGCGGCCTGAAATAAGGAATGCTTCGTCAGCACCCATAGCAAGTGCTTCGCGAAGTGCTTTTTCTGCCTGCATAGGACCCATTGTGATAACTGTTACTGTTGCACCGCACTTTTCCTTAAGCTGAAGCGCAGCCTCAATAGCTGTCTTATCATCAGGGTTGATGATACTGGGAACACCGTCACGCTTAAGTGTATTTGTTACGGGGTCAATTTTAATTTCGGTTGTGTTAGGAACCTGTTTAATACATACTATAATTTTCATGTTAGTTCAACCTCACTTTCTAAGGAGTGCGCCGGAGATTACCATTCTCTGAACTTCACTTGTACCTTCATAGATTTCAGTAATCTTTGCGTCACGCATCATTCTCTCAACGGGATATTCACGAGTATAACCGTAACCACCGTGGAGCTGAACTGCCTTTGTTGTAACTTCCATAGCTGTTTCAGCAGCGAAGAGCTTTGCCTGTGCTGCATTTACTGAAAGTGTGGGGAGCTTGTTTGCCTTTGCATTAACTGCAGCATATACAAGACCCTTAGCAGCTGCAACCTTAGTTGCCATATCTGCAAGCTGGAACTGTGTATTCTGGAACTGAGAAATGCTTCTGCCAAACTGCTTTCTTGACTTAACGTAACCGATAGTTGCATCAAGTGCGCCCTCAGCAATACCAAGAGCCTGAGCAGCGATACCGATACGGCCACCGTCAAGTGTTTTCATAGCGATCTTAAAGCCGTCGCCACGTTTACCAAGAAGATTTTCCTTGGGAACCTTAACGTTTTCGAAAATAAGCTCGCAAGTTGCAGATCCACGAATACCCATCTTCTTTTCCTTCTTACCAACTGAGAAGCCCTCGAATGCCTTTTCAACGATGAATGCACTCATTTCAGGGCCCTTAGGTGTCTTGCCTGTAATGGCAATGATGATATATGTTGAAGCATAGCCTGCATTTGTGATGAAGATTTTGCTTCCGTTGAGAAGATAGTGATCTTCCATCTCAACTGCCACTGTCTGCTGGTTAGCAGCATCAGTACCTGCATTGGGCTCTGTAAGACCGAATGCGCCAATCTTTCTACCTGTTGCAAGGTCAGGAAGATATTTCTTTCTCTGATCCTCTGTACCGTATTCAAGAATAGGTGCTACACAAAGAGATGTGTGAGCTGAAAGAATAACACCGGTTGTTGCACAGTGCTTTGAAAGCTCTTCAACTGCGGAGATATACATGTAGTAGTCACCGCCTGCACCTTCGTATTCCTTGGGAACGATGATACCCATAAGGCCCATCTTCGCCATCTTTTCAACAGTTTCTGCAGGGAAACGCTCCTGTTCGTCAACCTCACTAGCAAGAGGCTTAACTTCAGTTTCAGCGAAATCCTTGATCATCTGTTCAAACAGAATTGATTTGTAATTTGCCATTTTATTGTCCTCCTTGGGCAAGAATTAATGCTCTGCCCCTTTATGATAAAAATTTTGTAAAACAAATTTGAGTGGTCGCCGTAGGGGCGCCCAGTGGACGTCCGTAAACTTTTATTTTTGTGCGAACGGCCAATGGCCGCCCCTACAAGCAGCGGTTTTTAAACCGAATAAAATTAACCGTTGAACTTAACGGTTGCCATGCCGGCGATAACTACCTTACCGTCCTGATTATAGCAAGTTGTGTTAAGCTTAACAATGTGCTTATCCTCGCGAATTTCAGCGATTTCACATTCAGCTGTAATTGTGTCGCCAAGGAATACGGGTGCTGTAAATTTAAGTTCCTGTCCAAGATAGATTGTGCCGGGACCGGGGAGCTTGTTTGCAAGCACTGCGGAAATAAGTCCTGATGTAAGAATACCGTGAACAATTCTCTTACCAAAGATAGTTGTCTTAGCATATTCCTCATCAAGATGAATTGGGTTTGTGTCAAGGCTCACTTCAGCAAATGCTCTAAGATCTGCATCAGCAAAGGTTTTCTGTACGGACGCTTTTTGTCCTACATAGAGTTCATTGAATGTCATGTTTTTTTCCTCCAAATATCAAAAATATGAATAATGTTCATATTTATTCACTTATATTATATATAATTTCAATTAATTTGTCAATAAGATAACAAATAATTTTCAATTAGTTAAAATTTTTAGTGAAAATTGAACAAAAAAATGCATCAATAACTATTGCAAATAACGATGAAAAATGTTATAATATTCCTACAAATCCCAAAAGGAGACAAATTAATGGACAATTATAGTGCAAAAGGCATTAATTTGCCAAAAACAAAGCTCGGCTTGGCTAAAATGAACAAATTGCTTGATACCGCCGAGGAATTATTCACCAAAAATGGATTTCATGAAACTTCGATCTCAGATATATGCAAAAATGCAGGCACAGCAATCGGTACGTTTTACATATATTTTGAAACAAAAACAGACGTCTATAGATACCTTATGTGGAAGTATCAAAAGCAAATAAAATCCCTTCTTGCAGAGAGCATAAGGGACTGTAAAAACCGTTATGAATGTGAGCGTGAGGGCATTAAATGTTTTATCAAATTTGCCATTAGAACACCCAACGTTTACGATATAATTTGGGGATCTTTATCTATTGATAAAAAGCTCTTTATCGACTACTATAGCTCGTTTGCTGAAAGCTACACAAATGCGCTTCGTTCAAGCAACGATGAGGTGGATGCTCCCGATGCAACAACGGTTGCATATATGCTGATGGGCATCTCAAATTTCGTTGGTCTTCGCGCCATTTTTGAACAGATGTCTGACGAAGATATTGACCGCATAATTGATGACACCATTATGCCTGTTTTATCAAACGGAATCTTTAAAAATTGTTAAAAATATACAAAAAGCAGGGGGTTTTTGGTGCTCCCTGCTCACTTTTTTGTTTTATGTGTAAATTCTACAATTTTTTATAAAAAATTATTGACTTTTTATGTAAAATTAGATATAATTATTAATGGTATAAGCTTGCGATATGGGCAAGTGTTTCTACGACCGCCGAGAATGGTTGACTACCCACTTGGTAGTCGGCTTTTTTTATTTTACGGAGATTTGTTAATAAAAAACAAGCCCCAAAAATCTATCAAAATTTTAAAGAATAAAAGACGTTATTTCACGATAAAATTATACGTAAAAGGAGGTATAATTATGAAGTTATACATTGAAAATCATGTGGTTGAACCAAAGGTTGATCAATCACTTTTTGACATAATAAAGGAGCTTGGATACGTTAAGGGCAAGCTCTCAACCGACCCCATCGTTGCTAAAATCGCAGGTAGAGTTTTCACTCTCAACTATGTCCCTCTTCGTTCAAAGGACGTTACCCCTGATAGACAATCAATAAGAACGGCAATGGAGGCTTCAGGAGGTCACATCCGTCTTTTTGGATATGACGATCCCCTTGGACGAGAGGCTTACGTTAAAACCGCACAGTTCATTATCTTCCTTGCCATTAATCGACTTTACCCCGAAGCAATTGCGAAGATGAGCTGCACACTTGGAAATTCAATCTATTTTACAGTTAGCGGAACTGAGGGCTTTTCTGCCGATGACCTTGCTAACGAGGTGCAAAGAATAGTTGACGAGGATATTCCTCTTCTTCGCCGTCGAATTCCAATTGATGATGCTATTGAGCACTACAAATCAACAAATCAAATTGACAAAACACGTCTTTTAAAATATCGTGGAAAAACATATTTTACAGTTTATGAGCATGAGGGCTTTGCCGACTATTTCTATGGTGAAATGGCACCCTCAACATCATTCCTTCGTTCTTGGAGCATAGTTGAAGCTAAAAATGGCTTTATCTTTGTGCTTCCCGATCCCAAAAATCCCGATAGAGTTTCGGTTTATCGCGAAATGCCGAACTTCTTTAACGTTTATTCTGAAGGTGAGCGTTGGTCAGAGCTTATGGGCTGCGAAACCGTTGCCGACCTTAACGAGCTTACTGAAAACGGCAAAATTAGAGAGCTTATTCGCGTAAACGAGGCCCTTCACGAAAAGAGATTTTCACAAATTGCCGATATGGTTTGTGAGCGCGGCGCCAAGGCAGTTATGCTTGCAGGCCCAAGCTCATCAGGTAAAACAACAAGTGCAAACCGTCTTGCAACACAGCTTCGTGTTCACGGTAAATCCCCCATTTTGATGAGCCTTGATGATTATTATATTGATAGAGACAAGATTGCTCCCGGCCCCGACGGTAAACTCGACCTTGAGCATATCAATACTATCGACACCGAGCTTTTCGGCAAAAATCTTAAGGATCTTTTCGAAGGAAAAGAGGTTGAAATTCCCACGTTCAGCTTCAAGCTCGGCAAGAGAGTTTGGACAGGACACAAGATGCAGCTTAAGGATAATTCCGTTATTATAGTTGAAGGTATTCACGGTCTTAATCCCTCCCTTGTACCCGATGACCTTGATCCCAAGCTTGTATTCAGACTTTTCGTAAGTCCCCTTCTCCCACTCAACTTTGATAATCACAATAGAATTCCCACAAGCACACTTCGTCTTCTTAGAAGAACAGTTCGTGACTTTGAATCACGCGGCTCAAGTGTGCAAAGAACACTTGACATGTGGGATTCCGTAAGACGCGGTGAGGAAAGATGGATTTTCCCATATCAAGAAAATGCTGACGTCATTTTCAACAGCTCAACTCTTTATGAATTGTCGGTTATCAAAAAATACATCTACCCATTGCTTAAAGAAGTTAGCCCAAGTGATGAATGCTATGAGCAGGTGCGTGCAATGATTGGACTTCTCAACTACGTTCGTGAATCCGACGTTGAGGATGAAATTCCACCCACAAGCATCGTAAGAGAATTCATTGGTGGAAACAGCTTCTACAGATAAAAAATTAAGAAAGCACCCGCATTGGGAGTGCTTTCATACATAAACTAATTACTAAAAACGGAAGAAATACAAATGAATAAAAAGACACTTAAACTTGGTGAAGCATCTTGGATTATTGGAAACATTTTGTGCGCTTTGGGAAACTGCATTGTTTCAAAAAGTGCATTTGGTCTTTCGGCAATTATAGCTCCGGCATTCATTCTTCATGAAAAGATTGGATTTTTGTCCATCGGCTTTTGCGAATACATCATTCAGGGTATTTTGCTTACACTTTGTTGCATTATAATCGGAAAATTTAAAATGCAATTTATTGCAACAATTTGCAACATTATCTTCTACAGTGCGGTTTTTGATATCATAAATGCGCTTTTAGGATTCCTTCAGCCAACGGATATTCCGTCACGAATTTTACTTGCAATTATAGGCACGCTTATTACTTCATTCGCCGTAGCACTTATGCTTAGAACATACATTCCACCCTCAATTTATGAGATTTTCGTTAAAGAGGTTGCCGTGGCTAAGGGCTTTAAGCTTGTTAAAACAAAGCTTGTTTTTGACGCATCAATGCTTGCACTTTCCATTATTTTAATGTTTGCACTTCTCGGTGAATATAGATTTGATTTTATAGGCATTCTCACAATTGTTTCGGCATTTTTGAATTCTATTTTAATAGCTTGGTTTGGAAAATTGATAGATAAGCATTTGTCCTTTGAGCCGGCTATTCCAAAACTTTACGAAATACTTTATTCAAAAACAAAATGATGGAATTTTTTATTCCTATATAGCGCATAATAGTCTTGTACTGTTATGCGCTTTGGTTTCGTCTACATACTTATAAAAAGGAGAAAAAATATGACAAACAAACCACAAATATACCGATGCTGTGCGCGAGAAATACTTGATTCGCGTGGAAATCCAACCGTTGAAGCAACCATTGTTTTAAATGATGGTACCGTGGGAGTTGCAAGTGCTCCGTCGGGTGCATCAACCGGACGCCATGAAGCAGTTGAGCTTCGTGACGGTGAAAAAAAGCGCTATCACGGAAAGGGTGTTTTAGAGGCAGTTACACACGTAAATAAAAAAATTGCACCTGCGCTTTACGGCATGTATTCAACCGACCAAATTGCAATTGATAAGGCTTTAATTGAGCTCGACGGCACTCAAAACAAAGGTAAAATTGGTGCAAACGCAATTCTTGCCGTTTCCCTTGCCTGTGCGCGAGCAAGCGCCAACTATTATCACGTTCCAATTTATAAATATCTAAGTGGTCTTGGAGCTTACAGAATGCCCGTTCCAATGTTCAACGTAATAAACGGTGGTGCACACTCAAACAATAATATTGAAATTCAAGAGTTTATGATTTTACCCGTCGGTGCAAGCAGCTTCACCCACGCTCTTCAAATGGGAAGTGAAATTTATCACAATCTTGGCAATATATTAAAGGAGCGCGGTTTGTCAAGTTCAGTTGGCGACGAGGGTGGATATGCCCCCGATTTACACGATGACGAGGAGGCACTCGATTTGCTTGTTGAAGCAATCGAAAGAAGCACCTATACCACCGACGACGTAAAAATTGCGCTTGACGTTGCTTCAAGTGCTTGGATTGATAAGGACACCGGTATTTATATTACCCTTAAACGTAAAATTGAATATACCGCAGATGAGCTTATATCCTACTATGAGCATCTCCATGAAAAATATCCAATTATCTCTATAGAAGACGGACTTGCCGAGGAGGACTATGAGGGATGGCAAAGAATGACCTTGCGCCTTGGTAACAAAATGATGCTTGTAGGTGATGATCTTTTTGTCACAAGCCCCACGCGTTTTGCCGATGGCATTGAAATGGGGATTGCCAACTCAATTTTGGTTAAACCCAATCAAATCGGCACACTGACTGAAACCCTGCAAACAATTCGTATTGCCAAGGAGAATGGCTACCGATTTATTCTTTCTCACCGTTCAGGTGAAACTGAGGACACGACACTTTGCGACATCGCAGTTGCGACAAATGCGCCCTTCATTAAAGCAGGAGCACCCTGCCGAGGGGAACGAATTGCCAAATATAATCGACTGCTTAGAATAGAATCATCCCTTTGTGGGAACACCGAATATGGTGGTGAGATATATTTTGAAAGCAAAAATCACTCTTTTTGACGATTTTTTTATATTTATATTAAATTATTTTCAAAAAACACTTGCATTTTGAACTTTTCTATGCTATAATATCTACTGTTCGTAAACTATTTATGTAAATTGTGCGTTTTTATAACGCTTTATCAGGAGGTGTCATTATGGCAAAATGCAGTGTTTGTGGAAAAGGCGTTGTTTTCGGTCAGAACGTTTCTCACTCTAACCGCAAGACAAACAGAACTTGGAAGCCCAACATCAGAAAGGTAAAGGCAATCGTTAACGGCACTCCCGTTACTGTTGCAGTTTGCTCTCGTTGCCTTCGTTCAGGCAAAGTTAATCGTGCTTAATTAGCGTAAAAAGCTTGGCAGACCGAAATTGTTCGAGTCTGCCCTTTTTATTTTCTTACACAACGATAATGAAAGGATATAACCCATGCTCGCATATTTATCGCAAAACGCAGACAAGAGAATATTCGAGGCATTACAGCAAGAGGGCTTTGAAGCTATTCCGCTTGCTCCCTTTGGCGCGCTCTCGCATCCCGTTGACACGCACGCAGATATGCTGCTTTTGAGTGTAGGTAACGTTGTTTTTGTGCATAAGAACTATGAAATTGACCTTTCGGCTTTTGAAAACGTAATTCATATCGACGAGCCCTTGGGAAATAAATATCCAAATGACGTTCTTTTGAATATAGCAATTGTGGGTAAAAACGTGTTTGCCAACATAAAAAATGCCTCAAAAACAATCTTGAAATATCTCGAGGATAACGGCTTTGCAATTCATCACGTTTCGCAGGGATATGCCCATTGTTCAACCTGTATTGTTGATGAAAACGCCATCATCAGTGCCGACATCGGCATTATAAATGCGGCAAAAAATGTAGGCATAGACACCCTTAAAATAGATGAGGGGCACATTTCCCTTCCCCCATACAATCACGGATTTATAGGTGGTACCTGTGGCTCGTATGCGAACAAAATCTACTTTTGCGGCTCACTTGATACCCATCCAAACGGCAACGAAATTCGTGAATTTTGTATTAAGCATGGAAAAGATGCAATAAGCCTTTCCGATACACCATTAATCGACGTTGGCGGAATACTTTTTATATAAAAAAGCACCTCAAAAACGAGGTGCTTTTTTGTTTGATTATTCAATTCCAAGAATGTGGCGCGCCACGTGAACACCACTTGCTGATGCGTGTGAAAGCGAGTGTGTAATACCACTACCGTCACCAATAATATAAAGTCCTTCATGCTGGCTTTCAAGATTTTCATCAACTGAAACTTCCATATTATAGAACTTAACCTCAACACCGTAAAGAAGTGTATCGTCATTTGCTGTACCGGGAGCAATCTTATCAAGAGCATAAATCATCTCGATAATACCGTCAAGAATTCTCTTAGGAAGAACGAGTGAAAGGTCACCGGGGGTTGCTGCCAATGTGGGAGTAACTGTGCATTCTTCAATTCTCTTAACGTTACTTCTTCTACCTCTTACAAGGTCGCCAAAGCGCTGAACGATAACGCCACCGCCAAGCATATTTGAAAGGCGCGCGATGTTTTCACCGTAGCCGTTTGAATCCTCAAAGGGAGATGTAAAATGCTTTGAAACGAGAAGCGCAAAGTTTGTATTTTCAGTTTGAAGGGATTCATCATCATAAGAATGGCCGTTAACTGTAACGATGCCGTTTGTGTTTTCGTTAACAACGCTGCCCTTGGGATTCATACAGAATGTACGAACGTTATCCTCGAACTTTTCAGTTCTATAAACGATTTTACTTTCATAAAGCTCGTCAGTAAGGTGTGAGAAAACTGATGCGGGAAGCTCAACGCGAACACCGATATCAACTCTATTTGACTTCTTTTCAAGTCCAAGATCCTTACAAACAGTTTCCATCCACTTTGAACCGATACGTCCAACGGAAACAATGCACTTATCACATTCAAAGTCGCCCTTCTTTGTGATTACCTTGTATCCGCCTTCAATAGTCTCAAGCTTTTGAACGGGAGTGCTAAAGAAGAAGTCAACCTTATTCTTAAGCGCATTATAGATGTTGTCAAGAACTACATAGTTCTTATCAGTTCCGAGGTGACGAACGGAAGCATCAAGAAGATTGAGCTTGTTTTGAAGGCAAAGCTTTTTAAACTTAGAATTAGCTGTTGAATATAGCTTTGTACCCTCACCGCCGTGAGCCATATTGATATCGTCAACATAGTGCATAAGCTCAGTTGCACGAGCCTTGCCGATGTATTCATGAAGTGTGCCACCGAAGTTGTTTGTAATATTATATTTACCGTCAGAGAAAGCGCCTGCACCACCAAAACCACTCATAATTGAGCAAGTTTTGCAATTAATGCAAGATTTTACCTTCTTGCCATCGATGGGGCAATGTCTTTTATTAAGAGGATATCCTGCTTCGAAAACTGCAATTTTGAGGTCAGTATTATGCTTTGAAAGCTCATAAGCAGAAAAAATTCCACCGGGGCCTGCACCAACGATTATAATGTCGTATCTCATTTTAATTCTCCTTTTTATATCAAAAATAGGGGTATATTTGCGCAAAAAAATGCCGCGTTTTTGGACGGACTAAAATCAGTTCAATACGCGGGCAGTTGGTTAACTACGATTTTATTCCACATCATTATACTACAAATAAAACCACTTGTCAAGACCTAATTTTTCAAATAAAAAAGGGACCTAATAGTCCCTTTTTGTTATTCAGTTGGTAATTCTACACCTTGACCGATTTTGATTATATCTTCACTATTTGCTGCATAACCGTATAAATAATATTTATATATGCCATCGCTCCAAATGAGCATATAATCAGTTACTTCTATAGGATATTCAATCAACATTGCTTCGTATCCGTTAATATACAGATTAGTGACAACACAACTATCGGTATTGTTTGTCATAACTTCTTCATAAATAGTATATTGATAAAAAACAAACAAAATATTGCCGTTATCATCAAATATGATAACCATTTTAGATGTATCAAAATCATCTTCAACATATTCCGCATGGCATCCTGTTGGAATATAATTTAAAACTGCTCTATTTTCAATCGTTGTAGGAGGTGTAATTTCTTCGGGAGTTTCGGGAGTGGTTGCAGTATAATCGACCACAAAATATTCTTCATACCATCTAACCACTGGACCAAAAATCTTTTCTCTGATAGTTGGAATACATACGCAAGCAGTGAGAAGAATTGAAATAAGTATAATAGAAGCCACCAAAACAGTTTTAAGGCGCATTTTAACAACACCGGGATGTGTTTTGTTGATGCTTTTCATTATTTTTTCTTTGAATTCTTGATTTTCCTGCACGGATGAAGAATCAATTGCTAAAAATTCTGCACTTTCTTTTTTGATGTTATACTCGACACTTGAAGAAATAAGAACATCTAAATTACTTAATCTTGATTTTGTCATATTTCTTTACCTCCAAGCATTTTATTGATCATTACTTTAGCTTTGTGTGCTTTTTTGTCAACAACTTGGGGTTTTATATGTAAAACTAATGAAATATCCTTGCTAGTCATTTTGTAATAATACTTCAATAATATTATGTCTTTATATTGAGTTGGCAAGGCATCTATAGCTTTACTAACGGTTTTAAAGGCTTCTTCTTCAACTAAGGAATTTTGCAAATCAACTTCAGAATCAGGAAGATCATCAATATCTATTTCTAATGTAATTAATTCACTGCGTTTTTTATTTTTTCTATATATATCTAAAGCAGCATTTCTCGTATAGATGTAAACAAGAGTTGCACAGTCATCTGAATTAGGTTCTGTAAACAAATCATAAGTTTTGGTTATATTATAAAAAGCATTTTGCACCGCATCTAATGTGTCGTTTTCGTTATTTAGAATTTTATTGGCACATGCAAACATTTTATGATAATATATGTTATATATTTTTTCAACTATCTCTCGTTTGCTAATATCCTCAATTGATTGAATATAAGTTAATATCATAAATTCTCCCAGGGTAATATTTTATATAACAATTATAGCACATAAACCTGATAATATCAAGTATTTTATTAATTATGAACAAATTGTAAATTGTGAATATTTTTAGTAAAAATTAAAAAAAGGGGGGGAGAATTTCCTTTATCAAACGTTATATAGAGTGATAGGGGGGAATGAGGGTTTTTATGAAAAGAATAATAATAAAAATTTTTGCATTGTTAATGTCTATCAGTTTTATATTTTCTAATTTAATTAAGTGATGCAAAATTAAAAGCAAAAATCAAATATAACAAAATAAATTAAAATAAAATCCCCTATCAACGATTTTTGCTATTTAATCAGTTATCAATGTTGACATATATTTTTATGTGTGGTAAAATCAAATTGATATTTTGGCATTACTAATTCCAAATTACTTATTTTGAAAGGAGAAATTTATTATGAATTTCAAACGAACAAAACTTATCGCATTAATGCTTTTACTTTGCACGGCTGTGCTGATGTTTTCTTCTTGCGCAGGAGAAAAAATTGACAAGCCCGAAGACACTAATCTTGAATATTGGCTTTTAGATGACCCCGATATAGATAATTGGACTTATATTTCTTCGGATTTGTACCTAGCTGCAGGTTATGAGGCGGTGCTTGATGAAAATGGTGAATTGTGTGCACCTGAACATGCAGTTATCTACTATATAGATCATTATCCAATTTCTGAAATAGGGTTTAAAAAAATTGATGGCATTGTAATTACTGACCCTAATGTGTGTGTATGGGGATTGACAGTAAACTCCACAAAAGAAGAAGCAGAAAAAATTTTAACTGAATTAGGTTTTTCGGTTGCAAATAACGAACAGCTTTGTCAGGGAGAGTTTGGACAATATAAAGTTAGACTTGTTTATGGAGAGAGATTGGAGATTCATTATTGGAAAATTAGCATAATGAATACAATTATTTTTGGTGAGATAGGATACAATTGATTTAATTGCCATAAATAATTATATCTACTTATGAAGACCAAATATTAATGTATATTACTAAAGGAGAAATTTATTATGAATTTCAAAACTAACGCAACCAAACTTATCGCAAGGGTGCTTGTTTTGGTGCTTTTGGTGACGAGTGCATTTAGCTTTACGGGGTGTGGGGAAAAAACTAATATTGATCTTGATAAACGGTTTAATATTGATGACGGGCAAATTAAATTTTTATGTATGAGATCAATTTCAGCTGTTTTCCCTGAATATAGTATAACCAAACGTATCTGGAGTGATGGATATATTAATGATAAGCTATATATTGTTGATGGTAATGAAACTTATAATCGTCCGCGCATATCGTGTTCTTTCACCTTGGTTAGTTCGGAATTGGGGGATGGCAGAACTTTTTATGAAAAATACATCAAAAAATATGTAAGTATGGATGGATCACATGAGTATTCTATAATAATCAGTGGTGATTTTTACGCTTTTCAAGGCGAATTGGGTGAATTTCGATACGAATTTGACGAATATAAATTAAAAGGCAAACAAATAAGCATTTATAACAATAATGAATTGATTGCCGAGATAAAGGTCATCACAAAACTTCAATTGTCAGAAGATTTTTATAGAGACCTGTTTGATAAAACATTATTTGTGATAACGGTTGACAAATATTCTGAAATTGAATATAGCACCCAAATGCCAAATCATAATATGACGTCTAAAGAACCAAATCTTAATACTATGCAATTATCCTATCTAACTATAAGAGATGTTAGAAATTATAGTTCAGAAATTAATTTAACTGAATATACATCTAGTTTTGTTGGAGGTTATTATTACGTCGATAAAAGAATCGAGTATTATACGGAAATAACGAATGAAGTGGACATGGCATTTATAAATAAATCTTTAGAAGCCAATATCAAAATCGAAGCAGAATTTTATGAATATAGAGCACCAATGGGGAAAATAGAATATATATTTGTTGGCAATCGAGAAAAAGGTGAGTGTGTAGAGTTATATACTAACTCTTATTTGGTTGGTAAGATATTCTATTCATCCGATAGTGAAATTTCACAAAACTGCTTGAGTGATTTTTTGGATGAAAATTTGGTTGTTATTAACATTAACAAATAATGGAGGATGGTTAAATGAAAAATAGAGTATACATATTTGTATTGATAATATCTTTATTATGTGCAAGTATATTTATTCCTAAGAATTCAGTCTATGCAATAGAAAACACAGATGATGTGGATGATATATTGATTGGATTGAGTACGGAAAAAATGAAGGTTATCCATGAAATATCATCAGAACCAGACAACACTTATAGTTCTAACATTTTTTATTATGATAATTTTATGGAGTCGTATTTTGATAATTTAACTACAAATCATGGAGACAATACTATTGGTTCTTGTGGATATGTTGGAATTGATATGCTTTTATCGTATTTTGATACTTATTTAAGCGATGATATTGTTCCAGAAGCATACGATAAAATATCAGAAGGTGATTGTTATCATGTTATTCACAGAAGAAATTCTCCGGGTTCTATATATGATAAACCACAAGATTTTGTAGTAGATTATGAGG
>JAZTYY010000010.1:0-37884 GCA_045637205.1 Eubacteriales bacterium | reverse complement strand
GGTCGTCGGGGACGCCGACCCCTACAATGATTGTAATTATTTTATAATAAAATTACAGACATTTAGCTATCGAAACGGCTAAAATGTGAAAAAAATTAATTTGCAAACCGTAGGGGTCGGCGTCCCCGACGACCCGTTGTTCAATAAAAGTAACTAATAGACAAATCAAAATTTGAATACAACAAAAGGGAGCTTTTTTTCAAGCTCCCTTGATTTTTATTTATTTTTCAACTGTTGTAATTACGGGCTTTCCCTCTCGGTCAAGCAAAACAGTCAAGCCGCCTGCATAGCCGCTTTCACGCCACACATAGTTAACACCGGTTTGTGTGTCAACCCAAATTTCAAATCCGTTGCCACCAAAAGCGCCTTCCTTGTATGTTTTTATAAATCTATTGTTATTATCTGCCATAAGTTCACCTCAAATTAGTTGCAGCAAACGTCCTTTTTAGCAGATTTTTTGGGCTTTTCAGCAGCAGGTGTGTCATCACCAAGGCCTGTTGTTTCGGTAAAGATTGCATTCTTCTTCACCATTTCAACTGTATCGGTAGGAACGATGAGCTTGGAGGCTGTACCGTTAGCCATTTCAACAAGAGCTTCATATCTCTTAAGCTCAATAACCTCGGGTGTGGGACAAGCCTGCATAATAGCACGAAGACCGTCAGCCTCAGCCTGCTTTTGAAGAAGAACTGCCTTAGCTTCACCTTCAGCACGAGCAATGCGAGCGTCTCTTTCACCCTCAGCAGCAAGAATCATAGCCTGCTTATCACCCTCAGCACGAGTAATAACAGCCTGCTTGTGACCTTCAGCCTCAAGCAATGTTTCACGTCTTGCTCTTTCTGCCTTCATCTGCTTTTCCATGGATTCACGGATATCAGCGAAGGGAGTGATGTTTCTAATTTCAACACGAGTTACACGAATACCCCATTCGTCAGTTGCTCTGTCGAGGTTTTCTGTCATCTTTGCATTAATTGAGTCACGGGATGTGAGAGATTCGTCGAGTGTAAGCTCACCAACAATGTTACGAAGAGTTGTTGTAGTGAGGTTGGCAAGTGCCTCAACGGGATTAGCTGCACCGTAAGCATAAAGCTTGGGATCAAATGTTTTGTGATAAACAACCGCATCGATTGTAAGAGGTACGTTATCACTTGTAATAACGGACTGAGGAGGTGTGTCAAGCACCTTTTCCTTTGTTGTTGCGCGTGTAACAACCTTGTCAATGCCCAAGGGGGCAAGGAAGTGAAGACCTGCTGTCCAAACAGTGTGGAATTTACCAAGACGTTCAACCACATATGACTCTGTGTGAGGAACAACCTTAATACAAGCAATTAATATAATCAAAACGATTAAACCAATTACACCTAAAATGATTTCTAACATAATTTTTCTCCTTCAAAAATAGTTTTCTATGTAAACGAATGATATTCGATTTACACTTAATTAATTTTAACACATTTTTTATACAGTGTCAATATTTTTATATAAGCCAAGTACCTTTGCTTTGTATTTATATTATATACCACGCTATGCAAAAATAAAAGGGTAAAAAATGCAAAATAAAACCTCCTATTTTGACACAAAGTGCAAAATAGAGCAAAATTGACATCATTTTTATCTATTTTTATTTAAAATTTTGTCAAAAACACTATTGACATTTAATATTCTTTGTGATATAATCTCTCTCAGTGTGAAAAGAAAGGTGGACTTAGCAATGTTTAATTTCGGTGTATCAAACAAAAAATTCGTTGCCGTGGTGTCCTATTCCCTTTTTGCCTTTTCATTTAATATTTGATTTATTGCTGATGATTTTTCATCAGCTTTTTTTATGGTCAAAATAAAATTATAATAAATATTTAGGAGGAAAGTTTAATGAAACTTATCTACAACATTGACGCTAAACCAAAGCAAATTGGTTACCTCAGAACAATCTTGTTCGCATTCCAGCAGCTCCTTGCAATCATGGCTGCAACAATCGCAGTTCCTGCAATCGTTGGTAACGGAATGTCCGCTTCTGCCGCACTTTTTGGTGCAGGTGTTGGTACACTTGTATATCAGCTTTTCACAAAGTTTAAGAGTCCTGTGTTCCTTGGCTCATCCTTTGCATTTATCGGTTCAATGGTAGCTGCATTTGCAGGCGCAACAGCTAACGGCCTTCTCGGATACTTCGGTCTTATCCTTGGTGCAGCTATGGCAGGTCTTGTTTACGTAATCCTTTCCATTCTCGTTAAGTTCGTAGGTGTAAACTGGATTAACAAGCTTATGCCTCCCGTTGTAATTGGTCCTACAGTTGCTCTTATCGGTCTTTCACTTGCCGGCGCAGCAGTAAAGGACGTATTCTCTTACGGTCCTCATGACGGCAACGGCTTCATTATGACAACTAATATTTGGGTTTCATTCATCTGTGCAATGGTTACTCTCTTTACAGTTATCCTTTGCTCAACATACGGCAAAAAGATTGGTAAGCTCTTCCCCTTCATTTTCGGTATACTTGCAGGATATGGCACAGCACTTATTTTCACAATTATCGGTCACGTAACAAACAATGCTGATCTTATGATTATCAACTTTGCTCCCTTCAAGGCACTCGTTGCTGACGGAGTAACAATCAATACATTCTTCTCAGTTCCTGAATTCTCATTCCTTAAGGCAATTAAGGGCTTGGAACACTTTGAATGGTCATACGTTGCAACAGTAGCAGTTGCTTACATTCCCGTTGCATTCGTAGTATTCGCTGAGCACATCGCTGACCACAAGAACCTCTCATCCATCATCGAAAAGGATCTTCTTGAAGAGCCCGGCCTCCACAGAACACTCCTTGGTGACGGTGTTGGTTCAATGGCAGGCGCATTCTTCGGTGGTTGCCCCAATACAACATACGGTGAAAGCGTTGGTTGCGTAGCTATTACAAAGAACGCATCAGTTGCAACAATCACAATCACAGCTGTTATGGCAATTGCAATTTCATTCCTCTCTCCCTTCGTAGCATTCCTCTCTTCAATTCCCGGATGCGTAATGGGTGGTGTTTGCATCACACTTTACGGCTTCATCGCAGTATCCGGTCTTAAGATGATTCAGAAGGTTGACCTTGAAAACAATGCAAACCTCTTCACAACAGCAGTTATCCTTATTACAGGTATCGGCGGCACAGCAATGTCCATTGGCAAGGTTACAATCACAAGCATCGCTTGCGCACTCATCCTTGGTATCATCACAAACGTTCTTGTAAATCTCAAGAAAAGCAAATAATTAAAAGCTAATACAAAAAGCCCCTCGGACAAATCCGAGGGGCTAATTTTATTTGTTTGTATTAATAAGCGATATCAAAGCTGTAGAAATAATTGTTTTTGTTTACAGCAGTGATTGTAATGATGCAATCATTTACTGCAACGTATTCATACAATTCACCTGTAATTTCTTCACTTGTTGATGTACCATCACTAAATGTATATGATGTGTAACCGGGGTAACCGTTAATAGTAACCTTAGCACCTGCTCTTACTGCAAAGGAGATAGATCCTGCAGAAACTTGGGAGTTGTTGCCACCGTTATCTCTAACGCTTGCCGCTGACATATCAAGAATATCAATATAGTTACCGGAAGAACCAAAATTAATTGTTGTGCTTTCTTCAATAAAATCAATAGATTGAATGGTCATGTATGTAATATATGACTTGCTCCAATCGGGAGCTTCATCAGTTCCTACGTTTGAAGCAGAAAGCACTACATAAGAGGCTTTCGCACCTGTTGTAAATACATAACAAGCATTTTCGTCCATATCGATTTGAATGTCGTCTACATAAACGTCAAGCTTACCGTAGCTTGTGTCATAACCCTTAATCACTACTGTTGTGTAAGGAGATACACTAAATAACATTACGGAATCTTCACCGAGCTGTGCACCGCCGCTATGTGTCTTCCAAGTTCCGTTAAGAGTGATATTATTTGTGCTGGAAAGAATACCGACAACGTCGCCATCCATCTGCTTACCACCAAATACATATGTACCGTCTTTAACGGTAGGAATAATTGTAATGTTTACGAGGTAGTTATTAGCAAGACCTGTATAAACAAACAAGCCATCCTCATCAACGAAAAATGCCATTTCTTCGTTATAAACTATAAGATCATCTTCGCCTTCAGTTCCATCACCTACAGTATAAGCAACGTAGCTGGAATTATTGTATGGTTCAATATAAACCACTGTTCCCGCTTTTACGTAGAAGGAGATTGTACCTTCAATCTGAATTTCACCACCATTGTGTCTGATGCTACCTGTCATTGTTACCTTGGGGTTGTTCTGAACCGCCTCAAGTCCTTCGGGAGTTGAGAAATCAAGAACTGTTTCTTCAGTAAATTCGGGGCCTGCATTAGGGTCTTCAACATTAACCTTAAGTGTAATTGTTTGACCTGCGTATGAGATAACAAGGTCATAAGATCCTGCAACACTCATATCAACAGCAGAAGCATCAACTGTATAATCAGCAACTGTTACGATTGAGTAATCAGAATAATGAGCCTTAACTACCAAACCTTCAAGTGAAAGGGTGTCGCCAACCTTGTAATCAAGAGTTGCGCCTGAAACCTTAACCTGCTGAAGCTCGGGAGCTTCGGGAGCATCGGAGTTAGGATCAATAATAATCTGATAGAGATATGCAGTTCCTGTTGCTTCAATAACAACCTCTGTAGCCTCTGCAAAATATACGCTGAATGTATCGTTTGCATTGTGCGCAATACCATTGATTGTGTAATATCCGTAACCGGGATAAGAGATAACTGTTACAAGTGTGCCTGCTTCAACTGAGAATGTAAGCTTTGCGCCCTGATTCATCTGTGTATCGGAGCCTCTTGCTACAACCTTACCTGCTGTTGCGTCGATTGCGATATCACCGATTGAGCCTGTTGTACCCTGAAGGCTCTGGTCATATGTATAAGATGTACCTGATGTACCTGTTGTGCCATTGAAGTAATAGTATGTTCTATCATCAACTACAACCTCTTCAGAATCGGGATCCCAAGGATCAAGATATTTAACGTTTCTGTTTGTTGTGCCGAAAATTACTGCAAAATCAGCATACATAGCAGCTTCTTCAGCTGTGAGCATTCTCATACCTGCAACTGCTTCGGCAATAGCACCTGCGCCTGTGTTGTTGTATTCAACGTACTGAACTGTTGCATCTGTGGGCTTACCTGTCATAGAAACGTAACGCTCGTTCTTAGCACCTGTAAAGCCTGCAGTAGAAATATGTCCACCGAGTTCAGAATTCATAACTGCAACTGCAGCATAAACACCCCAAGGACGACCAATAGCTGTGCATCCAAGTGTTACGCCTTCGTCAGCTGTGAACTTACATTCGTCAAAGATAGCACCGTAAGTGATAGCATCACTTTCGCCCTTGTTAGAGCCCTTGAATGCTGTGATATAACCTGCTGTACCTTGATCATCCTTAATTGTATCAATTACGTGAACTGTACAATTCTTAAAGTATGTTGTGTTGTTTGTACCGAAAATGAAATCAGTATAACCTGAAATAAATACGTTTTCAAAGTACTGACGTCCTGTGAAGAGTTCAAGTGTATCCTGAATACCAAGGAGTCTTGAATCCTTCATAATAAATCTATCTGCCTGAACGAGAAGTGCAAGACCACGTTCAATTGCAAGGCCCGCAGCATCCATTCTTTCCTGGCTATTCCAGTAGTTAGAGATAGTAACGTTTTCAATTATGCAGTTAACTGCGCTTTCTCTAATAGCAACTGTTGCTGTGGAGTCAGTTGTGTGAACGAATCCACCTGCATCAACAAGACCATAGAGAGAATCCCATTCGACAACTACATCTTCGGGTTTTTCACCCATACCGATAATCTTAAGGTTGGGAATTGTGATTTCAAGCTTTTCGTTGTAGTAACCAGGAGCTATGTAAAGTTCCTTAACTGCTCCGTTTTCTATGTGTGCAGCATAGTCAAGAGCGCCCTGAATTGTCTGGAATACGTGGTAAGGACCACTGAGAACACCTGGAAGACCAAGATACGCGGGGTCAACAAGAAGCTGGTAAACGCCTTCTTCGTTAGGTGTGGGTTGAGTATTTGTGATAGCAACTGTCACCTCCGCTTCAACTCCAAATGCAGAAATTGTAAGCTTATTAAAGTCCTCATAAGATGAGTCAAAGCCGCTAATTGTATAATCATCAACCTTAAATTCAAGTGTCTTGTCGCCACATCTTGCAACTACGATAACGGAAAGACCTGCAGAATCGAATTCTTCACCAACCATATAGACTTCTTTAAAGCTGTGGTTGAAGTAAACACCATTGCCTGCTGCAGAGTTGCTTGCAAGCTTTTCAATAGCATCAAATCCAAGCTCAATGCTTTCGGGTGCATAAATGTCAACATAATATGTAATGGGTTCATAATCCTTATATGTAATTGTTACAGGATATGTACCTGACTGTCCCATATTAACAAGAGATGTATCGATAGATACGTTTTCAAGAGGAAGATTATCTGTCTTGCCGTTTGCAAATGTTGCGTTAAGACGAACATCTGTTGTATCGAGTGCTTCACCAACAAGGAATTCTGTCTTGCCGTCAGAAACAAGTTCAAAGCCACTTTCTTCTGCAACTGCAACTACACATTCAAGTTCAAGATAGAAAATATCCTGTGTACCACCGTTTTTACCACGAGCGATTGTCCAGTTACCTTCGGTAACTTCGAGTTCAATCATAACAAGAGGATTGGACTCTGCGCCTGCTACGAATTCGATGTCGTGAGCAGTTCCGTCAGGAGCAATAACCTTTGTATACTGCATATCAACGCCACTTGAACCGTTCTGAATGATAAATCTGAGTGTACCTGTTCCGGGAACGGATACAACCACCTTATGAGCATTGCCACCAATTTTGATGGATTTGTTATATTCAACGCCTTCATATGTCTTTGTTCTGTTTCTTACTTCAGTGCCTGAAATGATAGTAAACTTTCCGTTTATATCATCAGCAGAACGAACGCCTGCTTCAATATCACTAATATTGAGAGAGTATTTAACCTCTTCAAACAAAACCTCACCACAAGCATCGCACTTGTAGTCTCCGTCCTCGTCCTTATGCTCTTCACATGCAGGAGGCTGAGGGTCACGAATATCTGCACCGCAAATATCGCATTTGCCGTCGCCATCTTCGTCCTTTTGCTGTCCGCAATCGGGGATATTAATGAACATACTCTCACCGCAAACGTCACATTTGTCGTCGCCGTCCTCGTCCTTGTGACCAAACGAGCAATCGGGCTTTTCAAGCTCTGCTTCGCACTTGTCACAAATGTAGTTGCCGTCTGCGTCAATGTGATCTGTGCAGGGCTTACCACCCCATCCCCACAAGCCACAAGAAGCGAGAGTCATCATAAGCATGCAAGCTATGATAAAAAGCGCTAAGTATTTTTTCATAGTGTTTTTCCTTTCCTGATTATATAAAATTTTCCGCGCTGTTGCGCAGACCAATAATCATCAAATTTATTTTATCATTATATTTTAGTTTTGACAAGGGGTTTTTATAAATTTTTTATAAATATTAATTATTATTTTAAGCTTATATATGCAAAATGCACAATGTTCACATATATAATATAGTTATTTTGACAACCGTAATTTTTTTGTTGACAAAACTCAAAATGGATTGACAAAAAATGCTCAAAATGATATAATAATATTCCGATGAAACATTATATTTGAAAAGGAATTTTAAACCATGAAACACCCCATGCTTATCGGAATTGCAGGCGGTACCGGTAGTGGAAAATCCACCTTCGCACAGCGCTTGCTCGCACTCTTCCCCAACGAAATAACCGTTATATCCTATGATAACTATTATAAACCTCAAGACCATCTCGAATTTGAGGAAAGAATCAAAACTAACTATGACTGTCCCGATGCGCTTGATACGGACTTGCTTGTTAATCATTTGCGCAAGCTTCAGGACGGTGAGTCAGTTGACATTCCCAACTACGACTTTAAAATTCACACAAGAAAGGCAGAAATGACTCGTCTTGCTCCCTCTCCTGTTATCATTGTTGACGGAATTTTGACCTTCCACGACGAGCGCCTTCGCGAAATGTTTGACATTAAAATTTTCACCGATGCCGATGCAGACGAGAGAATTTTGCGCAGACTTCGTCGTGACGTAAACGAGCGCGGACGTGACATTGACGGTGTTATTAATCAATATCTTGGTACAGTAAAACCAATGCACGGAATTTACGTTGAGCCAACGAAGAAATATGCCGACATCATCATAAACGGCGGAAAAAACAAAACTGCACTTGATATCGTTGCAACAAGAATTGCAAAAAGACTTGAAGAATAAAATCAGACCACCCGAAAATTCGGGTGGTCTTTTTGCTTCAAATTTTGATTTATGGGTCACTTTTTTTGAAAAAAAGTAACCAAAAAACTTTTTATAGAGCTTCGCTGCAATACCAATAAAATCTGTAGAAATTCTGTAGGGGTCGGCGTCCCCGACGACCCGTTATAAAAGAAAACAAATTTTGATTTATCGGTTAGTTTGATTGAATAGTATGTACCTTGTTGTAGGGACCGACGTCCTCGACGGTCCGTTACAAAATAAAGTAACTTTTGAACGAAAATATTGGATTTTGCTTGTACGAAGCCGTGAAAAATTGTATTTATCGTTCGTGGTGGACCGTCGGGGACGCCGGTCCCTACAAGGTTACAATTATTTGAAAATTGTGTTTGTGCGAACAAAGTGCGCGCTAAGTCATCAAAAAACGAGCATCAATTGATGCTCGTTTTAATATTTAAGGATTATATTCAACTTCGAAATTAGAAAATCCTGAGGATTTCACTCTTGTGCCGTCCTCAAGCACCCAATGAGCTTCAATGCCCTCGGTAGCTTCCACAAGCGCAAGTCCTTCTTCAAGTGGCATGCAGAAAAGTGCTGTTGAAAATCCGTCACCGTCCGCTGAACTTTCACAAACTATTGAAACGGACAAAAATCCCTTTGCAGGCATAAGTGTATCCTTATCAATAATGTGGTGATATTCCTTGCCGTCAACTATATAGTATCTTTGGTAAGAACCACTTGTAACTATTGCTTGACCGTAAAGTCCGATATAGGCAAGATAAGCCTCTTCAAAATCATCGGACGGAGCTTCAATTCCCGCCAACCACTTGTCACCGTTTGCCTTTGTGCCAATTGTACGAATATTTCCACCAACGTTGATAACGTATCCCGTAATACCTCGTTCCTCAAGCATTCTTGCAACCATTTCAACGGCATAGCCCTTTGCAATGGCGCCAACGTCAAGTGTCATTTGTGGATCGGAAATGTAAACTGTGCTATTCTCTTCGTCAATAATCAAATTATTAATATCGGTATGCTTTGCAGCCTCCTCCAATTCTTCCATTGGTGGAAGCTCACCAACACCATAGTGGTTATCTATTGCATCGGTTCTATAATCATGCCAAATTGAAAGCACACTACCCATTGCAATATTCATTTCACCGTTTGTTTTAGTATACAAATCCTTCGCGTAAAGAAGCATATCGATGATTTTTCTATCCACGGTAATCTCTCTGTGTTCTCCATCATAGAGCTTGTTGATTTTGCGAAGATTATTAACCCCATCATACAAATTATAGATATCATAAAGCTTATGATATTGGTCAAGCTCGGCATAGATATCCTTTACTATCGCATCAAACTCCTCCTCGGAATTTGCATATCCTTGGATGGTTGTAACGGTGTCAAAATAACTCCAAGCATAGGACTTATATTGAGTTTTAGAATTATCTTCGGGAGTAATGCTCGGATTATTTTTATTCACAACAAGAACAATAACAAGTGCTACGAGCACAAGCATCAGGGCAAGAGCCGATATTATGATTTGTTTCTTTTTCATTATAACCTCTAAATTTAAGAAAAGGGAGGATATCCTCCCTTTTCGTTTATGCAAAATTTAAATTATCTTGCGTAGTTTACGGATTCAGCTACTACTGTAGAGATGCCACCGATGTAGATTGTGCAATCTGCTTCGATAAGAGCATCGTTAGCTGTGAAGTAACCTGCGATTTCAGCAGCTGTCATGCCTACAACATTTGCAGAGTATGCAGCGGACTGCTTGTACCATTCAAGAGAAACGTCATCACCGTTCTTGTCAACGTGTGCTGCGTCCATACCGTAAGCTTCCTTGAGTTCTCTCTTTGTCTTAAGGCCGTTTTCTTCGCCCTTACCTACTGTTGCGCTAACAACTTCGCCGTCTTCAACAACGATTGCAGGCTGGTAAGCATCATTAAGTGTTGCTACAACCTTACCGTCGATAACTACTGTACCTGCGAATTCAACGTTCATCTTGATTGTATAGTTTTCAGCATCTTCAGCAGAAGAACCGTCGTTTGCGCTGTTTACACCAAGACCAACTGTGAATGTCTTGTCTGTTGTGAATGTTGTACCCTGTTCATCATTGCAAGCCTTAACTACTGCGTCACGGAATTCACCGATCTGGATTGTGCAACCAGCAGCAATAAGGTCAGCATCTGTAGAGATGTGGTGTTCGTTAACTTCAACTGTTGTCATAGCAGCAACTTCAGCAGCTGTCATACCAACAACGTGTGCTTCGAAAGCCTTAGCCTGTTCGTCCCATTCAAGAACTCTGCCGTCACCGTCGTTATCAGGAGAGTAGGGCTTGCCACCCATACCGTAATCAGCACCAAGCTCCATCTTAGATGTGAGTCTTGAGAATACGATTTCTTCTTCATCTTCATCAAAAGCGTACTTATTCTGAGCGCTGTCAAGACGGCAAGCAACGATCTTACCAGCTTCGTCAAGAACTACTACTGCGATTGTCAAGTTGCTTTCGCCTGTACCGTGTTCGCCAGCAACTACGCCCATACCAAGCTTATATGTTGCTTCTGTGGGTGTAGGTGTAGGTGCAGGTGTTTCTGTAGTTGTAGGTGTTGTAGGTGTTGTACCATTATCCTTGTTGTTAAGAAGAACTACTGCAAGAACTACTGCGATAACTACTACAACTGCAGCTACAATAATCAATAACTTTTTGTTTTTCATTTCTGTAACTCCTTAAAATATTAAATTTCGGCTTTTGCCACTGTTTATTATACCACATTTTTTAAATTTGTCAATAAAATATGAAAAATTAATGACAAATTAAGTAAAATTAATATATTTTTTACATTTTCATTTTTTCTAAGCGCTTATGCAAAAGTGCTCCGCAAAGGCCCACAAACACTCCACCTATAATTCCCGTTATTGCAAGAATTATCATATAATATACAATTTCGGACGTTTGTAAAAGAATAACGGCAACTATCATTTGCCCAATGTTATGCATTACAGCTCCTGCCACACTCACACCAACTGACGAAAATCTATCCATCTTTTTAAGTATTCCCATAACCAAAAGACTTAAAACAGACCCTGCCAAGCTATACCAAAATCCTGTTATCGTTCCAAACAAAAGAGTCGACAAAATTAATCTCACCAATGAAACAACAGATGCCTCTTTTATTCCAAGACGGTAAAGAATAAGAATGATAACAATATTTGGCAACCCCATTTTTACCGCAGGTAAAAAAACTGTGGGGGCAACCAATTGCAATTGAGCCATTAACAGCATTTCCACATAGGACAATACAATGGCAAGTGAAGTAAACATCGCAAGCAAGGTTATTCTTTTTATTTTCAAAGCATTATTTCTCACTTTTTTCATCTCCTATGATACGATGTCAATTCCACCATTATTCCCATTATTTGTTCCATCTCCGTTTTCAATGGAAACAACAACCTTATTGGGCAAGCAAATTATACTTTCACCCGTATAACTGATGGGTTTATCCGAAGAACAAATTCCGTCAGGGCAGCTCGCTTCCTTTACGTAAGCCTTTCCGTTTTCGATAACGAGAAGATTATATCCCTTTTCGGTTTTTATTTCTACGGTTTGATTTTTATTGAGTGAATATGTGCCAAAAACCTGACCGTCAACAGTCACCTTGACCATATTTCCCTCTTTTCTAAAAATAAGTACGAAAGCGCCAACGATGAGAATAACTGTCAGCAATGCAGCAACAAGAATTATGTCATTTTTAATTTTTCGCTTCTTTGCCTGTTCTTCCATAATTTACCTCCGTTTCTTATTTTTGAATTTTAAGCAATCGAGCATTTTGTTAAATCAACAAAACACTTGACAAATCAAAATTCACTTTTGGGGCGGATTTCTCCGCCCCTTATGTTTTATTAATTAAAATATACGTGTTTCAAGCACTTTGTGGGACATGCATCTGCACAAGCACCACAACCTGTACACTTTTCGTAATCAACGATGGCATTATTGTCGATAACTGTAATTGCACCGTTAGGACATGTCTTTTCGCACTTCTTACAGCCGATACAAGCATTTGCGCAATGCTTACGAGCATCAGCGCCCTTTTCCTTATTGGAGCAGAAGTTCGCAACAAGTGCATCCTTAGGAAGCATTGTGATAACGTGCTTAGGACAAACCTTTGTACAAGCACCACAACCGATACATGCTCTGGGGTCAACGTGAGCAATGCCGTCCTTCAAGCAAATAGCATCAGCAGGACATACGCTTACACAGTCACCACAACCAACACATCCGTAAATACAAGAACCACAGCCGCCGAAAAGCATATTTTCAGCAACACAATTCTGCATACCGTCATAAAGTGCCTTAGGAGAAGTTGCTTCACAAGTACCGTTACAGTGAACGAACGCTACCTTGGGAGCAGCAGCTTCAGCTTCAACACCAAGAACTTCACCAATAGCCTTTACTGTGTCAGCACCACCGGGTATACAAAGGTTGGGGGCAGCCTTGCCTGAAGCTACTGCATTAGCATAGTCATCACAACCCTTATATCCACACGCGCCACAGTTAGCACCGGGAAGAGCGCCTCTTACCGCCTTAACCTTGGGATCGTCTTCGATGCCAAAAAAGTGAGTAAAGAGCGCAAGCAAAACGCCAAGAACAAGTCCAACGCCTGCTACTACAAGAAAGGCAGTCAATACACTAGTTAACATATCTATACCCTCCTATTAAGCAAAAAGTTTTTCAACGATTCCTGCAAAGCCCATGAATGCAAGAGACAAGAAGGATGCTGCAACAAGTGTAATTGCAACGCCTCTGAAGGGCTTGGGAATCTTTGTTTCATCAATTCTTGAGCGCATTCCTGAGAAAAGAACCATTGCAAGAAGGAAGCCAAGACCTACGCCAAGTGAGCTTACCATTGATTCAAGGAAATTATAGCCATCGTTAATATTATTGATAGCAACACCAAGAACTGCACAGTTTGTTGTAATCAAAGGAAGATATACGCCAAGTCCTGCATGAAGCGCAGGGATGAACTTTTTAAGAACGATTTCAAGCATCTGAACAAGAGATGCAATGATAACGATAAATACGATTGTCTGCATATATCCAAGATTCAAAGGATCAAGGATATATTTCTGAATGGGCCATGTTGCCGCAGTTGCAAGAAGCATAACCACAGTAACTGCAACACCCATACCTGATGCCTGGTCTATCTTCTTAGATACACCAAGGAAAGGACAAATACCAAGGAATCTAACCAAAACGTAGTTATTAACCAATACGGCTGATAACATTATTACAAGTAAACCTTTAATAGCTTCCATTTACGCTTCCTCCTTTTCTCCACCACAAGCAGTGGGGTTACATGTTGCACGAGAGGGGCAGCCTTCGCAAGAGAAAGATCTCTTCTTGGGCGCTTTACCGTTAGTAACAACGTAAACAAGTGCAATAAGAATACCGTAAACAAACAAACCACCGGGAGCCTTTGTAAGGAATGCAATCTTATAGGGCTCAAGGAAAGGAATTGCGATACCTGCAAATGTTGCTGCGCCGAAAACTTCACGAACAACAGCCATTGAAACAAGAGCAAGTGTAAAGCCAATACCCATGCCAACACCGTCAAGTGCACTCTTTCCTACTGTGTTCTTACCTGCAAACATCTCGGCTCTACCAAGAATGATACAGTTAACAACGATAAGAGGAAGATATACACCAAGTATCTCATTAAGGTCTGGCAAGAATGCCTGAACAAGCATCTGAACGATAGTTACGAAGCCCGCAATAATTACGATGTATGAGGGGATACGAACACTATCGGGAATAACTTTACGAAGTGCGGAAATGAGCATATTTGAGCAAATAAGAACCAACATTGCTGCAATACCCATACCGAATGCGCCGAATACGTTATTTGTAACGGCAAGTGTAGGACAAGTACCCAAAACGAGTACGAATACGGGGTTTTCTTTAAGAATACCACGAGTTAAAACAGAAAGACTACTATTCTTACTCATTAGTTTGTACCTCCTTCAAAAATTGCAACTGCCTTAAAGGCATTCTTGATAGCACCATGGTAACCATCAGTTGTGTAGGTAGAACCTGCAATGATGATGTCTTCATAGTTATCCTGTGTCTTACCTGCGAACTGTTCATAGAATTCTTCCTTAGCACAAACGTCACCAAAGCCCTTTGATTCGTTCTGGTAAACTGTGTAACAGTCAATAATCTTACCGTCAGCAGTAAGTGCGATTTCAATTACAAGATATTCACCTGATGCACCGTAGTCAGATGAGCCCTTCTTACCGAAGCCTGAGCCTTCAACTGTAAGAACGTATACGCCCTTATCAGTTACCTTGGCGGACTTAACTCTCTTAGAAACGCCCTTGAATGCGGAAGTATCAAGCTCTGTATAAGTTGTAGCCTTGATTGTAGTAATTGCTGCAGCTGCTGTTGCGTTTTCTCCATTGAGAACGTTACCGTCAGCATCAAGACCTACAAATTCTTCACCGATTACGCAAACGTAACCTTCACCTGTCTTTGCAACGTAGATTGCATCAACACCTTCAACAACCTCAGTAAAGAAGTGCTTATCAAAATCAACACCCTCTACACCAAGAGCTGCGTTAAGATTGTCGTGAAGAATTTCTTCGGGTGTACGAAGGTCAACATCGCCACCACCGAGAATTGCCGCTGCACTAAGCGCATCCTTAACAGCGGAGCGATATGCAGTAGTAGAAACTGTACAACCTGCAACTGTATCAACACCTTCAATAGTGTCAAGAGTTGAGCCGTTGTAGTGTCCCTTTCCGTCAAGTGCAGGAAGATGGTCTGCACCAAAGCCGGAGGACTCTGTATTTGTAATAATCTTTGTTCCTGTAACCTTGCCATCAGCAGAAACACCAATCATTGCAACGTTACCGGGGTTAAAGCCTGCAAATCCAACCTGGAATACATAACCGCCGTTACTTGCCTTGTGTGCCTCCTGAATAGTTGCAGGAAGTGTATATGTTGAAAGATCAACCTTTGTGAAGCTGCCACCGTCGGGCATTACCTCTGCAAGCGCGCCACTTGCGGCTGCCTGCTGCATTTGAAGAATGATGGGAGCAGTAATTCCATTAACTACTGCAAGTGCAACAGCAACAATTGCGCAAATGAGGAAGAGTGTCAAAACACTAATTATATGTTTTTTCATGCTTTCTTACCTCCAAATACCTTGTGTGCTGTGAACTTATCGATATAAGGTGTGAGAATATTCATAAGAAGGATCGCAAAGGATACACCTTCAGGATAGCCTCCGAAATATCTAATAAGGAATGTGATAAGACCTGCACCAACACCGAATACAACCTTACCCCAAGGAGTTACGGGGCTTGTTACATAGTCAGTTGCCATAAAGATGGCACCGAGGAGAAGTCCACCGGAAAGTGTAAGAGCAAGTGCGCGTGTTGCGTCGCCTTCCATAAGATAAGAAAGAACGAAAACGCTACCAATATAAGTTATGGGAAGCTGCCATGTGATAACGCGCTTTGCAAGAAGATAGATGAAGCCCAAAATCAATGCGATAGCACAAGTTTCACCAATAGAACCACCGTGTGTTCCAAGGAAGAGGTTGCTAAGGTTAACTGTTTCACCACTTGCAATACGAGCAAGAGGAGTAGCACCTGTAATAGAATCGGGTAAAATTGGCTGAGAAGGTATAGCCACGCTTGCAAAAGCAACGAGCATGAATACTCTTGCTGTGATTGCGGGGTTAACTATATTGCATCCAAGACCGCCAAACAAGCACTTTACAACAACAATAGCAAATGCTGAACCAATTACACACTGCCAAATGGGTGTGTCAGCAGGAAGGTTAAGAGCCAAAAGCAAGCCGGTTACAGCAGCGCTGTAATCACCGATTGTCTGCTCTTTTTTAACGATGAGATTGAACAATGCTTCAAGACCAACGCAGCTCAATACGCAAACAGCGATAACGAGAAATGCGCGAACTCCGAAGATCATTATACCTGCACCCGCCGCGGGAGTGAGGGCAATCAAAACGTCCTGCATAATGTCGGATGTGCTGCTTCCTGAATGAATGTGAGGGGAAACAGACATATGCAACTTTTTATTCATTATTTATTTGCCTCCTTTGCTTTTTCATTCTGCAAAAGCATTTTTGCAAGTTTATTTGTCTGTACTAAGGGACGATGTGCAGGGCAAAGATATGCACAAGCTCCGCATTCCATGCAAGTATTAACCATAAGCTTTTCAATAAGCTCTACGTCTTTCTTTGCATATGCCTTTTCAATTGCTGCAGGAGCCATTCCCAAAGGACAGTTATTTGTACATCTACCACAACGAATACAAGCAGTTTCCTTGGGGAAACGTGTCTGCTCCTCAGAAAGAGCAAGCACTGCGCTTGTTGTTTTAAGCACGGGAGCATCAAGTGAAGGCACGGAAATACCCATCATAGGTCCACCGTCAACAACCTTTTCGGGCTCTTCAGTAAGACCGCCGCAGAACTCAATGAGCTCTTCCATAGAAACACCGAGAGGTGCAAGAACACACTGAGGATTCTTTACACAGTCACCGTCAACTGTAACGAATCTTTCAACAAAGGGCATACCTGTTTTGAGATACTTACCAATCTCAGCCATTGTTGTAACGTTTGTTACAAGACAGCCAAGGTCGATGGGCTGCTTGCCCACGGGAATCACCTTGCCAAGAGTAAGGTAAAGAATGGATTCTTTACTACCGTGTGAATATTTTGAGGGGAAGGTAACCACTTCAGCACCAAGAACGCGAGAAGCAACATCTTCCATTTTTTCAATTGCGTCTTTCTTGTTATCACCAACACCGATAATGATGCGTTTGATACCAAAATAAGTTTGATATGCCTTAAGGGCATATTCGATGTCTTCTGCTCTTTCGTTCATAGTGTGATCGTCACTTGTAACAAAGGGTTCACTCTCTGCACCATTTACAACAAGAACCTCAAGCTGACCAAGATTTACATCGGAAGTAAAACGTATTGGGAAGCCTGCGCCACCAAAATCAACAACGCCACTATTGATAATGGCATCAATGAATTCTTCGCGGCTATTAACAACGGGTGCAACAACCTCCTCACTTGTCATCTCACCATCAGACGTGATAACAACAGCGGGTACTGTTTTACCCTGCGCGGTAACGTAATCCGAAACCTTAGTTACTTTTCCGGAAACGCTCGCGTAAATAGGAGAAGAAAGCTCTCCGTTTGCCTTAGCAACCAGAGTTCCAACCTTAACAAGGTCGCCCATTTTAACAACGGGTGTAGCGGGCACACCGGCATTCATCTGCATTGGAAGAGTAACAACGTTTGCGTTGCCCATCTTAACAGAAGTATTACCGGCTGTGTTCTTTCTCATTGGAACAGGAATGCTATTCATAAAAAAAGACATACACAATCCTACCTTTCGTTTGTATTTTAAATGCTTTTTTATTTTTTATGATAAAGGTCACAAAAGACCGTAAATTATCATTTTATTATATCACAGCAAGATTTATTTGTCAATAAAAAACTACACATTAACTATATTTTCTATATTTCAATAAAAAATAACACAAATTCAAAGAAAAATAAAAATAAATCTTGACAAATTTCGCATAAAACACTATAATGAGTTGAATTTATTTTTTAGGAGAAACAAAATGGAGATACTTCACGATATTTTGCACACAGTCATTCCCGTTATAGTTTTTATTCTTGAAATTATGGGTGTGTTGATTGTTGCTTGGACTTGCATTAAGTCATTTTGGGAATACATTCAAAACACCTTTATGAAAAGACACAATGCAATTCAAACTCATCTTGCTAAGGGTCTTGCAACGGGTCTTGAATTTAAGCTCGGTGCCGAAATACTTAAAACACTCATAGTTAACGATTTGGAAGAATTGGCTGTGCTTGGCGCAGTGTTCGCCCTTAGAGCGCTCATGAGCATTCTTATTCACTTTGAATTAAAGCACACACACGACGATTAATAACGCAAAAACAGAGAGAAATTCAATCTCTCTGTTTTTTTGTTGTCAATTTTTATATACGTCGCAGCATTTTGCTTATTTTTTATATTTAAAGAGTCAAATTTGTGTTTTTCGTTAAAAAAGTAACAAATTTCTCTTGACTTTTTTTCTTGATTATAATATAATAGTTGGGTGTGTGTGAAAAATCACCGCAAAAATAATGACAATAATTTTACTTTTAAATAAAAAAAGAGGTAGAAAACATGTACAAAATTCTTAGAAAGAAAGTCCTCAATCCCACAGTAACACTTATGGATGTTGAGGCACCCCTCGTTGCTAAAAAAGCAGAGCCCGGTCAGTTCATCATTCTTCGCGTTGACGAGAACGGTGAAAGAATTCCCCTTACAGTTGCAGATTTCGACCGCGAGGCAGGTACAATCACAATTATTTTCCAGATCGTTGGTTCAACAACAGAAAAGCTCAACCGTCTTGAAGAAGGCGACTACATTCACGACTTTGTTGGCCCTCTCGGAGTTCCCTCTCATACAGAAGGACTCAAGAAGGTTGCAGTAGTTGGTGGTGGCGTTGGTTGTGCTATCGCATACCCCATCGCAAAGAAGCTTCATGCTCTTGGTGCTGAGGTTCACTCCATCATCGGCTTCAGAAACAAGGATCTTGTTATCCTTGAAGATGAATTCAATGCAGTAAGTGACGTTCTTGAGGTTATGACAGACGACGGTTCTCACGGAACAAAGGGTCTTGTTACAAACGCTCTTCTCGGTCTTATCGAAGAAGGTCACAATTATGACGAAGTAATCGCAATCGGTCCTCTTGTAATGATGAAGTTCGTTTGCAAGCTCACAAAGGAATACGGCATTCCCACAGTAGTTTCTATGAACCCCATTATGATCGACGGTACAGGTATGTGCGGTGGTTGCCGTCTTACTGTTGGCGGTCAGACAAAGTTTGCTTGCGTTGACGGTCCCGACTTTGACGGTCATCTCGTTGATTTCGACGAAGCAATCGAGCGTTCAACAATGTACAAGGGCTTCGAAAGACAGAAGCACGAAGAAACTTGCAATCTCTTCAAGAAGGAGGTACAGTAAAATGGCTAATATGAGTCTTAAAAAGAATGAAATGCCCGTTCAGGATCCAATGGTCCGTAACGGTAACTTCCTTGAAGTAGCACTTGGTTACACAGAGGAGCAGGCAGTTAACGAAGCAGAAAGATGCCTTAACTGTAAGAATAAGCCCTGCGTTGGCGGTTGCCCCGTTGCTATTGATATTCCCGCATTCATTATGAAGATAAAAGAGAGAGATTTTGAAGGCGCATACCAGATTATCTCTCAGAGCTCTGCCCTTCCCGCAGTTTGCGGACGTGTTTGCCCTCAGGAAACACAGTGCGAAAGCAAGTGTGTAAGAGGCATTAAGGGTGAGCCCGTTGCTATCGGCCGTCTTGAAAGATTCGTTGCTGACTGGCACAACGCTCACGCAACAGAAAAGCCCGTTGCTCCCGAATCTAACGGACACAAATGTGCTATCATCGGTGCAGGCCCTTCAGGTCTTACATGTGCCGATGACCTTGCAAGACTTGGCTACGAAGTAACAATCTTCGAAGCACTCCACCTTGCAGGCGGTGTTCTTGTTTACGGTATTCCCGAATTCCGTCTTCCCAAGAAGATCGTTCAGAGAGAAATTGAAAACCTTCAGGCTATGGGCGTTAAGGTTGAAACAAACGTTGTTGTTGGTAGAACAATCGAAATCGACGAGCTCTTTGCTATGGGCTATGAAGCAATCTTCATCGGTTCCGGTGCAGGTCTTCCCAACTTTATGAATATCCCCGGTGAAAACCTTAAGGGCGTTTACTCTGCAAATGAATTTTTGACAAGAGTTAACCTTATGAAAGCATACCTTCCCGGCTCCGATACACCTATCAAGGATTCAAAGAACGTTGCAATCGTTGGTGGTGGTAACGTTGCTATGGACGCAGCACGTTCTGCAAAGCGTCTTGGCGCAGAAAACGTTTATATCGTTTACCGTCGTGGTATGGAAGAGCTTCCTGCTCGTAAGGAAGAGGTTGAACATGCTGAAGAAGAAGGCATCATCTTTAAGACACTTACAAATCCTGTTGAAATTATCGGTGACGAGCACAAGATGGTAACAGGCATGAAGTGCGTTGAAATGGAACTCGGTGAGCCCGATGCTTCAGGTAGACGTCGTCCCATTGTTAAGCCTAATTCCGAATTCGTGCTTGACGTTGACTGTGTAATTATGTCAATCGGTACAAGCCCCAATCCCCTTATCAGAAACACAACAAAGGGTCTTGAAACAAATAAATGGGGTTGCTTTATCGCAGACGAAAACGGCCTTACATCTCGTGAAGGCGTTTACGCAGGCGGTGACGCCGTAACAGGCGCAGCAACAGTTATTCTTGCAATGGGCGCTGGTAAAACAGCTGCTAAGGCAATGGATGAATACATTAAGAGCAAATAATTAATACATAAAAAGCACCTCGAACGAGGTGCTTTTCTTATTCTTCACAATATAACTCATCAAATTCCCACTTTAACGGGTTTTCGTGGATATATTTAGATATTTCTTCGTAATCACATTTGTCGCGGATTATGTGGTCGTAGTAATATCTTTGCCAAATGTTTTCTCCAATTTCTTTATTACAAAATCTCTTAAATGTTGATACAAACGCAGGCACTATAGAATGTTGTTTCACCGTAGGGGTCGACGTCCTCGACGACCCGTTTTGATGTACAAACAAATTTAAATGTATGTGATTTGGCATAATAACATATTGTTCAACTGAAATCGTTTCATAATGATTATTTAATTGATTTATATATTTATCCGCAATTTTTCCATACACAGTTAATTCAACATTCGGGGCGTCGAGGACGTCGCCCCCTACAATATTAGACAATATTTTTTTGCGTTTATTGGTACAGATTGTCAAGAAATATAGTCCTGTATCACTATAATCATAATCTTTTAAGCGTATATCTTTTCTTTTCGGTAAATTTTCTTTCATATCATAACTCCAACAATTTATCCTTATCGAAATCAATATGCATCATAATATGACCGATATTGCCCTCTCCTGCGTAGAGGGTGGGGTCAAAGAAATTGTGGTTAAAATCTGACCAATAGAGAATATTTTCATCGCCTTTTATTTCGACATCTTTGTTTAGTCGTCCGACGTACACTTCGACATATTCCTGCGCCATATGATAGGTGAAATCCAACAGGTGAGTCAATTTTATATCTTCCCTGCAAATCGAAGTTTCTTCAAAAAGCTCGCGATAGGCGGCATCATATCCGTTTTCACCTTGTTCAATCTTGCCACCGACAAAATTCGACAAGCCCTTATATGGATCTTTAACCCTCTTGCACATCAGCATTTTGTCAGCTTCCTTATTAAAAACTACGATGAGATTGTAACCCTTCATTTTTAAGCTCCTTTAGTTTTTTGCTTATTATAACACAAATACGAATATTATTCAACATTCAAAACAAATAAATTGGGATTTAGCGGTGCAAAGCACCGCAACTAAATCCGCCTTCTGCGGAATAAATCCACAAATGGTGGATGAAATCGCTTGCGCGATGAAATCTGCCTTATGGCAGGTTAATAAAAGGCGGATTTGATTTCATCCAAGGCATTAAGCCGAGGATTTTATCCAAACTTGTTTGGATTTCATCGTGGCTTTTGCCACGATTTCATTTCTTCAAATCTCCTCGATAAACCAAAATTTGAAATACATAAAACAACTAATTTTTGTCAATATTATTAAATAAATATGTATTTGAGGTTTGTTTATGTTTTATGAATTTTTGGCCGACTTGAATTTTATAATCGGTTTTTTATTATTTTTGTGCTATTCATATCAAATATTCTATACAATAGTCCCTTTTTCACTAAAGCAAAAGAAACACAAAGAACCAATTAAAAAGGGACGATTTGCAATTTTAATTGCAGCAAGAAACGAGGACAAGGTTATCGGTAATCTTTTACAATCAATTTTAGATCAGGATTATGACTCGAATCTTATAAAAACAGTCGTTATTGCCGACAATTGCAACGACCAAACAGCCGAAATTGCGCGCTCATTCGGTGCAACGGTGTTTGAGCGCTTCAATCAAGATAAAATTGGTAAGGGATATGCCTTGGATTTTGCAATAGATATGCTTCACCAAAATGGAGAGTGGGATGATTTTGACGGTGTTGTTGTTCTTGACGCGGACAACGTATTAACAAAAAACTATATCACCGAAATGAATAAAACGCGCTCTGATGGATATGAAGCATTCACAAGCTACAGAAATTCCAAAAACTACGGTGACAACTGGATAAGCTCGGGCTATGGCTTGTGGTATATAAGGGAATCAAAATTCCTCCACTATGCAAGAATGCTTCTTGGCACGTCTTGTGCAATATCGGGGACGGGCTTTTTCGTTAGCACAAACCTGCTTGACAAATTCAACGGTTGGAAATTCTATTTGCTTACCGAAGACATTGAATTTTCAATTTTTGCAATTCTAAACGGAGTTAAAATAGGCTGCTGCATAAATGCAGAGCTTTTTGACGAGCAGCCAATAACGTTTAAGCAATCTTATAAACAAAGGTTGCGATGGTCAAAGGGATTTTTTCAGGTTTGGAACAAGCACGGCAAGGATTTGCTGAAAGGAATTCTCAAATGCCGAAAATTTGCATTTTTTGATATGACGATGAATATTATGCCGGCATTTGTTTTAACGGTTGCGATGCTTTCAACAAGCATCATTGCAACAATATTCGGAATTTTTGGAATAGGTGACCCCACCCCGGTGCTTGAAAGCTTGGTCGGATACGTATTATTCACCTATTCAATAATGTTCGTTATGGGCTTGATAACGGTTATAAGTGAGTGGAAAAAGATACACACAAGCGCAACGTCGAAGATAGGCTATCTATTCACCTTTCCTCTTTTCATGTACACTTATATGCCAATATCTATTATTGCACTTTTTAAAAAGGTAAAATGGGAGCCAATTCACCACACGCGGTCGCGCTCACTTGACGAGGTAACAGGTAACAAATGAAAATTCTTTTAATTTCTCTCGTCATTGCCACACTCTCAGGAATGGGAGTGGGCGGTGGCGGACTTTTGGTAATATATTTAACGCTTTTTGAGGGCACGGAACAAATTATTGCTCAGGGCATAAATTTGTGTTTTTTCATTATTACGGCAATTGCATCGACCATATACAACGTTAAAAAGAAGAAAATTGTGTGGAAAAGCACACTCATATTGAGTACATCGGGTTTGATTTTTTCTATACTCGGTTCATATATTGCAGGAATAATTGATGCAAGCATCCTGCAAAAAATTTTCGGTGCAATGCTAATATTGGGTGGAATTTCGTCCCTTGTTTCAACTTTTGGTAAAAAGAAACAAAATAAAAGTATATAATTATAGAAGATAAACAAAAAATTTTGAAGAATTTTCTAAAAAACTATTTACAAAATGCTTTTTTTGTGTTAAAATATGTTTCGTATGACGTATGGCTCGGTTTTCGGGAAAATAAGACGGCAATAGTCGTGTTTCACCCGCCGATGACTGTGCTTTGCGTTAAATAATTTTTAGAAAGGTGAAAAAAATCATGATCTTGAAGGACGAAAAGCAAGCTATCATTGCTGAATATGCTATCCACGAAGGTGACACAGGTTCTCCTGAAGTACAGATCGCTATTCTCACTCACAGAATCAATTCTCTTAACGAGCACCTTAAGAACAACCACAACGACCATCACAGCCGTCGCGGTCTTCTTAAGATGGTAGGTCACAGAAGAAATCTTCTTGGCTATCTTCAGAGAGTTGACATCGAAAGATACAGAGCAATCATCAAGAAGCTCGGCATCAGAAAGTAAGAACAAATATCGGAGTGGGAGAGTGGGTTTTTGCCGACTCCTCACTCCCTTTGTTTGTTTTTAAGAAAATTATTAAGTCGCACATCTTACGGTTGCTTTAGCAATTAATTATGCATTGAATATATTTCAGTCCGTAATTAAGTGCTAAAACCCCGTAAGAATAAAATACAAAAAATCAAATTTTTATGGAGGAAATTTAAAATGAGTAATTCAATTTCATCACCAATGGTGTTCAAAAACTTTAAGACATTTCATTACACATTGGCAGGCAGACCCCTTGTTGTTGAAACAGGTAAGCTTGCAGGTCTTGCAAACGGCTCTTGCCTTGTAAGATATGGCGATACAGCAGTTCTTTGCTGCGCAACAGCATCCGAAAAGCCCCGTGACGGCATCGACTTCCTTCCCCTCTCCGTTGACTTCGACGAGAGAATGTATGCAGCAGGTAAGATTCCCGGTGGTTACCTTCGTCGTGAGGGTCGTCCCCCCGAAAAGGCAATTTTGACAAGCCGTGTTATCGACCGTCCCATCCGTCCCCTTTTCCCCAAGGATCTTCGTAATGACGTTTCTCTTTCTCTTACAGTAATGTCATATGATCCTGATTGCTCACCTGAAATCACAGCTATGATTGGTGCATCCATTGCCCTTTCTATTTCCGATATTCCATGGAACGGTCCTATCTCCGGCGTATTCATGGGTCTTGTTAACGGCGAGCTCGTTGTTAACCCCACAGAAGCACAGAGAGCAGTTTCTGACCTTGAGCTCACAGTTGCTTCTTCAATGACAAAGGTTGTTATGATTGAAGCAGGTGCTAACGAAGTTCCCGATGACCTTATGTTTGACGCTATCATGCTCGCTCACAAGGAAAACCAGGGTGTTCTTGAATTCATCAACGCAATCGTTGACGAAATCGGTAAAACAAAGTTCGAATATCCCTCTTGCGAACTCGACCACGATATGTTCGATAAGATTTTCGCATTCTGCGAAAAGGACGTTATGGAAGCTCTTGACACTGACGACAAGACAGTAAGAGATGCAAAGATGTTCCCCATTAAGGAAGCTATCCTTGCAAACTTCACTGAAGAATATCCCGACCTTCCCACAATGATGGAAGAGCTTGTATACAAGATTCAGAAGAAGATTGTTCGCCGTTGGTTGCTTGTTGACAAGAAGCGTGTTGACGGTAGACGTATGGATGAAATCAGACCTCTTGGTTCTGAAGTAGGACTTCTTCCCAGAGCACACGGAAGTGGACTTTTCACACGTGGACAAACTCAGGTACTTACAGTTGCTACTCTTGGTACACTCAGCGAAGCACAAATCCTTGACGGACTTGACAACGACAAGGAAAAGAGATATATGCATCACTACAACATGCCCGGCTTCTCAACAGGTGAAGCTAAGCCCGCACGTTCTCCCGGACGTCGTGAAATCGGTCACGGTGCTCTTGCTGAAAGATCTCTTGTTCCCGTTCTTCCCTCTACTGAAGAATTCCCCTATGCAATCCGTCTTGTTTCCGACGTAGTTTCCTCTAACGGTTCTACATCTCAGGGTTCAGTTTGCGGTTCAACTCTTGCTCTTATGGATGCAGGTGTTCCGATCAAGGCTCCCGTTGCAGGTATCTCTTGCGGTCTTATCACAGCTGAAGACGGTTCTTGGGATACAATGCTCGACATTCAGGGTCTTGAAGATTTCTATGCCGACATGGACTTCAAGGTAGCAGGTACACACAAGGGTATCACATCAATTCAGATGGACCTTAAGATTGACGGTCTTACACCTGAAATTATTAAGAAGGCATTTGAACAGACACACGTTGGTAGAGATTACATTATCGACGAAGTGCTTCTTAAGGCAATCCCCGCTCCTCGTGCTGAGGTTTCAAAATATGCACCCAAGATGACAACAATGAAGATTGATCCCGATAAGATTCGTGAAGTTATCGGTAAGGGCGGCTCCGTAATCCAGAAGATCGTTGCTGATACAGGTGCAAAGATCGACATCGAAGATGACGGTACAATTAGAATTGCTGCAGTTAATGCTGAAAACGCAGCCGCTGCTAAGGCTTGTATCGATGCAATCGTATTCGAACCCGAGGTTGGCGCTGTTTATACAGGCACAGTAACAGGCATCAAGGAATTCGGTGCATTCGTTGAATACGTTCCCGGTAAGGAAGGCCTTGTACACATCTCTAAGATTGCAAAAGAAAGAATTGAAAAGGTTGAAGACGTTCTTTCACTTGGTGATACTGTTAAGGTTAAATATATGGGCGTTGATGCTAAGGGCAGAATGAACTTCTCTATCAAGGACGCTCAGTAATAAAATTAAATGATTAATTCTTTTTTCCTTGGGAGCAATCCCAAGGAAAAAATTATCTCATAACGCTGTTATATCAGTAGAAAGGATATAATATGGCTAACAATTCCAAAACTCAAGCCTTTACCACGTCTGCAAGACCAAAGGCAAAAAGAAAAAATATAAAAAACAAAAAAAGACTAAGACAGCAAATTGTTATCTCTATTTTTGCAGTTATCGCGCTTATTCTTCTTATGTTTGCAACTCTTATTATCGGTAAAATATTTACCACGCAGAAAAACACTAACGAAGACGGCTCCACTGGCAACGATATGATTACCGTTCCCCGCGAAGAATCAGCCGTACATATGGGCAATTTGCTTTTGATTAATGATAATTTCAAGTGCGATCAGTTCGACACAAGCAATTTTGTTAACGTCTATAATTACAAAGCAGACTCAAAAAACAGTGAATTTACACAAATCAATGGCAAATCCACCTATGCTTTGATGTCAGTTAACATTTATCTTAGTCAAACAACTCTTGATGCTTTCAATAAAATGATGATTGATTACTGCAATTCAAACAACCTTGCATCTTCAAACACAAATAATCTTTCCAATATTGAAATAACATTGGGTGGATTTAATGCAAGCAATATGAGTGAATATCAAGAATATCTTGATATTGGCGATGATTATTACGACCATATCACAGGCACAGCAATAACTATTAAAACATCTTCCCCTTCATCAGTAATAAAAGAAAACTCCTTGAAGGAGCAATACAATTGGATATATCAAAATGCTCACAAATACGGATTTATTATTCGTTATCCCGATGGATGTGCTCAGCACACTCAAATTAGTGCTAACACAAGACTCCACCTCCGTTACGTAGGAATTGAGCACGCAACATATATCTATAATAACAATATTTGTCTTGAAGAATATCTTGAGCTTATTCGTACAAAGCACACTTTTTCAAATCCACTTTCTATAAATAGCGCTGACGGTAAGACATACGTTGTTTATTACGTTGAATATTCAGGTAACCCCACAAGCATTCCTGTTATGAAGGATAAAAATTATACTGTTTCCGGTGATAACATGAATGGCTTTATAGTAACTGTGGAACAATAAAATTAATAACAAAACAAAAATCAAGGATTGAAAAATCCTTGATTTTTTTGTATTTAAAGGAGAAATTATGAAAAAGCTCGGTATTTCAAATGCAATTTTACTTATTTTTGCTGTAGGTATAATTGCTTTCTTTTCTCTTTCATATCTATTCGTTCCACAAAAAAGCTTTTCGGAATACGAAAACAGAAAGCTTCAAACAATGCCCTCGTTTAGCATTGAAAAATTATTAGACGGCACGTATACCCATCAGCTACATGATTATTTTTCAGACCAAATATCCCTTCGCACACAAATGATTGAAGCAAAGGCTGTGGTTGAGCTTTTGCTTGGCAAAAAAGAAAACAACAGTATTTTGTTGGGTAAAAATAATTATTTGATAGAAAAACATCAGTACACGAGCAAAAACTATTCGTTTTTGCAACAAAATCTAAACAAAATTGAAAATTTGGAGGAAAAATTAAAAAGCAACAACATAAAAGTCCACTCATTCATCGTGCCGAGAAAAATTGACGTATTGCAAAATTATTTGCCAAATAATTATTCTAACGAGCACAATAAAATTGCTTGGGAGCTTGTTGATGAAGACCATATGAAGCTTTACAAGATCTTAAATTTATCAGAAAACATATTTTACAAGAGCGACCATCATTGGACGGCTGAGGGTGCTTATTTTGCCTATTGCACAATAGCAAATGAACTCGGGGTTGTTCCCTACCCATTGGAGCATTTTAATCTTAAAACGCTTTCAAACGACTTCTGCGGCACGACCTATTCAAAGTCGGGCTTTTTCTTTTTAGAAGGTGAAGAGATAAAAGCACCAAGCATTGAAAGTGGCAAATATACAATGACAATAGTTGACACGGGCGCAACCTTTGACACACTTTATGATATGTCATATATAAATACAAAGGATAAATACAGCATTTTCTTAAATGGAAACAACGCGCACGTTAAAATTTTCGACAACAAAAACGATAAAAAAGAAACTCTTTTATTAATTAAAGATAGCTTTTCGCACTCACTTGCACCATATCTTTGTGAGCATTTTAATATTGAATTAATCGATCCAAGATATTATAATGACTCAATTGAGAAATATATCATAGAAAACAACATTAAAAACGTTGTTTTCTTATTGTGGATGGATACCTTGGCTTCAGGAAATGTCCGTATAAGATAAAAAGCACCGACCACAGTCGGTGCTTTATTTTATTTAATCACGTTGCACTTGTCAATTCCGTAGTATTTGAAGCACTTAATAGTGTTTTCATCAATCACTTCACCTGCAACCGCAATCGGTACGGCAGGTGGGCAACCAACACTTGTTATTGCTACCACTCTACCAATGCATTCATCTATTGACACTGATTCAAAGGGGGATAAAACTGCTTCTCTAATTGATACGGCTCTTTTTGCCACACTGAATTTTGGCATCAGCTCACTAATCTCATTTAATCTGGGAATGGATAACATTATATCCACCACTCTATCCAAATCATCAATCTCGGGAGTGAGCATTAAAACAACAAAATCGGGATCGGAAAATTCACAAACAATTCCATTTTCGTTAAGAATTTTTGCAAAATCATAACCATAATATCCATATTTTTTGGTTTGAACGGTTATTTTAAGTGTTTCGTTACCATAGAGCTCATATCCGTGGTTAATTAACTTATTTTTAAGGGAATCAACTAACGGTATAAAGCTATTGAGCTTCTCACTATAATTTTCAAGATATGCATTTGCCATATCCAAGGATTGCAATATCAAATATGACGGACTGGTTGAGCCAAACAAAGACAATACATTTTTAACTTGTGCCCCCACCTCATTAGCAAAGCTATCAGAAAGGTGCAAATACGCGCCACCTGTAAGCACGGGCAAAGTTTTGTGCGCGGAATCACAACAAATATCAGCACCCAAATCAATGGGGTGCTTTGACGGAGTCAAAAATTTCAAATATGCTCCGTGAGCATTATCTACCACAAGCAAAATACCGTTTTCGTGACACACTTTTGAAAGACTTGCAATATCAAGCATATTTCCAAGATAATCCGGGCTTGTAATATATACTGCAGTTGGCTTTCTATTCATATTATCAAGAATTTTTGACAAATTCTCAGCCGTTATATTACAAGACAAATAATTTTCAGCTTCACTTGGACAAATCCAATCCACGTCAATATCAAGCAATGCTATCGCACTGTGAAAGGTTTTGTGCGCATTTCTTCCTGCCAAAACATAAGCTTTTTCACCCATATTTCTAGCATGCAATGAAACAAGATGCATCATTGCTCTTATGCACTGTGATGAGCCCTCTGTTGAATAATAAGTGTCGCAAGAGAAAAGCTCACTTGCATTTTTCTCACTTTCAGCAATTATTCCACTTGCCTCATAAAGACTGTCAGCACCGTCAATTTCGGTGATATCAAGCCCCTCAAAGCCAAGCATTTCTTTCCCCTTATGTCCGGGTATATGCAATTTTAAAGCATTGCTTTTGGCATATCCTTTAACAAAATCACAAATGGGAGTTTTCATATTATTCGCCCAATGCGCGTGCAATGGCAACCATAATTGCACACTCCATACGCTTTCTAAAGAGCTTGCAGCCATCCTCGTATACACCTGTTACGCTACCTGTTGCATGGTAAGCGTTTGCAGCGCAACCACCTGAGCAATAAAGTCTTGCCCAACAGTCACGGCATTCGGAATGTGCATACACGTTACAAGCGGCAAATTCACCCTGAATTGCTTTGTTTGTGACACCCGTCCAAATATCACCAAGCTTGAATTTCTCTTCACCAACGAATTGGTGGCAGGGATAAAGGTCACCCCACGGTGTAACTGCCATATATTCAGTGCCACTTCCACAGCCTGAAATTCTCTTATAAATACAAGGGCCACCTGTAAGATCAATCATATAATGATAGAATGTAAAGGGCTTGCCCTCCTTATCCTTTTCAAGCATTAGAGCAGCAAGATCCTCATATTGCTTCATTACGATTTCCATATCTGCATCAGTAAGCGCTGAGGGGTCATCCTTCGCACAAACAACGGGCTCCATACTAAGCTCATTAAAACCAAGGTCAAGCATTTGCTTAATATCAGCAAGAAAATCGGGATTTGCGTGTGTGAAAGTACCACGCATGTAATAATCCTTGCCACCTCTTGCCTCAACAAATCTTTGGAATTTGGGAACAATCTTTTCCCAGCTTCCGTTACCTGCATAGTCAACACGGAAACGGTCGTGAATCTCTTTTCTACCGTCAAGAGAAAGAACAACGTTTGAGCATTCGCGATTTGCCCACTCAATAACGTCATCGTCAACAAGAACTCCGTTTGTTGTCAAGGTGAAACGGAAATTCTTTCCCTTTTCCTTTTCGATGCTACGAGCATATGCAACAAGATCCTTAACCACCTGAAAATTCATAAGGGGCTCACCGCCAAAAAAGTCAACCTCAAGATTGTGACGAGTTCCGGAATTTTCAACGAGGAAATCAAGCGCCTGCTTGCCAACTTCAAAGCTCATCATTGCTCTATCACCGTGATATTTTCCTTGTGAAGCAAAGCAATAAGAACAGTTAAGGTTGCAAGTGTGCGCGATGTGAAGGCAAAGCGCCTTAACAACACCTGCAGTTTTTTCTTTAAGCTTATTTGCCATGGGCTCAAAGGTATCGGGAGCAAAAAGCTTGCCTGCAGCCTTCAACTCTTCAACCTGAGCATAGCATTCTAAAACATCATTTTCAGTAACGTCATCGGATGCATACTTATTAAGCATTTCAGCAATGATAACGTCCTTTTCTTTATTTTCAAATTCAGCAATAATATCGTAAGCCACCTCGTCAACAACGTGAACGGAGCCTGAACAAACGTCAAGCACGATATTAAAGCCACCAAGCTTATATTGATGTATCATAATAAATTCCTCCATAAAAAATGCCGCCCATTCGGCGGCATTTTGCAATTACTTGCTTTCCTTTGTGCTTTCGCACTTCTGGTTTGCAATACCGCAGCTGGTCTTGCAAGCAGACTGACAAGATGTCTGGCATTCGCCGCATCCACCTTTTTTAGCACTTTCGCAAAGATTGCGAGTTTCTATTGTTTTGATGTGTTTCATAATTTCCACCTCTATGATAGATTTGTACGAGAAATATTATATCATAGTTATAACTTTATGTCAATATGTTTTATTAATTTTTATACGTAAATAGATAAAAAAACCGCCATATCCGTGTGGATATGGCGGTGAAAACTAATTCAATTTAATTTAAATTATTATTTCTTTTCGTTGTTCTTTTCTTCCTTCTTAGGAGAAGCTGTAACCTTCTTACCCTTCTTTGTGAGCAAGAGGTAAGCTGCTACGATAACAACTACAGCTACTACAGCCCAAGGAGATGTTGTAGCGGGTTCGGGAGGAAGCATTGCGATTGTTTCACTCTGCTTGTCACCACAACGTGAACATGTTCTTTCCTTCAAACCTGTTGAAGATGTTGTAGCTTCCTTAACTGTATTCCATTCACCGTAAGAGTGACCAAGAGCCTCAGAAGTCTTGTTTGTTGCAACTGCACCACAGTTAACACATTCAACTGTTTCTGTACCTGCTTCCACGCAGTTAGCTTCTGTCTTGCTTACTACTGTCCAGTTATGGCCAGTAACTTCTCTTGTTTCACCACAAATGTTACATGTGTTATCAAGGCAATCGTCATATGCGTGTGCACAGTGAACGTTAAGTGCATCGTAGATGTCTGCTGCTTCAACGCTGTTAACGAAAATTGTGTTTTCGTTAAGAGTAGCCAAAGCAAGAATCTGCAAGTTAACAATATCAATTACATAATCAAAGGAGTCTGTGAATTCTGTGAGATCAAGACCCAAGTCAAGATCGTTAAGAGGATTCTGAACACCTGTGATTACTACTGTTGCTTCAGGAGCAATTTCGTATACGTCTTCAAGAGTTGTAACTACTCTATCAGCGAATTCAGCATAAGCATAAAGTGCGCTTTCGATTACGTAAACTGCAATGTCAGCTACAAGCTCTTCAGGAAGCTCTTCAGCATCAATACCGAAGTTTGCAGCCAAAGCTTCTGCAACGTAGCTCATCTGACCACTTGCAAGGAGCTGAGTTTCGATTGTTTCAAGAGTTTCATCAAGAGCAGCTTCGCCTTCTTCGTCAAGGTAGTTGCTCCAGTCAAGGTCTTCACCGTAGAAGAGAATCTGTGTGAAGATGAACATGAATGTTTCACCATTGTCGAATCTTACTGTGATAAGGTCTGCTTCAGCAAGCTGATCAGCGTCATAGTCGCTAAGATCTTCGAAGTTGAAGTACTTATCGCTGAGGTGGAGCATTTCAGCAAGCTCTTCACCGTATACTGCGTTACCGAGAGATACGTACAAAGAATCAGCTGTGAGCTCGTAGTTACCTTCAAGTGTTTCCTTAAGAAGATTTGCAATGTAAGCATATACCTGAGCTGCTACATAGTAAACTTCTTCGGATTCACCGTAAGCTGCGATTACAATGTCCTTAATGTCATTGTAAAGCTTCTGAATCTGTTCAGGTGTTACGTTTTCAGATACGAAAGCGTATACGTGAGAGAAGATCTGAGATGCTACTACAACGATATTTTCAATTGTACCGTAAACATTTACAAGTACGTTAACAATTACGTTGAAGAGTTCAACAGCGTTTTCGATGTTGCCTTCAACTGTATTAATTACGTTAATTACAACCTCGTTCAATACTCTAAGAGCTTCTTCAACAGTGCCGTAGATTTCAACGAGTGTGTAGTAAAGGTTGATAATGGGTCTAAGAGCGCTTTCGATCTTTTCACCATAGTAAAGCTGGAGCTTAAGAAGAGCGTCGATCAATTCGTTGTAAAGAATACCAAGCTGAGCCTTTACGTGATCAACTACTGCCTGTACAAATGCTTCTACTGTAGCAATGATAGCAGGAATTACTTCTTCTTCAATAATTCTAATTGCTTCTGCAAGTGCAGGAAGAATTACAAGATTATTAATGTCGATACCAGCCTGTGTAAGGATAGCGCCGATGTTATTAAGATGTGTATAGAGATCGTCTTCAAGTGCAAGAACTGCTGCTGCAAGACCTTCAACGTCCTTAGCGGAGTCAGTTGCAAGTACTTCACGAAGTTCCTTAAGTGTTGCGATTGTAGCTTCGATTTCAGCTGCAAGCTTTTCTGTGAGTTCATCAGTTGTACCAAGTACACTGAGATCAACGTTTTCAAGAGCAACGATAGCCTTATCAATTGCTTCTACAGAAAGGTCGATGTAGCCGTTTTCATCAGCAAACTGATAGCCGAGAAGGTAAGCTTCATCATAATATTCAAGAACGTAGTCATAAGCATTCTTAATTGTCTGCTTCTGAACTGTCCAGTTAGATTCATATGCTTCAACTATTGATTTATAAATTGCATCGTGACCGGAAGGTGTGGGATGTACACACATACCGTTACCAATGCTGAAGATTGCATAGCACTTAACAAGAGGAAGCAATTCTTCAGATGTAAGACCTGCGCAAACAGAGTTCTGAAGTGCTACGGGAGATGACTTATCAATAGTCATACCGCCCAAAAGACCAGAAAGGTCACCTGTGAGTGTAATCAAAGAAGTAAGAGGAAGATCTTCAACTTCGATGCTCTTTACGATTGCATCTTCTATACCACGATATACAGCAACGGAATAAATAACAGACGAATCTGTGCAATAACCGGTTGCATCGTATTCCTTAACGTCCTCAAGAGAGATTTCAGGAAGGAAGTGAGCAGCTGCTGCACTAATAGCATGACTTTCGCTGTAGCCATATGACAAGTAAGCTGTGTAAGTAGCATGGAATTCTACAGGGAACATTGCCTGAACAAGCATAATACGAAGAGATTCGTTGTATGTTGAAATTGTTCTTTCACGGATTGTATCAGCATCAAGTCTGCCACCGTCAACGTTCTGCCAACCGCTTTCTGAAAGTTCGTCATAAGACTGAAGGATGAAAATGGGCTGAGGCTGTTCAGCATAGTAGAATGTTACGCCTGCATATTCACCAGCAGCCTGCTTAGCTGTGGGATAGCCTGCCATGTAAGCATTCAAAAGGCCGAACAATTCGTCCATGATATCACCGAAAGGAATGGAATCACCATTATCAAGTGTGATTTCCATACCGTATGTAGTATTCATCATACCAACAAGGATGATTTCAAGATTTTCTTTTTCGTTGAGTTCAACGATTTTATCAATTGAACCTGCGAAGTTGAGCATGTAGTTAGCGCAAATGTATGCGAAAATGTCGCAAACTGTTTCAAGCTTGTACTGTTCAGCAATTGTAGGATCAACGTAAGAGCTGAGTTCTGAATAGAACTTGTTGTAAAGCTCAAGAACCTGTGCCTTGTCATCTTCATTTTCAAGAAGAGCAAGAGCATTTTCAAGAGTGTACATTTCAACCTGTTCATCACTAAGTGAACCACCCATTACACCAAGAGCACTTGTTACTCTGGAGAGCATAAATGCGCCGAAGGATGCGTTACCGATACCAAGAGAGATGATGTCAGCGTCCTTAACTGCGTTCTGATAGTATTCAGAAAGCTGAGGAATAAGGTGCTTGTTATCACCAGAACCTGTTGTGTAGTAAAGAACCTGGTCAAACCAGTCATCAGCAGCCTCATCGCGACCGCCAAGGAGGTAAAGAAGGTCTTCAGCTCTAAGTGCGGAAGCAGCAAGCTTTGTGTGAGTTACGTCGTAGCCCTGAGCCTTGAGGTAATCTTCAAACTGCAAAGCATAGGAACCCTGACCATACACACCATTGCCGGCGATAAAATCATTAATATTGAGTTTTCCCTGCATATAGTCTTCAAAGCCATATCCGTTAGTCATTGAGTCACCGATAGAAACATAATGTTTTGTTTCGGTTTCGTGAGTGTGTCCTTCGCCAAGGTCTTCTGCAAATACTGTAAGTGCAGGTACAAATGTTGTAACAAGCATTGCAAAAGTCATAACAAGGACAAGAATTCTTTTCAAATTCATAACAAATTCCTTTCTGATACTTTTGTATCAATTAAATAAAATATGTTTGGGTTGGATTCATCACGGCACACCGCAGAAAACACATCCACGGTTTTCCGTCAAAGCCAAAATCGTCCAATTTTTAACTACCAATAATGCAATTATGTATAAATTTCGATAATATTGCATTATCTTTTGAATTATAGCACACTTGTCGGTTTTTGTCAAGAGCTTTTTTAAACATTTTCAATATACATATATTGGTAATTTTGGTTATTTTATACAAAAAACCGCCGTCTTTTGAAAGACGGCGGCTCGTTATTATTTTAATTAGATCTTATTCTTTTTTCTAAGACGACCTGCAACAAATGCTGACAATGAGCCTGTTACCGCTACGCAAGTAACGATAATTGCTACGATTGCAATTGTTGACAATGAATCGTAAGGAATTGCTTCTGTTTCCTTATATTCACAGTACAAGCACTTTCTTTCGCGTTCACCTTCGGAGTTAGATGTGGGATCCTTTGTTATTTTCCACTCGCCAAGCACGTGGTCGATAGGATCGCCTTCCTTAACACCACAAACTGTACATCTCTTAGCAGAAGTACATGTAGCATCCTTCCAAGTGTGAGGACCCTTTGTGTTGGGTACTGTTCTTGTATCAGTTGCATCACATCTATCACACTTAGCTACTTCCTTGCCATCTTCCTTACAAGATGTAGATTCGATGAACTCGTAGTTTGTGAAGCTGTGTCCAAGAGGTTCGATTGTTGCGCCACAACGATCACAAAGTGTATCTGTGCAGCTATCGTGTGCGTGATCACAGTAAACGTGAAGTGCTTCATAGATATCATCAGCATCTTCGCTGTTTACAAAGATTACGTTTTCAGTTGTCAATGCGAATGCATAGAGATGTGTGTTGAGGAATTTAACAACGTTTTCAGCATCATCAGCGTATACGCTGAAGTCAATGCCCTTGAAGCTGTATCCGTAGAGAGGATTACCAACGGGAGTGAGAACGATTGTTGCATCCTCGTTAGCATTTTCAAGAACTGTTGTAACGTTACCAACGAATTCAGCATAACCGTAAAGTGTGTTTTCAACTGCGTAAACAACAAGGTCAGCCTGAGGAATTACGATGGGTTCAAATGAAAGTGTGAAAATTCCACCCAAACCATTTTCAACAAGGATATCGTTGATAATGGGGTTAATGTCAAGATAATAGTATTCAGGAACGCCCTGTTCAAGAACTTCTTCTCTTACCTGTGCAAGCAAGTTTGCAAGAGCAGCCTGGCCTTCTTCGTCAAGGTACTTATCCCAGTCAAGTTCAACAACCTGTGCATTGATATCAACTACACTGTTAATCTTGTTCTGGCTTTCGATAAGAGCTTCTCTGATATAATCAGGCATCATGGGGTTAGCAATCATTGAGTCGAGTGCTTCATACCAAGCCATGATATCACTGTTAGATCTGATGATTTCAGCAATCTTACCTTCAATCTGTGCTTCTGCCAAGCTCATGAATGAGCCGTTATCAAGTTTAACTGTTACAAGGTCAGCCTTTGCAAGCTCTTCAGCATAGTCGCCTGCGAATGTTACAACTGCATGCTTATTGCTAAGGTTAAGCTTACCTGCAAGTGCATCAGCATAGCTTGCATTACCGAATGATACATAGTAAGAATCATCCTTAAGCTCATAGTCGCCGTTCAAAGCATTGTAATTTGTTTCATAAATAAGCTCAACAACGTATGTGCTAAGTCTTGCAGCTGCTGCATAGATATCTTCCTTATTATTATATGAGTATTCAACGATTGCAACTACGTTTGCATAAACTTCTTCAATAAGAGGTCTGTTTTCAACCAAAACGTTAGCTACGTACTGGAACAACTGAACTGTTACTACAGCAGCATTCTTAACATAACCGGAAATTTCAATGATTGTGTTTACAATGTTATGAAGAGCATCAATAGCCTTTTCTACATTGCCATTAAATTCAACAATCTTTGCAACAAGTGCATTGTATGTAGCTACAACTGTGTCGATTGCATTTTCAACGTAAAGATTGATCTTTACGATTGTTGCTACCAAGCGTTCATATGTATCACGTGCAATGCCGATAACTTCAACTACCTTTTCATAGTAGGGTGTAAGCTTTTCAACAACGTGATCTACTACTGCCTGTACAAATGCTTCTACTGCTGCTTCT
>JAZTYY010000009.1:0-9628 GCA_045637205.1 Eubacteriales bacterium | reverse complement strand
CCTAGCGGCTTGAGCGATTTTGCTTTTGTAACTTTCTAACCGATAAATCAAAATTTGAAATCAACCATAACAATCAAGGGCTCCCAAGTATCGAGAGCCCTTAAAATTTTCAATTATTCAGCATCAACAACAGGAGCTTCTTCAACAGGAGCAACTTCTTCAGCAACAACTTCTTCAGCAGCAGCTTCTTCAACTACTTCTTCAAGAAGGTCACGAATGGACAAGCTGATCTTTTTCTTTTCGTTGTCAATTTCGATAATCTTTGCATCAACTACCTGACCAAGTTCAAGAACGTCCGCAGGCTTGCCGATTCTCTTATTAGCAATCTTAGAAATGTGGATAAGACCATCTACACCGTCCATGATTTCAGCAAATGCACCAAAGGGCATCATGTTAACAATCTTAACGGAAACAACGTCATCAACATTGTATCTGTTTGTGAAGAGCAACCAGGGATTTGTGTCGTCTGTCTTGTAACCAAGAGAAATTCTCTTTGTTTCCTTATCAAAGGACTTAACAAATACTGTGATGATATCACCAACTGCAACTACTGCAGAGGGGTGCTTAATGGGTCTCCAAGAAAGCTCGCTTACGTGAACCATACCGTCAACACCACCGAGGTCGATGAACGCACCGTAGGATGTGAGTGAACGAACGATACCTGTATACTGCTTACCCTCTTCGATATTAGCCCAGAATTCTTCAACCTGTGCTCTCTTCTGTGCATTAAGAACTACACGGATAGAACCGATAGCTCTCTTGCCCTGTTCCTTGATTTCGATGATCTTAAGATCAACTGTCTGACCAACGAGAGTTGTGAGGTCAGCGTCCTTTGCAAGACCGGAATGAGATGCGGGAACGAATACGTTTGTTGCGCCAACCTGTACTGTGAGGCCGCCTGCAACTGCTTTAAGTACCTTACCGGAAACTACTTCGCCGCTTTCCTTGAGAGCAACGATGTTCTTCCAATGTCTGTCAGAGTCAGTTCTCTTCTTTGAAAGCTCTGCAACGCCTTCAATGTCACTTACACGAATAACGAAAGCTTCAACTTCGTCACCGATGTTAAACATCTGTGTAAGACGAACGGATGCATCATCTGTAATCTGCTCGGATTTGATAATGCCTGTAACTTTTGCACCAAGGTCGAGCTGAAGCTCTGCATCGGTAACGTGTGTTACGTATCCGGTTACTGTATCTCCTGTATTTAAAGTTTTAAGTGATTGTTCGAGCAATTCTGCAAAATTTTCATGTGTTTCGCTCATGATTAAAAATACCTCCTCGATATCGCGCTTCGGCGTCGACGCTCCTGCCACGATACCTATTTTTTTATTTGTCGGAAATTGTTCGTCAAGCTCTTCTGCGTGTTCAACCCACAAAGTATGCTCGCAAGCTTCCTTACATATTTTATATAATTTCGCCGTATTCGAGCTTTCTTTGCCACCGACAACGATCATAAAATCGCACTCGTTTGCCAAATTTTTCGCCTCGTTTTGACGAATTTCCGTAACATTACATATTGTATCAAAAAATTTCGAATTTGTACAGTAGTTTTTTACAATTTCTAAACTTTTTTCCCACTCGTCCAAATTTTGAGTGGTTTGGGACGCTAAAATAAGCGTTTTTTTATGCATTTTCAACAAATGCTCATTTTCAAGATAATTGCGAAGCTCCTCAGCATGCTCAAATACGAGCTTTTCACAATTCGCATAGCTCATAATTCCCACAACCTCCGGGTGCACGGGTGAGCCAAGCAAAGCAAAAACATTTTCATCACTACTATTATCTTTTGCTATGCGATGAATCTTTTTTACATATGGGCAGGTTAAATCAACATAATCAAAAAATGCATTTTTTTCCTTGCATTTCTTAAGCAGCTCCTCAGTCTCGATTGTAATACCGTGCGCCCTTATAAAGACGGTTGTAGGTGAATTTTCATTCGTACTTGCACACACGTCCTCAATGTCACAAATTTCAATTGACTCAACACCATTTTCCTTAAGCCAATCGTTATATCCCTGATTATGAATAAGATGACCAAGAGTGAATAATCTCTCGCACTCTCTTTTTTCATTGATTCTATTTTCAACTGCATCAGTTGCGCGCTTAACACCAAAGCAAAAGCCCGCGTGATTTGCAATAGTTATATTATTCGACATTATCTATATCCGTTTCGGCATAGAGCTTACAAATTTCAGCAAAAATCTTATCTGCCGCCTTTTGATGACCTTCAGCACCCTTGTTGTTTTCAAAGTCAAATTCTTCGTTTTTGATAAGGTCGCCAATAATGATATAGTTCTTTCTAAACATCTTTACAGCACCCTTTTTGCTCTTTACACAAACAGGAAGCACGTCAGCACCGGAACGCGCTGCAATAAGTCCCACGCCACTTTTAACGCTAGTGGTTGAAGGATCAATACCGGGCTTTCTTGTTCCCTGAGGGAATATACCAACACAGTCATTATCCTTAAGAAGATTAATTGTAGTTCTCAAGGCATTAACGTCACTTGACTTTCTATCAACGGGATAGCATCCAATTGCCTTCAAAAATGAGCTCAAAATCGGAATTTTAAAAAGCTCCTTTTTGCTCATAAATCTAACCTGATTCTTAAAAGCTGCACAAATAATTACTCCATCAGCTGCTGCAGTATGATTTGAAGCCACAATAAAATGTGTATCAAGGGGCTCCTTGTTAGCATTTATTACACGAACTCTAAACAGCGCGCGAACGGGAGCTGCCAAAATTCCGTAAAGTGTTTTATATGTCTTTTTTTGTTTTTCAAAATTTGGTGTTTTTCTATTATTTGTGCTCATTTAACAACCTCACTATTTCTTTAACGCTGTCTTCAACGCTCATTGTAGAATTATCAAAAATTATTGCGTCATGTGCAGGGACTGCAGGTGCGATATCACGGTTTTTATCCTGCTTATCGCGTTCAATCATGTCGGCAAGAACATCCTCATATTTCGCATTTATTCCTTTTTTTGAAAGTTCAAGGGTTCTTCTATTTGCACGTGTTTCATTGCTTGCCGTGAGAAAAAGCTTAAGGTCGGCATCGGGCATAATAACTGTGCCGATGTCTCGTCCATCCATAACCACACTGTTCTCTCTTGCAATAGATTTTTGCATTTCAAGTAAGAATGATCTAACCTCGGGGATAGTTGATACTGCGGACGCGTACATGGACATTTGGGGAATTCTTATTTTGTCACCCAAATCCTCACCGTTAAGAATTACCTTTTGCGCTCCATTCTCATATTTAAGCTCAATATTTACGCTTGGAAGCAAGGCTGCAACCTCCTTGGCATTGTGAGGATCCTTACCGCTAATATAAACGTGATAACCGATAGTACGGTAAAGCGCACCCGTGTCAACGTATATAATTCCAAATTCTTTTGCCACGGCCTTTGCAAGTGTGCTCTTACCCGAGCCTGATGGGCCGTCAATTGCTATTCTAATCATTTTTCTTTTTCCTTTTCAAAAAAGTTTAAAATTACTCAAAGCTGCTCCAAGCGGCGTTTTCACCCGCCAATGTTGCAGTAGAAAATGCGATTTGAAGATTAAATCCACCTGTATAAGCATCAAGATCAAGCACCTCACCTGCAAAATACAAGCCCGAGATGAGCTTTGACTCCATCGTCTTTGGACTAACCTCGTTAACTGAGATACCACCCTTTGTTATAATTGCCTCATCAATAGAACGAAAACCTAAAAGTGGAATTTCTATGTTTTTGATAACTGAAACGAGTTGTTCTCTTTCCTCCTTGGTGATGGAATTTACCTTCTTTCTTGGGTCAATTCCGGAAAGTCCAACAACTGCATCAATCATCTTTTGTGGAAGAAGCGCATCAAGTGAATTAATAAAATCCTTATTGATACACTCATTGAAATCAGAAAGAATTCTTGCATCCAAGGTCTTATGATCAAGTGCAGGCTTCATATCAATGCAAGCCGTGTACTTGCCACTTTCAATATCATTAAGATGAGCGCTTGATGAAAGCACCACTGGCCCTGTAAGACCGAAATGGGTGAACATCATCTCACCAAAGTCCTCAAAAACAATCTTACCATTTTCGTTATTTCTAACCTTAAATGAGATGTTTTTTAGTGATAATCCTTGAAGGTGTGCGCAAAGCTTACCCTTTGCAACAAGGGGTACAAGAGAGGGTTTTATATCAACGATTTTGTGTCCTGCCGCCTTTGCAAAACGGTATCCGTCACCGGTCGAGCCTGTTCTTGGATAAGAAGCACCTCCCGTGCAAACTATAACCGAATTTGCGCCGTAGCGTTCTCCACCCGCAACAACTCCAAAGACCTTGCCGTCTTCAATTATCAATGAATCGACCTTTTTATTTGCGATTTTAACACCTGATTCGATACAGGCATTTTCCATAGCCGAAACTATATCATGAGCCTTATCTGATACAGGAAAAACGCGTTTGCCCCTTTCGGTTTTAAGGGGAACACCCAAATCCTCAAAAAACTCCTTTGTATCGGCGGTTGAAAAGCGAGAAATTGCAGCAAAAAGGAATTTTGAATTGCTGGCAACATTTTGCATAAACTCATTTTTATCACAGTCATTGGTAACGTTACAACGACCCTTTCCTGTGATTCTAAGCTTTTTGCCAACCCTATCATTTTTTTCAAACATTATTACCTCAGCGCCGCTTCGAGCCGCAGTAACAGCAGCCATCATACCTGCCGCGCCACCGCCAACAACGATTACAGAGGTTCTTTCAAAAAATTCTTTCATTTGCTTTTCACCATAATCCGCCATTTTAATCTATTATATTTATTATTATATAATTTATCGCGCAAAATGTCAATAGATTTTGTAATTTATTAGTAAGAGATAAATTTAGAACATTTTTTTATATTTCTATAGAAAAATAATCAAAAATGTGCTATAATCTATATTAATCTTTGTTTTTGGAGGTCATTATGCTACTTTCGGCGCTTCTTGAAAAAATTGAATACAATTCTTCCGTCGCCGATTGCGAGGTTAACCACATAACCAACGACTCTCGCGAGGCAAAATGTGGCTCCATTTTCGTCTGTATAAAGGGGTTTGCAACTGACGGTCATCTTTTTGCTAAAAAAGCTTACGACAACGGTTGCCGCGCCTTTGTTTGCGAATACATTCCACAAAATTTGCCAGGTGACGCAACCCTTATTTTAGTAAAGGATACAAGACGCGCTTTGGCAATTCTCTCTTGCGCTCTCTACAAAAGTCCTTCTAACGAGCTCACTGTCATCGGTATTACGGGGACAAAGGGTAAAACCACAACAGCACTTATGATCAAGCAGCTGCTTGACAAAGCAGGATTGCCTTCAGGATACATCGGCTCAAACGGAATACTTTACGGCAACACAAAAATTGAAGCCACCAACACCACTCCAGAAAGCTATAAGTTGCACTACTACATGCGAAAAATGGTCGATAGTGGTATGAAGGCCGTGGTTATGGAGGTTTCATCACAGGCAATGAAGCTCGAGCGTGTACGCGATGTGAAATTTGACGTAACTCTTTTTTCAAACCTCTCTCCTGACCACATCGGCCCCGGCGAGCACGAGAATTTTGAAGAATATTTCAACTGCAAAAAGCAATTTTTTGATAGCTTTGAAAGCAAGATTACAATTGCCAATGCAGATGACGAATACACAGGCAAAATGCTTGCTGATTGTAAAAATCCCAAAATCTATTACTCAATAGACAAGCCTTCTGACGTTCGTGCCACGGGCATTGAGCTTTGCCGAAGCAACGAAATTTTAGGTACGGCATTCGATTGCCACATCAACGGCAAAACAATTCCCTGCTCATTGAGTGTTCCCGGTGAATTCAATATTCACAATGCACTTGCCACACTCTCGGTTGCAAGTGCGTTAGGTATTGATATGGATTTTGCCACATCCACTCTTTCAAAAATGAATATTGACGGAAGGTTTGAAGCTCTTTTAACCGATAACGGCGCTTGCTTTGTAATCGACTACGCGCACAACGGTCTCAGCTTGAAATCAGCTCTTACGGCTCTTAGAAAATATGAACCAACCCGTCTTATTTGTCTTTTTGGTTCAGTTGGATGCAGAACACAGGTGCGCCGCGCCCAAATGGGTGCTGTGGCAGCTGAGTATGCTGATTTTTCAATTCTGACCTCAGACAATCCAAATACCGAAGACCCACAGGCAATAATTGACGAAATTGCTATTCAGTATACTGACGACTCCTCATACGTCTCAATTCCCGACAGAAAGGAAGCAATTGAATATGCCCTCAATATTGCAAAACGTGGTGATATCATTCTCCTTGCAGGCAAGGGACACGAGCGCTATCAATTAATCAACGGTAAAAACGAGTATTTTTGCGAGCGCGAAATTATAGAAAATTATATAAACAACATAAAATTAACGAAATAAAGGATAATAAATCATTATGGTTAAAAGCCAAAGGAAATTGCTTATACTATGCAATGTATTTGTGATTGTTGAGCTTTTATTGGGTATCACCATACACCTACCCATAGCAAACAAATATACAACGTATCTCATCATAGTTTTAGCATGTCTTTTTTGTATTGTTTTTGCTAAAAAAACAAAGTCATATATTTTTACACAGATAGCACTTATTTGTACAGTTGGAGCCGACTTGTTCCTTGTAATTTTTGGAGCAACCAATCAGCTTGCAGGGATGATATTCTTCGTCGGCACTCAAACGGCTTATTTTTTGAGAATATATTTTGAAGAAGAACGTTTAAAAATAAGAAAGTTTCATTTGATTGCAAGAATCTGCGCATCAACCTTAATATTGCTTGCCACCTGCTTAGTTCTTGGTGACAACGTTGATGCATTGGCACTTGTTTCAATGCTCTATTTTGTAAATCTCTTTTTGAATATAGTTTTTGCTTTTATCAATTTCAAAGCCTCTCCAATTATGGCAATTGGTCTTTTATTCTTCATTCTTTGTGATATATTCATCGGCCTTTTAAATATCGGGCCTTACTTCACAATTCAAGAGGGTACGGTTTTATATAGCATTCTCTATTCAGGAATTGATTTCGCGTGGATATTCTACGTCCCATCACAAATTCTTTTGGCAATTAGTCTTTTGCCAACAAAAATAAAAAAGAGAGTATGAAAAACATACTCTCTTTTATTTTTACATTAAATCTGAGCCGTCCTCGGGAATAACCTCGTTAACCGCCGCAATTGCGCATTCAATCATATCGTCAGTGGGCTCAAGAACAGTAATTCTCTGCATCCAAAGACCGGGAGCTGAAAGAATTCTTGTGAAAGCATTGTCGGTCTTGCCCGCCAACTTAATGAACTCATAACCAAGTCCCATTGTAAGGGGAAGCAATGCAATCTTGATAAGTGATCTAACCAAGGAATGAATTTCAAAACTTCCAATTCTTGTGGGAATGAGCATACCGATCAACACACCAACGATAACCATAACAATAAGGAAGCTTGTTCCACATCTTGGGTGGAATCTGCCCTGCTTTTTAACGTTTTCAACTGTGAGCTCAAGTCCTGCCTCGTAACAAAAGATTGTCTTATGCTCAGCGCCGTGATATTGGAATGTGCGCTTAATATCCTTCATTCTTGAAACAACAGCCATATAGGTTACAAGAATAACTACCTTCAAAATACCTTCAAAAAGAGATCTCAAGAATAAAAACTTAGATTCTTTAAGCATGGGGAGAGGCCACGCGATAAGATCATAAAGCGCTGAGGGAAGATAAATGAACAACGCAACTGAAAGCACAACACCCAAAACTGCAGCAATAACTCCAACAACTGCCATAAGGCCCTTGCTTTCTTCCTTTTCACCCTCATCCTCAAAGCCTGCAATTTCAGCACTCTTCATAAGTGATGAATAACCCATCTTCATTGATGAAACAAAATTGAAAATACCACGGATAATGGGAAGCTTTTTAAATTTATCAAATGATGACGGCTTTTTATTGGCAGGCTCGTTGTCCCACTTTTCAAGTACGATTTCGCCCTGCGGATTTCTAACCGCCATTGCGGATTTCTTAGGTCCGCGCATCATAATACCTTCGATAAGTGCTTGACCACCAATCGAGGTTTTTTTAGCAACACAAGATTTATTTTCTGACATATATACTCCATTCTGCTCATAAAGAGCCGATATTTCTCTAATATAGCATTATACTACACAATTATGAACTTTTTGTGAATAAAAAATAAAAAGCCCGACTTAAAAAGTCGGGCTATATTTTTATCTCTTATTATATCTAACAAGCAAGCTATTGATTCTATCAACAGGGTCAATAAGACGGCTGATGGTATCATCGTGGTTGAGTGTATCAATAAGGAATGCAACGTATTTGCACATATTAACCTCACACCACCATTCCTTCTGTTCAAGCTCGGGCTTATGATATACAAGGTTTGTTGTGAAGATTTTGTCGAAAAGACCGTCCTCATATGCCTTGTCGAGCTTTTCAAAGCCACTTGTGAAAAGGCCGAAGGTAGCAAAGTTGAAAATTCTCTTTACACCCTTTGCCTTAAGCTGCTTAGCAACGTCAAGAAGTGATTCACCTGAAGCAATCATGTCGTCAACGATAATAACATCCTTGCCTGCAAGGTCTTGACCAAGGTATTCGTGTGCTTCGATGGGGTTTCTACCATCAACAATAACTGAATAGTTACGGCGCTTGTAGAACATACCAATATCAATTCCAAGCACGGATGAATAGTACATACATCTCTGCATAGCACCTTCATCGGGAGAAATCATTACAAGGTGATCCTTGTCAACGATGATGTCAGGCACGTTCTTAACAAGTGACTTAATCATCTGGTATGTGGGTTGAACGTTATCAAATCCATGAAGAGGAACAGCATTATTAATTCTTGGATCGTGAGCATCAAAGGTTAAGAAGTTTGTAACACCCATTCCCATAAGCTCTTGAAGCATAAGTGCACAGTCAAGAGATTCTCTTGCGCTTCTCTTGTGCTGGCGACCCTCATAGAGCATGAGCATGATAACAGTGATTCTTCTTGCCTTACCCGCAATAGCCGCAATTGTACGCTTAAGATCACAATAGTGATCGTCAGGGCTCATTGGCACGTTCATACCATACATCTTGTATGTAACGCTATAGTTAAAGCAGTCGGTAATGATGTAAACGTCATCACCACGAAGTGTTTCGTGAATAACACATTTTGCTTCACCTGTGCCAAAGCGAGGGCACTCGTGGTTAACAATGAATGTTTCCTCGGGATTACTGTGTCTCCACTCCTTAAGATAGTAGTCAACCTGTGAAACAAACTGTTCACAGCCCTTCATACCAATTACTCTCAATTCACCATAAAGTTCCTTTTTCATAATGACAATTCCCCCATAAATATCAAATTATGATTTATTATAACATAAACCAATATAATTTGACAAGATGATTTTTTAATGTTTTTCTTTGTTTTTTAACGATTTTTTATAGCATTTCGCACAAATTCACTCATAATTTCAAATTTTGATTTATCGAGGAGATTTGAAGAAATGAAATCGTGGCAAAAGCCACGATGAAATCCAAACAAGTTTGGATGAAATCCTCGGCTTAATGCCTTGGATGAAATCAAATCCGCCTTTTATTAACCTGCCATAAG
>JAZTYY010000008.1:0-10264 GCA_045637205.1 Eubacteriales bacterium | reverse complement strand
AATCTAAGAGTAATGTGGGAGGGGTAATTCCCGATGAACCACAAGGAGGTTAACAGTAATGAAACATGGTAAGAAATATGTAGCCGGTGCACAGCTTATTGAAGCCGGCAAACAGTATGATCCTGCCGAAGCTCTTGACCTCGTTGTAAAGACTGCAAGCGCTAAGTTCGACGAAACAATCGAATTCCACGCAAAGCTCGGCGTTGACTCCCGTCACGCAGACCAGCAGGTTAGAGGTGCTGTAGTTCTTCCCAACGGTACAGGTAAGACAGTTAGAACACTTGTATTCGCAAAGGGTGACAAGGCAGAGGCTGCAAAGGCAGCTGGTGCTGACTACGTTGGCGAACTTGATATGGTTGAAAAGATCACAAAAGAAAACTGGTTCGAATTCGACGTTGTTATCGCTTCTCCCGACATGATGGGCGTTGTAGGTCGTCTTGGTAAGATCCTTGGTCCTAAGGGCCTTATGCCCAACCCCAAGGCTGGTACAGTTACTCCTGACGTAGCTAAGGCTGTTGTTGAAGCTAAGGCTGGTAAGATTGAGTACCGTCTTGATAAGACAAACATCATCCACTGTCCCATTGGTAAGGCTTCTTTCGGTCCCGAAAAGCTTGCTGAGAACTTTAACACACTCGTTGGTGCAGTTATTAAGGCAAAGCCCGCTGCTGCTAAGGGTCAGTACATTAAGAGCTGTGTAATCGCATCTACAATGGGCCCCGGCATCAAGGTTAACCAGGCTAAGCTCGGTTAATTTTGAGCATTGTGTTTAACTCATAATTTTATTTGGAGGAACTTACAATGGTAGCACATTATATTTTGGGAATCGTGCTTATTCTTGTAGCAATCGCTCTTACAGTACTTGTTCTTATGCAGACTGGTAAGGGTAAGGAGCTTTCCGGTGCAATCGCAGGCGGAAACAATTCCTATCTTGGTAACACCAAGACAAGCGATAAGGATAAGATTTTGTTCAGAGCAACAGCAGTACTTGCAGTAATTCTTGTAGGCTTGGTTCTTGCTCTTTACATTATCGCTTAAGCTGATAACTTAAAAATAAAACACCTCGTGAAATTCACGAGGTGTTTTTGTTTTGTATATAAATCAGAGCTCTATTTTTTCCGGAAATGCTTCTTTTCTCATTATTCCCCACATTTTATCAATATAAGAAAGTGTATAAAAATTTTCATAATAATGATAATAAAACGCACCCTTTAGAGTCATCTCATAAATTCCATCCTTCTCCTTTACAAAGCCTAAAAGCTTTGCAACAAAAAGTTCAAATCCGTACATTTTATTTAGCGATTTACCGAAGAATTTTTCGAAATCTCTTTTATCAACCTTTGTGCTATATGCAGTCCAAAATAGCCAATATATCATTCTTTGGCGTTTAATAAATCTTATAGTTAACGAGGTTGGAATTTTTCCTTCGTCCACCCTTTTACAATAGGATTCAATATCAAACGTGTTTATTTTAAATTGCTCTTTTAAAAGTGTTGTTGCAGAACAACCAAACCCCAAAAAATTCTCTCTCGTCATAGAAGAATATTCCGCCTCGTCACGAGCAAATGTCCATATAGAATTGCGAGAATATCCTTTGGAATAACAATATTTTGTTATCTCATCAAGTAGCTTTCTCTTCTTCTTTTTAGACATACTCTTAACAGGGCTATCAGTGAATGTGAAATCAATGAATGGATATATTGCAACGTGATTAGCTCCAAACGAAAATGCCTTATCAATATCTTCTTTCAAATCCTCAAAGGTTTGATTAGGAAGCGCAAAAATAAGGTCCATAGACACAGTTTCAAACGGTACTTTTTTCAAAGCAGATACCATAGCTTCTGTATCAATCTTTTTTCTACCAAGAATCGCACTGTATTTATCACTAAATGATTGAACACCTATGCTGATTTTGGTTACACCTGCTTTTTTTAAAATAGCAAGTGTTTCCTCATTTACATTGTCGGGATGAAGCTCAAGTCCTATTCCTTCGCTAATATCAAAATGCTCTCCAAGAGCAGAAATTATCTCATCTATACGATCTACCGCTAAGGCAGGAGTACCTCCTCCAAAATACAGACTTGTTGCATGCTTTTTACCGCTACATTGTGAGCCAACCATATGAATTTCTTGAATAAGAGCATCTATGTATCTGTTACAAAGTTCCTCAGAATAACGCACCTTACAATAAGGGCAAAAATTACATATACTCTTACAAAAAGGAATATGAACATAAAGTCCAAGCCCATCACATTCTTCGAAAGGGAGTGTTTGATCATATTCATTTTTAAACTCAAAGGGCTTAACAGTTCGTGTAAGCCACATTCTTGTTAGATTAGTGATTACGCTCATAGTTTTCTCCTAAATAAATTTCAAATAGGTGCGAAGCATTTCAAAAATAATCTTAATATTACCCTTAAACAAAAGTGTATATTCCGCAACAAAGAAATATCCACATTCCGAGCAAAGATCGGGCACATCAATACATCTGCCACAAGTAGAAATCTTTCCATTTTCAATTACAACACATTGATGACAGGGCGTTGGAAATTTATTTTCAATAAGATATGGAAATGCACTCTTTAAATTGAATATGGGTGCACCTTCCTTCATCATCTGCTCGATAGTATCACAACACTTTTTCTTATCCTCTTTGGTAAGTGCCAATTCTCTTGTATCCGGATAGGGTGTGTGGAAATTGAATGAAACTGCTTTTACATTCTTTGTATCTCGTGCTGTACGGCAAACGTGCGCCACACAATCCTTATTTATCTGATTTATAGCCATATAGAAGCAAATGTTTTCAGCAGTTGCGTTAGCAATATTATTCATAATTGTATCGTATGTATTGCCGCGTATTTCATTGTGATGTTCCCTGTCTCCATCAAGGCTTAACAAGATCAAATCCGCTTCCGGAAGGTCGATAGGATATGTTCCGTTAGTAACCACATTTACAATTAAAAATCCCATTTCTTTTGCTTCAATGACAAGATCACGCAATGTCTTTTCTCCGTCGCGCCAAAGGAACGTTTCCCCGCCACAGAAAAACAAGATCCTGATCCCCATGTCATAAAGCTCCTGCATCTCACGTTTAACTTGCGTATAAGGATGCACAACAGCCGTGATATTATTTACCGAACAGTGCTTACAGTGTAAATTACACTTATCGGTAACAATCACAGTGCCTAAAATTGGTAGTTTTTTTCTAAACAAAATCGTCTTAACACCAAACGTGGCAAAATGAACAAATGATGAAAACTTCATAAATTTCTCCTTTGTATTGAGCAGTGTATCTATTTATCAAGAATTTTGCATATACTTCAACTTATCAAGTGCATTTTGAAGAATGATTTGTGCAGAAAGTGTATCAACAACTCCCTTTCTTTTAGCACCGCGAGTGTTTGTTTCATTAAGAAAACGAGTTGCTGCCATCGTTGACAAACGTTCATCAAAAAATGCAACGGGAATTTCGGGCATTCTTTCGTTCAAAAGTGATGCCAGTTCTTTAATTCTATCTGCTCGGAAGCCCTGTGAGCCGTCCATATTAACGGGCAATCCCAAAACTATGCCAACAATTCTTTGCTCACGGCACACATCGGCAATAGCGTCAGCCACCTTTACAATACCACCGGGTGAAATATATCCAATACCCGATGCTAAAATTCTTGATGGGTCTGAAACCGCAAGACCCGTTCTTTTATCTCCAAAATCAATTCCAAGGAGCTTGCCCTTGGTTTCTAAAATTCTTTCCATAATTATTACCTTTCACTTTATTATTTTGATTATATCAAAATTTTTTCAATTTGTCAAATGAACTTGCTCATATTTTGATTATTTTATCAAAATTTCGTATAAAGCAAAAAAATAGGGCAAAAATACTACTATCAAAGCAAAAATTATGCACAGAAAGGAACTTAATTATGTTTGATAAAGAAAAAATTATTAGAAATTTCAAGGAAAACAAAGCAATATACATTGCCGCAATTTCCATTTTGCTTGCGATGATTGTCATCGTTTCAGCCGTTGTTGCTACAAACCGCAACAAACAAACCACTCCCGATGTAACCACTCCCAAGCAGACAACAACTACTCCTAAGCAGCCCGTCCCCTCAACTCCATCCGATGACACCTCAAGCGACGTTGGCTCAAAGCTCCCCACGTTTTCCCTTCCCGTTTCAGGTAAACTACTCAATGTACACGACTCCGAGCTTCAGGTTTTCTCACCCACAATGAACGATTATCGCGTTCATCTCGGCATTGACGTAATCACCACAGACGGCGCTCCCGTCTATTCCGTAGCTGACGGCACAGTTATGCAAATTTGGGAGGACGTTAGAATGGGTCAGTGCATCGCAGTTAAGCACAACGGTGATGCTGTTTCCATCTATAAAAACGTTTCAACAGAGCTCCCCAAGGGCATTATCGAGGGTGCAAAGGTAAAGGCAGGTCAGCAAATTGCAACGGTTGGCGCAACGGCAATGGTTGAAATTGCAGATGAGCCCCACCTCCACTTCGAAATGACAGTGGGCGGTCTTTCAGTTGACCCACTTGAATACTTCTCTACCAAGGACGTGGAAACATTAAGCAAGGACACCTCCTACGAGCAAACAGCAACTGAAAAATAATAAATAGAAAAGCTCCCATATGGGAGCTTTTTTTATTTATTTGCCTTGCTTTTTTGTTTTTTCTTGAAATATACGGTCATTACCGTGACCATAAGGCAATCCACCACAATTGCCGCCCAAAAGACAGGCTCTTGAATTGATTCAAGAAGATTCATATCCTTGCCAAGAATTATATAGCTAATCATGCTTGGCATAATGGCAATGAAATTTGCCACAAGATACGGTATATATTTAAGTCCTGCCGAGCCGAAAAATAATCCAAGACATTCGTTTGAAAGGTTCATCGCGCGAAGTGTAAAGCTGAGCAAAAAGAGATTATCCGTCATCTCATAATACTTACGAATCTTTGGAATTTTATCAAGTATCTTTTGAATCCAATCGTCCTTTGTGAGCCTACCCATCCAATAAGGAACCGAAAGATTCACCAACGTGCCGATAAGAACTGTGGCAAGTGCCACGGGAAAATCGAGCATCGCCATAGCCGAAATTGCTATCACCGCATATGGCATAAACACAACAAAGCCCTTGATAATAAAGGCAAGTATGATCGCAGCCGACGTAATTATTGGATTGCCACGCGTTAATTCGAGAAAATCCTGTATTGAAAAATCCTCATTCAATGCAAGAAATATCAAAAATGACACAACGCATATACCCATAAAGGTTATTGGGGTATATTGCAGTATTTTTTTCTTGTTTATTTTCATACTTCCCCCCTTGCTTCAGCAGTCGAAGGCGTCTTTTTAAAGAATCTAATAAGGAACGGAAGAGTAATAATTCCCGTTAAAACATCGGCTATGGGCTGCGCCATAATTACACCGTTAAGTCCACCGATGGCATGTGCAATCAAAAGGACAGGGATAAGCACAGCACCTGAACGCATAATTGCCATAAATGATGCCATTGCTGCCTTTCTGATGCTTTGATAAAGCATATTACATGAAACCGTAATTGGCAAGAACAAAAGTCCAATTGATGCATATTGCATTGCAGGGATACCAATTTTCACTGTTGCCGGATCCTCTTGGAAAATTCTCATCAACGTGGGGGAAAGAATAAATCCAATTGTGGCAATTATGCCAATGGCAATGGTGCCAAAGGCAACAAGGAATTTTGTTCCCTTTTTAACCCTGTCATATTCCTTCAATTCGTAGTTGAAGGATGCAAAGGGCTGATAACCCTGACCTATGCCGAGTCCAACGCACATAACAAAGGACGAATATTTTTGAACAATGCTCATTGCCGCCTGAGCTTCACCACCAACGATTAGATTGTTAAGCAAACCGTTTGAAATAGATGTAAGACCCTGACGAATGAGTGAGGGTAACCCCATTTTGAAGATATTGAGGTAAATTTCACCCTCTTTAGCCATCAATTTAAGTGAAATATGGCTTTGAGCAAATTTTATATATAATATAATGAGAATGGTAAAGCTGATAATTTGTGAAATTGCAGTTGCAAGACCCGCTCCGTAAACGCCCATATCAAGCACCTTTACGAACACATAGTCTCCTGCAATATTCAAAACACCACCCGTTGTAAGTCCAAACATCGCATAAAATGCCTTGCCCTCATATCTTAACACGTTATTTAAAACAAGTGAGCAAATAAGGAATGGGCAGGATATTAGAATCCACATACCGTATTGCTCAGCATGTGGTAAAACGCCACCCCTCGCACCAAGCAGCGTCATAAAGGGTCTAAGAAATACAAGCCCCAAGCTTAAAATGAAAGCCCCTATAACTGCACCCGAAACAAAAGCAGTTGTTGTATAGCTTGATGCCTTTGTTATATTTCTTTGCGCAAGATATTTTGCAACGTAAGTTCCCGAACCGTGACCAAGCATAAAGGCAACCGCCTGAATGATGCACTGAAGCGTGAACAAAATACCCGTTGCCGCCTGCGCATCAGGGCCAACAGTTCCAACGAAATACGTATCTGCCATATTATATATATTGGTAATAAGCATAGATATGGTAGTTGGTATTCCTAAGGATATTATTATTTTAGAAACCGATTCTTCGGTCATTTTCTTGTGATATGCCTCTGATCTAGTCATTTTTTCCTCATGATAATTGAGATATTGTTTCAAGTTATATAATTTCAAAATTATTTCTTATTTTAATAATAGCACACTTTATCTATTTTGTCAATTTTTCACTTGCAATTTATTGTGATTTATGGTAACATAATAATATAAAAATCCTAATTTTTGGAGAAAAAATATGAAATATAATATTAAAATTAAAAAGCTTAATGACAATGCCATTATTCCTACATATGGATCACCCTTCTCAGCAGGTGCTGACCTTTATTCCGCTATGGACGATGTAACTATTGCTCCTCATGCAACAATTCTTATCAAAACAGGTCTTGCTCTTGAATTACCCGTCGGTTTTGCGGGCCTTATCTATGCAAGAAGCGGTCTTGCTTCAAAGCGTGGTCTTGCCCCTGCCAACAAGGTTGGCGTTATCGACTGTGACTATCGCGGCGAGGTTATGGTTGCCCTTCACAATCACAGTGAGGTTGAGCAAACAGTTGCAAAGGGCGAAAGAATTGCTCAGCTCGTTATCACACCTTACGTTGTTGCTGATTTTGAAGAGGCTGACGAGCTCTCTGAAACCGTTCGCGGTGAGGGTGGCTTTGGCTCAACAGGAACAAAATAATTTTTGGAGAAGTAAATGAGAACTGATTATAAATTGGCCCTCGGTGCGCTTGCCGTAACGGGTACCATTGCAGCAGGCTTTGCCATCAAAAAGAAAATAGAAAAGCTTGTTGATGAGCACCTCCATCGCGACGGCATTGCAGTTATTAAGCGCAAACTGATGACCAAGAAAAATCGCGAAGACTTTGCTAACAACCCGGACGTTATTGCCGGCCGTGAGTTTTATGAAAAAACCTTGGGCACTAATGTGTCAATAACCAACAGTGAGAGTAGAAGCATCAATGCTCTTCTTTACAAGCAATCTGCCAATGCATCAAAATACGTAATTATCGTGCACGGCTATCGCGCGTCGGTGAAGTCGGTTTCATATCTTGCTAAAAAATATTATGAGGCTGGATATAACGTGCTCCTTCCCTATCTTCGCGCCCATCTTGGCAGTGACTACGATTATTGCACAATGGGTTGGCACGAAAGATTTGACATTGTTGATTGGATTAATTATATAAATGAAGAAAATTCTAACGCCAAAATTGTCCTTCACGGTGTTTCAATGGGTGCCGCAACCGTTATGATGACAACGGGAGAAATTCTCCCTAAAAACGTTGTATGCGCAATTGAGGATTGTGGTTACAGCTCGGTTTATGATGCGTATACGTATAAAATTCCAAAAATGATGAAGCTCCCTGCGTTTCCCTGTATTGAAATTTTCAGACGCGCAATAAAGAAGCGCGTGGGTTTTGACATCAAGGAAGCCTCAGGACTCAATCAAGTTAAAAAATCTCAAACACCAATACTCTTTATACACGGAACTGACGACACCGTTGTTCCCGTAAGCATGGCACACGAGCTTTATAACAACGCTTCATGCAAAAAGGAGCTCCTTATATGTAAAGGAGCAAATCACGAAATGTCCGCCCTTCTATATCCCGATAAATATTGGGGTAAGATTTGGAAGTTTATTGAAAAACATGAATAAAATAAAAGGAGAGCTTCTTGCTCTCCTTTTTTCTTTATTTCTTTTCAGTTGTCCAACCTTCTCCGTGATTTTCGTGCGCTCTAGTAACTGTCATAAATGCACCGGGGTCAGCATGGTTGATTATATTCACCAAATCAGAATACTCTCGCATACTAAATGAAACGATAAGCATCTTTTTGGGCTGCTTAGAATATGCTCCCATAACGTCAACTATGGTTGCAGTTCTATCAAGCTGCCTAATAATTCCCTTGGAAATAATTTCGTACTCATCCGATACAATCTGCGCCACGTATGCACCATCATTTCCAAGGAACACCTTATCAATCATCAAGGCGCAAAGGAATGCCGACACAATACCAAGCAAGGAAAGAACCATATCTTGAATTACAAAGATACCTAACGTAATAATTGTGGCATCAATAGCAAAAATAACGTATGAGCTTTTTAACTTTTTGAATATCTTACAAACAAGGAACGCGATTACGTCAACGCCACCGGTTGAACCACCACCCTTAAATGCAAGCGCACATCCAACGCCCACACACGCGCCACCAAGAGTTGCTGCAATAAACACGGCAATGTCTTGATAAGCTGCCTTGTGAATAATAAAGTATCCATTAAACAAATTTAAATCAGGGTCAACAAGCAATCTGCACGCCATATACATAAAGGGATAAAGAATTGTTGAAAGCAAGGTCTTGGCCGCGAAATTGTGTCCCAAGAATATCCAGCCTAACAAGAAGAGTCCCCAAGTTAATACGGTAATATAGAAATCCTCACTATTTGGCCAAATTTCATTCAAAACAATGGCAAAACCTGAAACACCACCTGTTACAAGATCGTATTCAACAAGGAATACCGCTGTTCCAAATGCAAGTATTAATGTTCCCAAAGCAACAAAGAAAAAGTGCTTTAGTATCTTTAGTATGTCATATTTATTTATCTTTAAAGCCATAGAATACTCCAAAATAATAATTTTATTACTTATATTATACACTATACAATCAAATTTTTCAACAAGCATTTGACTTTTTTTGATAAAATCAATAAAAAGATGTTTTTTTATGTTGTTTCTATATATATGGGGTACATTTTTTGTGCAATATGCTTAAAATATCTTTTTTTTAACGTTTTTATTCAAACAAATCAACAAAATTGAGAAATTTTTGTCAAAAGTCTTGTATATTTTCTTAAAATGCGATAAAATAGATGTGTATGGGAACTTAGAAGGTTCCAGACCAAATAGTTAAAAAATATTTTTTAAATGGAGGACATTAAAATGTCAGTAAAAGTTGCTATTAACGGATTCGGCCGTATCGGTCGTCTCGCTTTCCGTCAGATGTTCGGTGCTGAAGGTTACGAAATCGTAGCTATCAACGACCTTACAAGCCCCAAGATGCTCGCTCACCTTCTCAAGTATGACACAGCTCAGGGTAACTACCTTGCTCTTGGTCACACAGTTGAGTCCGATGACGAAGCAGGCACAATCACAGTTGACGGTAAAACACTTAAGATCTATGCTGAAAAGAACGCAGCTGACTGCCCTTGGGGTGAGCTCGGTGTTGACGTAGTTCTTGAATGCACAGGTTTCTACTGCTCAAAGGAAAAATCTCAGGCACACATCGATGCAGGTGCTAAGAAGGTAGTTATTTCTGCTCCCGCAGGTAATGACCTTAAGACAATCGTTTTCGGTACAAACAACGAAACACTTACAGCTGATGACACAATCATCTCTGCTGCTTCATGTACAACAAACTGCTTGGCTCCTATGGCTAAGGCATTGGATGACTACGCTGCTATTCAGTCAGGTATCATGTCAACAATCCACGCTTACACAGGCGATCAGATGATTCTTGACGGTCCTCACAGAAAGGGCGACATGAGAAGAGCAAGAGCAGGTGCTGCTAACATCGTTCCTAACTCAACAGGTGCTGCTAAGGCTATCGGCCTAGTTATCCCTGAATTGAACGGTAAGCTCATCGGTTCTGCACAGAGAGTTCC
>JAZTYY010000007.1:0-4786 GCA_045637205.1 Eubacteriales bacterium | reverse complement strand
TCTGATAATTTCCGAACTGCATTGGCTAACTCAACAATTCGCGCTGCACTACGATGATTCATAATTTTTTGTGGAAATGTCCAGTCATGGGGTACAGCTTCATCCAAGCGCTCCTTGCCATCCATATAAACCTTTTGCATGGTATCACCAAACATGCCAATAGCCCAGTTTTTGTGGTTTTCATAAACACAGAGAAGTGCATCAACGAGTTCTTTCTTGGTATCTTGGCTTTCATCAATTAGCATAATAGGAAATTTATTTACCAAAATTTCTTGCATTGTTTCTCTTTTGGCTATAAATTCTGAACCTATTTTTATAACTTCGTCATGGCTCAATGAATCGAACCCTAGGTTGTCGCCATTGGGATTATATGAAAATCGCTTTACCGTTTTTATTTTTTCTAAGCGTTTTTGCTTGCTTATAATTTTCTCAGCCCTGGCAGTAGCAGCAGATCCTCCTTTGCCCGCCTTCTGTTTATTTTGCAATTCATCAATTTCCGCAGCAATAGAACCTTCAACCCATATCTTTATATCCTGTTGAAAGTTTTTTATCATTTCCCATAAGAAACTATGGATTGTGGATACCATAAAAATAGGCTTATATTGAAGACGTCTTCCAATTTCATCGCAAGCTGCGTTAGTGTATGTAATAATCGCAATTTGTTTCCCATGTTCCGCTAAATAATGACCTTTTTCTTTATCGAGGTATTCAAGCGTGTTAATCAAACTGCGAGTCTTACCAGAACCTGCACCGGCGAACATGAAGAAACTCTTTGGAGGGTTTGAACTTAGGCATTCTTGAATCTCAACATCAACATGGTCATCAACGTGATTATCTAACATTGATGTTTCGGTATTTGAATATTGTTCCATCAGTTGACCTCCGTACACAAAACACTCTCTAACCAAGTAAGCCCTTTATTGATATATTGTGGTACAGCAATTTCTTCTGGCGCTATAGAAAATATCAAATCCAAGGCGAACTCGGCTTTCACTTCCGATTTTTTTAATTCATTAAAAATTGTAGTTTTCAATGAATCAAAAGAATTCTGCGCATCAAATCCGTCTTTTATTTTTTTCAAAAGCTGTCCAGGATCTGTTGCGTTTAATTTGCTTAAAACATCCCAGTTGGTATATATCAAGCTATCTTCAAAAGTCCTTGCCAACGCTTCGACTTCTACATCAAGATGGGTAACCTTTATTGGAACTTGATATGCTACCCGAATTTGATAATCGCATACGGATTTCTTTGAGACTATCTTTTCATCATCTGGCAAGTCAAGAAGATCATCCAACAGATTTTTTCCTATAATCCAATCTGTTATTGCATAATTGCCACTAATCAAGCCTTTCTTTCTCATCGGTTCTGCTTTTTTGTGATGCCCTGTTGATTCAGCTGAATCCAAATCGGTTATAACCAGCGTTGGTAATGCGAGTTTATCAATCAGAGGCGCCAAACGGTGCGAGTGCTTCCCATTGATATTAAGAATGGTAATATATCGTTGATTTAACTTTGTATATTTGTTTCTAATGAAATGAGGGAGCAACATGTATTCTGCAGAACCCTCAACCAAAATAGCTCCATCCGCAAAAAACAAGTCGCAATGTGTTGTCTGTAAATATCGGGTTACAAATTTATCAGTATCGTTTTCCTCTCCAAACACATCCGACAAATTGACTACTTTTGATGTTGCAACCTTACATTCAGATCCTTTGGATAACCGTTTGAAATACCTCAGATTTGCAAACTTTTCTTCTCGTGCAATATGACTGGAATGCGTACTGATCACCAACTGAGTAGAAAACAAATTGTTATCGCCTAACTTCTCATGGTTTCGAAGAATGCTGTATGCCTTCCGAATGAACACCTGCTGCACTTGTACATGTAAATGTGCTTCGGGTTCTTCAATAAGCACTAACTGCAACGGCTCTATTATCTCATCTGTTGTACCCGCTTTTCCTTTACGCATCCACCCATCACGGAACGTTATTAAATCAAACACAATAGAAATCAAATTTTGATAACCTAAGCCGTTATATTTTTCTGGGAGCATAAGGCCTTCTTCTTTTGTGCCGAGAGAATACTGTACTGCCGAATCATGCTTCAGCATCTCGGTTGTAGTCACTTTGCTTGAAATTGTAATCTGAGGATTGGTTACACCTGGGTATCCCAATTCTTCAAGTTCTTTAATTGCGGGTTCAAATTTCGTTTCCAGATTTTTGTCAAAAACTTTTCTGGCTTGCTCTGTCGCCACAAGAATGCTGAGATCTTCTGGTGAAGGCGTTTTTTCCGGATCAAGGTATTTGTCATAGTATCCTCTTATTTGCGAAGAAAGGCTTGTCCGTTCAACTTCGGAAGGTTCCTTTTTGTCGGTGTCAGAAAACCCGCGCTGTGCACTGATCATATTTATACGGACAATACCTTTTAATGGATTGTCTGCAAGGCATTCCATTTCGAAAACAGTTTCTTGAGGAGAAGGTTCGGTTGCTTTGCTCGGATCTAAAATATATGACTTGATAGTAAAGTATGCTAATAGTTTTCTTTCAAGAAAATCACATAAGTTTTTTGGAAAAAGTTGAATAGCCTCATTACCGGTATTCTTTTTCTCCGTTTCACGTGCAGCAAAGAAGGCTTCCCGATACTCCGTAAACAATGTTTCAATCTTTTGAGGTTGAAACAATAAACGAACACCCAGTAGTCTGCCTCGCCAGTTGAGGGTTGGAATGATACTAACAACATGGTGAATATCCTGTAAACCTACATCAAGCCACACATCCATAGAGGGAAGCAAATTCGACCAGTCTAAAATAGATTCAGGCTTTTCGCAATCTGGTGCCTCCCACTGTGCTCCAATTTGATTGATTAGCTCTCGATTTGAAATTGTAAAATCATTAAAAACAAATGGACGTCCAGCCAAAAATTTTCCAAGCGCATCCATGGCAGAAGTCTTGCCGCTATTATTGGCACCAACAAACAAAGTCGTATCCTTGCTAAAATCAATTTTACAACGATACAGTTTTTTGAAGTTTTGAATATAAATTGATGATATCTTCATATCTTTTACCTCTGCTTCGTATTTTTCATCTGCATTATATCATAAAAATCGACTATTTGCAACATTTTTGCAAACAACTATAAAAGGTATTCGCAAATGTAAGATTTCACGTTATAATATTCTAAAGCAACTAACGAAGGATATAGGATGAAATCTATATTTGAAGAATTGTGGTACGGGAACATCTGTCCCGAGACTGATAGTCGGACTACCACACCGGAAATGAAGCAATTAATGGAATATATGGCTCGGCATCATGAAACGCTTTTAGCCACTTTGAATGACGAGCAAAAGGAAACCTTTGAAAAGTTTGACGACTGCTGGAGCGAATATGCAAGCCTTGCCGAAAAGTCTATATTTATCTATGCCTTTAAGCTCGGTATGCAGCTTGCCATTGAAGTTCTAATCTCCGACGAGGACTAAAGAGGTGCTAATATGACCGGTTGCGTTGCATTAAGAAAAGATATTTATTATATCCGCCTAAACTACTATGACAGAGGTCACGTCAGGCGGGATAAGTGGGTTAGCACAGGTCTTTCGGGCCGAGGTGCTCAAAAGAAAGCTACTGCTATGATTGAGCAGTTGATTGAAAAATACAAGCATCTTGAAAAAAGCGACCATCCAACCAAGATGGCGGACTACTTAATAATGTGGAAAAATCTTCGCAAAAGTGAGGTTGCCGAAACCACTTATGGCGGATATCACACCTATATTGATAGGCACCTTGTTCCCTATTTTAGAGATCTCAATTTGAACATTCAAGATATCACTGCAGGTCATATTTTTGATTATGTCAATTATCTTTCCAATGACGGTGGCAGAAAGGATAACAAGATTGGGGGACAGTCTAACACCTCAATTAGAAAGATTATCAGTATTCTTAGACAGGTATTTGAATATGCCGTTCTATATGGAGATATCAAAATTAACCCTGCCCTTCAAGTTCCCTTACCCAAGAAAGCCAACAAAAAAGATGAGCGTCAAGTTTTCCTAACATCCGAAGATGCTCAAAAGATGCTTGACGCTTTTCAAAATGAAGAGATTGGCCCTATCGTTTATGTTACTCTATATTATGGTTTAAGAAAATCAGAAGCGCTTGGCCTTCGTTGGCAAGCCGTTGATTTTGATGCTAACACTATCACGATAAATCATACTGTGGTTGGGAACGGTCATATTGTAAGAAAAGATACCACCAAGACATACACAAGCCGACGAACTTATGAGTTGCTCCCAGATGTTAAGGCATTGCTTTTGAAGCTAAAAGACCAACAAGATGACTACAAGCGCAGGCTTGGTTCTGGCTATCATATGAATGATTATATTTTCAAGAATCCTAATGGTGTGCCTTACCGTCCTGATAGCCTTACACGGAGTTTTAAGCGTGCCTTGGCTCGTCATGGACTACCTCAAATGCGCTACCACGATTTGAGGCACTCAACCGCCTCTATCCTTGTTGATAAAGGTTGGGATATCAATGATATCAAGGAATGGCTCGGCCATGCAGACATCTCAACCACGGCGAATATTTATGCGCATATTAGTCACAGACATAAGGTTTCACTTGCTAAAAGTCTTAATGGGGCGCTGAGTTTTGAACAGAAATCCGAATAATTTATTTCCAAACAAACTTAAATATGATATAATAAAACCAAGGTGGTGAAAAAAATGGATATTAACTCTTTAGAAAGATTTGTTGACGCGCAGGAGCGTACATATCAAGTGGCGTTAAGT
>JAZTYY010000006.1:0-9288 GCA_045637205.1 Eubacteriales bacterium | reverse complement strand
CTGTCCGTTGTTCAACAAAACTAACTTACCGATAAATTAAAATTTGAAATACCAAAAAGCAAAGCACTCGACTTTTGTCGAGTGCTTTTTTGATTTATTGTTCAAATTCTTTATAAAGCTCATCAATAAACTCTTGCTTTGCTTCGGGAGTATTTTTGAGTGGAAATTCAATTCCCATTTCATCATACTTTTCAAGACAGAGCTTACGGAAGGGAAGAAGCTCGATTTTTTCAACGCAAGAATACTGATTTTTGAGTTCAAAAAGTCTTGCAACGTCCTCTTTACCATCGTTTAAATTCGGAATAACAACGTAACGAAGCCAAGTTTTCTTGTTTATTTTTTGCAAATATTCAAGAAATTCCTGCACCTTGCTCATTTCCATTTTTGTGTATTGGAAATAATCCTCTGCATTGGTGTATTTGAAATCGAGAAGCACTATATCGGTATGCTCAAGCAATTCCTTTACATCGTCGTTCAAAACGCAACCGCTGGTGTCGAGTGCGGTATGAATACCATAATTCTTTAATTTTTTGAACAATTCGGTCAAAAACTCCGTCTGCATGAGTGGTTCTCCACCCGAAACGGTGACTCCACCGTTGTTTCCATAATACGTTTTATAACGAAGAATCTTATTTACAAGCGCATCAACGCCCGTTTCTTCACCGGCATCAAAATCCCAAGTGTCAGGATTGTGACAGCACACACAACGAAGGGGGCAGCCCTGCATAAATATTACGGATCTAACACCGGGGCCATCCACCGTTCCAAGACTTTGGAACGAATGGATTCTGCCACTTATTTTTTCATTACATTGATTCATGGAAGGTTCTTGAAATAACCTCTCTCTGCTGTTCCTTGGAAAGTCGAGTGAAGTTTACTGCGTATCCTGAAACACGGATTGTGAGGTTGGGATAAAGCTCGGGGTTCTCGTATGCCTTCATAAGAGTTTCTCTATTGAGCACGTTTACGTTAATGTGATGCGCGTTCTGACGGAAGTAACCGTCAAGAATATTCGTAAGGTTAACCACTCTGTCATATCTTGTCTTTCCAAGCGCCTCGGGAACGATTGAGAAGGTATTTGAAATACCGTCCATAGCATCGTTATAGGGCATTTTGGATACGGAGTTAAGGGACGCAAGCGCGCCGTTTGTTTCTCTGTTGTGCATGGGGTTAGCACCGGGGGCAAAGGGCTCTCCTGCTTTTCTTCCGTCGGGAGTTGCGCCTGTTTTCTTACCGTAAACAACGTTTGACGTGATTGTAAGAACGGAAAGAGTGTGAATTGCATTTCTATAAGTGGGAGTTTTGCGAAGCTCCATCATCATTCTCTTAATAATCTTCTGGCCAATTTCGTCGGCGCGGTCGTCATCGTTACCGTATTTGGGGAAGTCGCCCTCAATTTCAAAGTCAACGATAATACCATCCTCGTTCTTAATTGGCTTAACCTTTGCATACTTAATAGCTGAAAGGGAGTCAACAATTACCGAGAAGCCCGCGATACCAAACGCCATAAGACGTTCAACCTCGGTGTCATGAAGCGCAAGCTGGAGCTTTTCGTATGAGTATCTATCGTGGCTATAGTGAATAATATTCATTGTCTTAACATATGCTTCACAAAGCCAAGCAAGGTAAGTCTTGAAACGATCGTAAACCTGATCGTAGTTAAGGTATTCGCCATCCATTACGGGCATTTTAGGACCAACACGGGTGCCAAACATATTGTCAACACCACCGTTTATTGCAAGAAGCAAGAGCTTTGCAAGGTTTGTTCTTGCACCAAAGAACTGCATCTGCTTACCAACCTTCATTGCTGATACGCAACAAGCAATTGCATAGTCGTCACCGAAGGTGGGGCGCATAAGGTCATCGTTTTCATACTGAATTGAGTCGGTATCAATAGAAACCTTTGCGCAGAATTTCTTAAAGGGTGTGGGAAGCGCCTCACTCCAAAGAACCGTGAGGTTGGGCTCGGGAGCAGGGCCAAGATTGTAAAGTGTATTAAGAATTCTATAAGATGTTTTTGTTACAAGCGTTTTGTGTGTTTCACCCATACCACCAACGCACTCTGTGATCCACATGGGGTCACCGCCAAAAAGCTCGTTATATTCGGGAGTTCTCAAGTGACGCGCCATACGAAGCTTAATTACAAGGTCGTCGATAAGCTCCTGTGCTTCTTCCTCGGTAAGTTTACCTTCAGCAATATCCTTTTCAATATAGATATCAAAAAAGGTTGAGCAACGGCCAAAGCTCATTGCAGCACCGTTCTGCTCCTTGTTCGCACCAAGATAGCCAAAATAAGTCCACTGAATTGCCTCTCTTGCGTTGGATGCAGGCTGTGAAATATCAAATCCGTATGAAGCAGCCATTTTCTTAAGATCTTCAAGTGCCCCTATTTGATCGTGAAGCTCTTCAAGTCTTCTCATATTGTCAACGTCCATTGGGCGCTTGCCATAGAATGCTCTGTCACCCTTTTTAAAGGCAATGAGCACGTCAACACCGTAAAGCGCGATTCTTCTATAGTCACCGATAATTCTTCCTCTGCCGTAAGCGTCGGGAAGACCTGTTAAAAGCGCGCAGTGACGAAGCGCCTTGATTTCATCGGTGTAGATGCTGAAAACACCGTCGTTGTGTGTCTTTGTGAATCTGAATTCGTTTTCAATTTTATCAGAAACCTCATATCCGTATGACTTGCAGGCGCTTCTTGCCATTCTCATACCGCCAAAGGGGTTAATCGCACGCTTTAATGGTGCATCGGTTTGAAGACCGACGATAATATCGGTATCGGCATCAAGATAACCGGGCTCGTGGGATGTGAGTGTTGTTGTGTTTTCTGTATCTATATCAAGCACACCACCGTTGTCCATCTCCTGTTTGAGAAGGGCATTTAACTTTTTCATTGAATTTTTTGTTCTTTCAGTTGCTCCACACAAAAAATCGGGCTCGTCGAGATAGGGAGAATAATTTTTCTTAATAAAGTTGCGAACGTTAATTTCGTTTTTCCAGGTTTCACCCTCGAAACCTAACCACTGTTTAAATTCCATATTTTTACCTCCGTGTTGTTATTTTATTCTATGTTAATTATGAAATTTATCAATTAAAAAATGCATGTTTACATTCATAGTAATTATAATACAAATACTCATTTTTGTCAATATATACAAAAAATATAGTGTGCAATTTTGTCATTTTTAATAAGATAGAATTTTAATTTAAGAAAATATTGATAAATTCTTGACAATGTCGGTTAATGTGTGTATAATTATAACGAACAAGTTCATATACAAAAAGAAAGGACAAAAATTTATGCCGAAAATTATTGAAAACGTACGTGGTAAGCTTATAGATGAAGCTAAAGAGCAAATCGCATTAAACGGTTATGACAACGTTACTATTCGCAGCATTGCAAAAGGATGCGGACTTGGTCTTGGAACCTTCTATAACTACTTTAAATCAAAGGATCTTCTTATTGCAACCTTCTTGCTTGAGGACTGGAAGGAAAGAATTGCAAACGTATCAAAAAAGCACGAAAACGAAGCCGATCCAATGGTAGTTGTTCAATCAATTTACGTTGAAATTAATGAGTTTATTAACACTTATCACAACATTTTCTCGTCCCCCCTTGCAATAAAATCATTTGGAGTTTCAGGACCCGGATATCACAAATTCGTTAGAAATCAGGTGGCTGCTCCAATTTATAATTCCTGCGTTTTGGCAGGACTTGAAAACCCCGAATTTCTTTCTCATTTTGTTGCTGAGGCAGTTGTAACCTGGACGGTTGCAAATAAGAAATATGAAGAAATTGCTCCCCTTATTAGCAAATTGTTTGTAAAATAAATTATTTTAGTCTATAAAATTTTATATATCATCAAAGGAGAAAAATTATGAGCAGTTTTGAAAATCTTCGCATAGTGGATAATTTTTATCAAACATCCTTGTTTTTCCCTATGCCCACAGTAATCATTTCTACTCTTTGTGAGGATGGCACGACTACCCTTGGCCCATACTCACTCGTTCAACCCTATTACGTTGCAGGCAAGGGCTATTATGCAATGCTCCTTTCTTGCCGTAACTCATCCAACACAGCGCAGAACATTCTTCGCAACGGAAAATGTGCGCTCAATTTCATCGACGACAAGCCCAGCACCTTTAAGGAAGCAGTTAAGCTCTCTTGGCCCGGTGATAAGCCCGAGGACAAGATGCCCAAGTGCAAATTCAAGCTTGAAAAGAGCATGGTAGAGGAGCTTGATCCCTCTGATAAGCGCCCCATGGTGCTTACAGATGCCATTCAGGTAATTGAATGCACGTGGGTTCGCGAGCTTGACGGCGCTGACAAGGATCTTCCCGGTGAGCTTAACGGATACGAAGGCCCTTACCACGATTTCAATGGTATCACAAGTAAATTCGGTGCGCACTTCATCTTGAAAATTGACAAGATTTTGATGAAGAAGAAGTATAGCGATGCCATCATTCGCGGTGTTAAGTCAAAGGATTTCCCCGCGCTTCCCGTTGACTACGGCTACCGTGATTCCAAGAATTTCTGGTTCCACAGAAAGACAAGAATGAGAGCTGAGCTTCTTCAGGTAAGAAAGACATCTCTTGAATCTGTTCGTTATGCGGCAGACAGAATTGACGATACGGTTAAATTCACCGACGACGCGCTTGAAACAATTCTCGGTGTTCCGAGAGTATTCCTCAAGGTTGTGCTTCAGGGATGCGTTGACTGGGCAAAGGAGAACAACGTTACTCTCATTACCGCCAAGGAAATGCAGATTATTAACGATAAACGCTCGAAAGAGAAGAATAAAAAGAAATAAAAATATCCCTATAAATTGGGGTTGGTCGGTGGGAAGTTAGTTATAAGGAATGATACTTTTTTCGAGAAAAAAGTATCCAAAAAAGCTTTTTAATGGAGCTTTGCGACAAAATTTCGCGCAAATTGTGTTGTGTAATCAAAATTACACAACACATAACGATTTTCTCGGCATTTTAACAGGCGCCTCGAAAATCTGTAATTTGCTACTACAAATGATAGACGTATATCTACCAAAATCCATACGCTCAAACAAAGTAAATTTTAGAAAATCACTCCAACGGAGTTATTTTCGTAGTGCGGATAAAGAAATGTCCGTCGAAAATTTATTTTCGTAAGGGCATTTGTTTATTCGTGCCGATAATTCACTTGTGAATTGTCGAAAATTTACGTAAAATCAGCACAACCTCAAGCGATTGTTTTGACCCACTTTTTCAAAAGTGGGAGCCCAGCGGCTTGAGCGCTCCACAGGTAAACTAACTTATCGACAAATCAAAATTTGAAAAACAAAACAACATATCTACTAAGGAGAAACAATATGAAAGTTGTACTTGCAGGCGCTTTTGGTAATCTTGGCGCCGATATACTTAAATGCCTTGTTGCCGATGGCCACGAAATCGTTGCTGCCGACTTAAAGGAAAGCAACGTTGAAGGCACTGAGGGTAAATATACCTTCGTTCAAATTGATGCTACAAACCCCGAAACACTCAAGGGCCTTTGCGAAGGCGCTGACGTCGTTATCACAACAATGGGTCTTACAGGTGCTTCAACTCGCTTCACATCTTATGACATCGACTATAAGGGAAATATGAACCTTTATGAAGAATGCAAGAGAGCAGGAGTTAAGAAATTCAACTACATTTCAGTTATTTCTTGCGACGAGCCCGGCGCTGAGAAGGTACCCATGCTCCACGCAAAATATCTTGTTGAAGAAGAAATCAAGAAGCAGCCCATGGAATACGTAATTTACCGTCCCACAGGCTATTTCTATGACATTGCAAAGGTATTCAAGCCCTACGTTGACAAGGGTGAAATGCAGCTTCTTAAAGGTCACGGCCACGTTAGAGCTAACGTTGTTGACTGCCCCGATTTTGCTCGTTTCATCGTTGACCATATGAACGATACAAACGTTACATACAACGTTGGTGGTAAGGAAACTTACTCATACGAAGAAATGGCTGCTATGTGCTTTGATGCTGCAGGCAAGCCCCTTAAGATCAAATGGGCACCCAAGTGGCTCTTTGGTGTTCTTGCAAACCTTCCTAAGATTAAAAAGGCAGGTAAGCACGATATCATCCTCTTCTCAAAGTGGACACTTTCACACGACCTTGTTGGTGACACCGAAACAGGAGATAAGAGCTTTAAGGAATACCTTTATAACTATTTTGGTAATAAGTAATTTTTAAAAAGTTAGTTTATTTAAATTGTGGGGCTTTTTTGAAAAGCCGCACGTCGCGCGTAAAATATGGATATAAAATAAAAATTGAGTGGCGCGTCCAGCAAACGCGCATAGCGGTTTGCCTATAATAACAAAAAGTTATTATCCCGAAAAACTTTAAACGTTTTTCTTGTGTAGCCATTTCGTTTACAATATGGCTATTATATGACTATAAAATTAGTAATATCTTTGTAGGGGCGCACTGTGTGCGCCCGTGTGATAAATGGGGATTTGTCGGTGAGTTATATTGCGCGTCATCCTTGAGGAAAGTTGCGCCGAGATTCTTCGCTATAATCTTTTGCGTCATCCTCGAGCGGAGCGAAGGATCTCGGAACGAAGTAACGGACGCAAAAGATTATTACGCTCGAGAATGACACCTAAAGGTGTCCGGCGCAACAACCGAAGGATCTCGGAGTGAAACGACGGACGCGCTTGCATCTTCCCTACAAATCAAAATTTGTTTTCTTTTACAACGGACCGTCGAGGACGTCGGTCCCTACAGAATTTCTACAGATTTTATTGGTATTGCAGCGAAGCTCTATAAAAAGTTTTTTGGTTACTTTTTTTCAAAAAAGTGACCAAAATTTGAAGTCATTTTAATATAAAAACATCAAAGGAGAAAAATATGCATTGGAATCTTCTCGGAATTCTTCTTGCAGTGTGCGCTGTTGCTTGCTGCGTTGGATTCTATAAATTCGTTTACTTTCTTTCAATCGGCTACGGATTTGCAGTAGCAGCAGGTGGCGTTGCCACACTTATTATGTATCTTATTAACCCCAGCGCGACTCCCCTTTGGATCGTGCTTGTTCAAACCGCGCTCTTTGTGGCATACGGTGTTCGTCTTTCCGGCTTCCTTCTCGTTCGCGAGCTCAAGAACGTTACGTTTAAGAAAACTGACGTAGCTAAAGAGACTCTTTCAAAGAACGGTGAGAAGAAAATGCCCATCTTCGTTCTTGCAACAATTTGGGTTCTTGTATCAGTTCTTTACGTTGCTCAGGTTTCCCCCATGCTCTTCCGTTACGCTAACGGAAACAGTGACGTAATCGTTCCTATCGTTGGCTTTGTAATTTCTATTTTCGGTCTTATCCTTGAAAGCGTTGCTGACAAGCAAAAGTCTGCACAAAAGAAGGAAAATCCCAACTCCGTTGCGACAAAGGGACTTTACAAAATGGTTCGTTGCCCCAACTATCTTGGTGAGATCATCTTCTGGACAGGTGTTTTTGTAAGTGGCATCACAGCCTATGGCACAAACATTGGTCAGTGGATCGTTGCAGCTCTTGCTTACGTTTGCATCGTTTACATTATGTTCAACGGTGCACAGCGTCTTGAAAAGCGCCAAATGGAAAGATACGGTGATGACAAGGCATACAACGATTATGCCAACAAAACACCCATTATCATTCCTCTTCTTCCCATTTATCATCTCAACAAAAAGAAATAATACATAGGAGAAAATAATATGAACGATTTTTCAGTTGGAATGGCTCTTTTTGACTATATTCCCGTTATTTTCTTCGCGCTTGGTGCGATAATTCTTCTTCGTGACCTTTATAACAAGATGAGCAAGGGCGCTTTTGCACTCTTTGCAGCAGGTGTTATCGACGTTGTTATCGCAGGGGCGCTCAAGGCAACCTGGAAGCTTCTTTATGCAGGTGCAGGCGTTGACATTTCAGCATTTAACTCAATGTTTTTCCCCGTGCAGTCCATCGGATTTTTACTTGCGGGAATCGGTGTTATCGCAATGCTCACACACAAGCAGAGTGAAAAGGGAACAAAGCTCCTTTCTGCAGCTCCCGTAACAAGCTTGGTGCCCGTTGTTTCAATCACCTTTCCATATTTAGTTGTGGTAATGGTTGCAGGTCTTGGACTTATGGACGTGGGACTTTGCATTCTTGCAAAAAAGGTTAAGAAGCCCGTGGCAATCGTTATTTTTGCGCTTTCCTTTATTTGTTGTCTTGGTATGGGATACCTTTCAACAAAGGATTTTGAAAATGCTTCAATGAACTGGATTGCAGAGGGTGTAAACTTCTGTGGTCAGGGTCTCTTCCTTCTTGGCGCTTGGATGCTCCACAAGGCAGGCCTTGGTGATTTAAAGCTTGAAAAGGATGCGTAATATGACAAATAAAATTTTAAAGCTTGTTGAACAGCGCCACTCACTTGAAGAAAAGAGCGTTGGTGAATTCAAGACCTTTAAGGCAAAGGGAATGACCTTTGTGTGTAATGCATACGAAGCAGAGGGCCTTGGTCACGTTTCCGTTATGCGCGCAAAGGGATTTTTCGGTCTTATGAAGATGGATACTCTTGTTATTGCGCCCGAAAACAAGGATTTGCCCTTGCTTTCTTACGACAGAATCTATGCGATGGGCAACGATACTCTCTTTATCGAGCTTTATGACACTATGGGAGAAAAAAAGGTTGACATTTCTACAATAAGAGCTGTGAAAGAAAAGTACGCAAGTTTACCCGAGCGATTGGCAAAGGGTGAGGAGCCAAAGCTTTGGTATGATGATATTCGTTTGCCTGAAACAACGTCCAAGAAGGGCAAAAAGGCGCATACGGATGACTTTGATGCCTATACCTTGGAATATATCAAGGCATATCTTTCACTTAATGCAAGTGAGTGTGACGTCAAGGAAAAGAAGGCGCGCACCGACGTGTATGCAAACGGACTTGTAACACAGGGCGGCCCGGCAACCGACGTATTCAAAAAAGAATTCGGTGAAGAAAAGACATCCAATATAATTCGCGGTGTGCTTTTTGGAACTAAATAAATAATATAGAGAGAACTTTGTATAAAGTTCTCTCTTTTTTGTTTGCTAAATTGGGGTTTAGCGGTGCGAAGCACCGCAACTAAATCCGCCTTCTGTGGAATAAATCCACAAATGGTGGATGAAATCGCTTGCGCGATGAAATCTGCCTTACGGCAGGTGATTTATAGGCGGATTTGATTTCATCCGAGGCAATTTGCCGAGGATTTCATCCAAGCTCGCTTGGATTTCATCGTGGCAAAGCCACGATTTCATTCCTTTAATCTCCCCCATAA
>JAZTYY010000005.1:0-83964 GCA_045637205.1 Eubacteriales bacterium | reverse complement strand
TTATGGGGGAGATTAAAGGAATGAAATCGTGGCTTTGCCACGATGAAATCCAAGCGAGCTTGGATGAAATCCTCGGCAAATTGCCTCGGATGAAATCAAATCCGCCTATAAATCACCTGCCGTAAGGCAGATTTCATCGCGAAAGCGATTTCATCCACGAATGTGGATTTATTCCGACGCAGGCGGATTTAACTGCGGTGCGAAGCACCGCTAAACCCCAATTTATCAAGCAATTATCTCATCAACTGCGTTTGAAATTCTTTTTGCCACAGTTTCAACGTCACCGAAGGCAGAGATAATGCAAATTCTCTCCCCTTCTCTGTCCTTGAGCTCTTCAAAAACACTCAAAAACTTGTTTCTAACCGCGGTGAGCTTCTCTTTTGTCTCATAAATTTCAGTTGTTGCTCTTCCCTTTGAAATTCTTTCAAGACTTTCTTCGGGAGTAAGGTCAAGGAAGATGCACGCGTCGGGCGTTCTGATTTCGGGACAGTTAAGATTCATGCTCTTAACCCATTCGAAATCAGTTTCACTTCCCTGATATGCGAGAGATGAATAATAATATCTGTCGCAAAGGACGTCATAGCCATCCTCAAGCATCTTTTCGATGCCCCATTTTTGATTTACGTTGTGGAAGATTCGGTCAAGCACGAACATTGCCGCCATCTCACATGACGTTCTCTTGCTCACGCCCGAAAGCGCGTCGCGAAGCATACCGCCCGTAAGAGAAATTGTCGGCTCACTTGTGACGTAGACCTTTCTTCCCTTTGATTCCAAATATTCGCAGAGCTTGTTGATTTGAGTGGTCTTACCACTACCGTCAATGCCCTCGAATACGATAAATTTTCCTTTGTTGTTCATCTTACTTCTTAATCAAATCGCAACCAACGTACTTGCGAAGAACCTCGGGCACTACAACGCTACCGTCAGCGAGCTGATTCTGCTCAACGAGTGCAGGAAGTACACGGCTTGTAGCAAGACCGGAGCCGTTGAGTGTGTGCATGAATTCAACCTTACCGTCAGCTCTACGAACTCTCATCATACCACGGCGCGCCTGGTAGTCACGCGCATTGGATACGGAGGATACTTCCTTGTATCCGTTCATTGAAGGAATATTGATTTCAATATCATATGTTCTTGCCATGGATGCGGAGCAGTCCTCAGCAGCAAGCTTAACTGTTCTGAAATGGAATCCAAGACCTGCAACGAGTGCTTCTGCTTTCTGAACAAGCTCATCAAACGCTTCATCACTCTTTTCGGGGAGTGTGAACTGGAACATTTCAACCTTGTTGAACTGATGTCCTCTTACCATACCTCTTTCGTCGGAACGGTATGAGCCTGCTTCACGTCTGAAGCAAGGAGTATATGAGAAGAGCTTCTTAGGAAGGTCTGCTTCTGTCAAAATTTCATTTCTATAGAGAGATGCAAGAGCAGCTTCAGCTGTAGGAAGCATATATCTTGAACGGTCGTCAACGGGGTTTGCAATCTTAAATACCTCGTCAGCAAATTTGGGGAACTGACCTGCAGTTACACCGCACTCATATTCAAGCATGTGGGGGGGCAAAATAAGCTCGTAGCCGTCTGCCCAGTGTGTATCGATAAAGTAGTTGAGAAGTGCCCATTCAAGACGCGCACCCATACCGCGATAGATCCAGAAACCGCTACCGGAGAGCTTTGTGCCTCTTTCGTAGTCGATAAGACCGAGGTCTGTGCAAAGGTCAACGTGATTTTTGGGCTCGAAATCGAACTTATGGGGCTCACCAAAGTAACGGATGGGCTCGTTGTTCTCTTTTCCGCCGGGCTTGAGGTCACGGTCAGGAAGGTTGGGAAGACCGAGAAGTACACCTTGAAGCTGTACGTCAACTTCCTTGAGCTCAACGTCGATCTCCTTGGATCTTGCGCCAAGCTTCTTCATTTCAGCAAAAATTGCATTTACGTCCTTGCCCTCTTTCTTATACTGAGGAATGAGCTTGTTAACTCTGTTTTGCTCAGCCTTGAGAGATTCTGTTTCGGTAATAAGAGTTCTTCTCTTTGCATCAAGCGCGAGAATTTGTTCAATTTCTTCTTTTGCGTCCTTACCCTTCATCGCAAGACGGGCGATAACTTCATCGGGACACTCTTTAATATATTTAATGTCAAGCATTTGTTTTATCTCCTTTATAATTTAAAACGAACATATGTTCTTATTCTCAAATATTCTTGAAAATTTCTTCTCCGCAAACGCTTGAAAGCAATGTTTCAAGGTCTTCGTCGGAGTCAAATGTAATTTCAACAACTCTCTTCTTAGATGTGTTAACGATTTTAACCTTTCTTCCAAGAGTTTCACGGCTTCTCTTTTCAAGCTCGCGAAGGTGAATTCTTGTCATTACTGTTGCGTTAACGGCATCAGCGTCCTCAATTTCAACAATTTCGGGTATTTCGTTGAGCTTCTTAACAGCATTTTCAACCTCGCGTACACTAAGCTGCTTTTCAACAATCTTGCCGGCAAGCGCAACCATATCGGACTCTTCGTTCAATCCGAGAAGCGCGCGTGCGTGACCTGCTGAAATTTCATCGTTTTTGAGCATAACGAGTACTTCCTCGGGAAGATCGAGCAAACGAAGAAGGTTTGCAATGGCTGAACGGCTCTTGCCAACCTGCTTTGAAACCTGATCCTGAGTGAGATCAAATCTCTCCATAAGTCCTTGATATGCAAGGGCTTCTTCAACAGCGTTGAGATCTTCACGCTGGATATTTTCTATAATTGCCACCTGGGCTATCTTTAAATCATCACCGTCGAGAATAACTGCGGGAATTTCATCAAGTCCTGCAAGCTTTGCGGCTCTCCAACGACGTTCACCTGCGATAATTTCATAAGTATCGTCGATAATTTGATTGGGTCTTACAATAATTGGCTGCAAAACACCATATTTTTGTACACTTTCAGCAAGAGCTTCAAGAGATTCTCTCTCAAAAGTCTTTCTGGGCTGATCGCGACGGGGCTCTACTGCGGAAATTTTGAGCATTTCACCTGCACCTTTTTTAGTTTCGATGAGATTGTCATCAAAGGTGTCGAAAATGCTTTTACCAAGTCCTCTTGATTTTGCCATTTTATATTCCTTTCGTGCCAAATTGGCATATTTTTATTAAAATTGTAGTGTTTTTTTTGTTAAAAACTCGATTAAATACGAGAAATAAGCTCTTTAGCTACCTCAAGGTATTCGTTAGAACCCTTGGAATGCTTATCATGATAGTAAACGGGCTTACCAAAGCCGGGAGCTTCAGAAAGCTTAACGTTTCTTGAAATTGTTGTGTTGAAAAGCTTGTCGGGATAGTATTTTTGAAGCTCATCCATAACCTGCATAGAAAGCAAAAGGCGCTTGTTGTACATAGTAATAAGGATACCAACGATGTTCAAATCCTCATTATAGAGCTTTTTAACGCGTTTTGTGGTCGCAATAAGCTGTGAAAGACCTTCAACTGCATAAAATTCCGCCTGCATGGGCACCAAAATACCGTCACTTGCTACAAAAGCGTTAACCGTAAGCATGCCAAGAGAAGGAGGGCAGTCGATGATGATATAATCATAATCTCCTGCAATTGATTTGAATGCATCCTTAAGGTTGTATTCGCTACCTTCATCATTATAAAGGTCAAATTCGGCACCTGAAAGTGTCACATTTGTGGGAATAACCCAAAGATTTTTGTAATTTGTGGGTAAAACCACGTTTTTGATGTCAGTTTCACCTGTTAAAACGTCTTTTATTGTGCCTTTTAAGGATCTTTTTGGGATTCCGACACCACTTGTTGCATTGCCCTGAGGGTCAAGGTCTACAATAAGTGTCTTTTTGCCAAGCAATCCAAGAGAAGCAGCAACGTTTACTGCGGATGTTGTCTTACCAACACCGCCTTTTTGGTTGGCGAAAGCAATAATTTTTGCCATTTTGTTCCTCCGATATATATAATGTTCGATTTTGTTAATTAAAGCCCTAAAATTGGCGCATTTTGGACTATAAATATGCGTTTACATTATAGCACAAACTGTTTATAAATGCAATAGCAAAACACATTATTTTACCAAAAATCATTAGAAAATTTAGAAAATTTTGTTTCACGTGAAACATTTTGACAAAATTCGACTAATTTTGTTTCACGTGAAACAATTTTAGCTCGTAATAACAAATGTTTCACGTGAAACATTTGTTATTGCCTCTAAAAAGCGGATAAAACCTCGGGATATACAAAAAATAAAAGGCTTGTCTAAACAAACAAGCCTTTTGCAAGATTTTATGTGATTGTGATTTAAAGTGGGTTTTTCTTTATTTGAGCAAACTTTCTTGGAAATTGCTTGGGTGTTGATGAAAGCTTATTCATAACCACTACAGTTCGGTTTTCACCAATAACCTCACCGTTTATATTTCCACAAAGAGTTTTTTCAACCAATTTTGTGTTTGCAAGTGAATTTGCGCCCGCAAGCTGCCTGATTGCGCTTCTTGACATTTCAAATTCATCGTGTGCGCCCTTTGCTTTCATTGCGATAAGAGAACCACCGTTTTTAACAAAGGGAATTGTTAATTCGCAAAGAATTGGAAGTGAAGCAACTGCTCTTGCCGTTGCATAGTCAAATTTCTCGCGTCTGTTGGGGAGATTTGCAAATTCTTCAGCTCTTGCTGCAACTGCTTCTATATTTGTAAGGCCAAGAAGCTTAGCGGTTTCGTCGACGTATCTGATGCGCTTCTCGGTGCTATCGAGTGAAGTGATTTTTAAATCGGGTCGCACGATTGCAAGAGGAAGAGAAGGGAAGCCTGCTCCACATCCAACGTCGATCACAGTGGAATTTTGCTCAAAATATTCAGAAATAAGCAAAGAATCAACGAAATGACGTAAAATTATGCCATCTTCGTCGGTAATTGCCGTTAAATTCATTACTTTATTGACTTCCACCAATCTTTCCGCCAACAAGAACATTTGTTCTTGTTGCTTTTCCGTCAGTTCAATTTTTGTGTTTTCTTGAAGAGCTAAGCTCAGTTTTTCTATAAAAATATTTCTATCCATACTAATTTCCTATAAATATCAACCATCAGTTGATATTATTCATCAACGTGCACTTTAACTGTCTTCATTGTTGCATAAGCCTCTTCAACGAGTTCGTCGAACGGGAGCTTATTTTCCTCGGCAATCACCTTGTCAAGCTCGGGCTTGGTTTTGGGGTGCTTGGGAGTGAAAACTGTGCAACAATCCTCATAGGGAAGGATTGAGGTTTCAAATGCACCGATTTTTCTTGAAATTTGAACAATTTCCTCCTTATCCATACCTATACAGGGGCGGAAAACGGGAATATCGGCAACCGCGTCGGTTACACCGATTGCTTGCATTGTTTGACTTGCAACCTGACCAACGCTTTCACCTGTGATAAGTGCACCGCAATTGTAGCGCGCTGCAACCTTATTTGAAAGGGCAACCATATATCTGCGAAGCAAAAGTGTGAAGTATTCCTCGTTGCAGTGTTTAACGAGCTCCTCTTGGATATGTGTAAGTGAGATTATATGTACATAAATTTCACCTGAATAGTCTGAAACGATTTTTGCAAGGTCAAGCACCTTTTGAAGTGCTCGTTCACTTGTGTAAGGATATGATTCAAAATGTACTGCCTCGAGCTTAACACCGCGCTTTGCCATCATATAGCCTGCAACCGGGGAGTCAATACCACCGGAAAGAAGCAAAAGTCCCTTTCCGTTAGTGCCAACGGGCATGCCACCGGCACCCTTGTGGTGACCTGCGTAAATGTATGCGGCGCGTTCACGAACTTCAACCTTAACAATTACGTCGGGATTTTTAACGTCAACCTTAACTCTTGGGTTTGTTTCGAGCAAAACACCGCCGATTTCTCGTGAAAGATCCATTGAATCAAGGGGGAATCGTTTGTCGCTTCTCTTTGCCTCAACCTTAAAGGTTTTATATTTTCTGATTTCGGGAGCGATAAATTCGCGAGCTGCTTCTGAAATTGACTCAATGGACTTTTCGCAAACGTAAGCGCGAGCAATCGCAACTATGCCAAAAACCTTTTGCGCCTCTTGTAGCATAGCGTCCATATCGCAAAATTCGTCAAGTGGCTCTATATATACAGTGCTTTGCGCGCGCAAAATCTCAAAATTGCCACATTTTTGGGCTTTTTTGCGCAACTCCTTGCAAAGCATATCTTCAAAATACGCGCGATTAGCACCTTTAAGCACTATTTCACCGTATTTACAAAGTAAAACTTCGTTCATTTTAATTTTCCTTTCGGTCGTCTGATTCTTCTTTTTTATAAAATTTTTCAATATTTATATATGTGCCAATGCTTTTTACGGCACGAGTGTCTTTTAATATGGTGTTAAAGCTATTGCTGTCAACCACTATGTGCTCAACAAGATTTATTCCAAGCATATCGAGCTCGCGCTCAAGAAGGGAAGTGAAGTTTGTGTCGGCAACCGATGCTTCGACTCCTCCGTGCGGATGATTATGGAATAAAATCACGGCATTTGCGCGTTTTACAATACAAAGCTCAATTATATTGCGAATTATCGGCTTTGCTTCATCAAGCGTGCCAACCGAAACCAAGCACGTATCGATTACGTTTAACGCGTTGTCGGTAAAGGTTGCATAAACCACCTCTCGTATTGAACCGAAGATGCGGTTTCTTCCGTAATCAACAGCCTTTTCAAGTGTGTCGATGCATTTTGGCTCTTTTGATTTTTCATTGATGTATTTATGCGCAAAGTTAGCGATGAGATTGATTAAAATTGCCGAATTGTTACCTATGCCATCGACCGATTTAAGCTCGTCGACACTTGCGTCGGCAATTTTATCTATTGTGCCAAAGCGCTCACTCAATTTATGTGCAATTTCGTTTGTGTTTTTGCGTGGAATGGCATAAAATAATAGCAATTCCATCAATTCGTGCTCAGAAAAGCCGTTGCCCTTGGTGTCCAAATATCTTTGTTTGTGCCTTTTTCTATGTTGTTTATGTTGTTCTGACATTATTTGATTGTCCTTTTTTATACTACTCCTTGCGCTTCCATAGCATTAGCAACTTTTAAAAATCCTGCAATATTTGCTCCTGCAACAAGGTTGCCTGAGAGTCCGTATTCATTGGCTGCGGATGAGCAGTTTTTGTATATATTAATCATAATTTGATGTAATTTTGCGTCAACTTCCTCAAATGTCCAAGAATATCTCATTGAGTTTTGGCTCATTTCGAGTGCACTTGTGGCTACACCGCCTGCATTTGCGGCTTTCGCGGGGGCAAAAAGCACGCCGTTTGCTTGTAAATATGCAACCGCATCGGGAGTTGAGGGCATATTTGCACCCTCTGCAACAGCAAAGCAGCCGTTTTGGTGTAGATTTTTAGCGGAATCGAGGTCAAGCTCGTTTTGTGTAGCGCAGGGAAGTGCGATATCACAGGGAACTGACCAAATATTCTTACAACCAACGCGATAAATTGCGTTTTCGCGCTCGGAAGCATATTCACTTATTCTTTCGCGCTTGATTTCCTTAATTTCCTTCATCAAGGCAAGGTCAATGCCGTCCTCGTCGTAAACGTAGCCGTTTGAATCACTCATTGCAACCACTGTTGCGCCAAGCTCCATTGCCTTTTGCGCTGCATAAATAGCAACGTTTCCGGATCCTGAAATAACAACGCGCGCGTTTTTAAAGGATTTTCCGTTATCGCGAAGCATTTCATCGGTGAAATAGCATAGACCGAAGCCCGTAGCCTCTTTTCTTGCAAGAGAACCGCCATAGCTTAAGCCCTTTCCCGTGAGAACGCCCGTGTATTCGTCGCGAAGGCGCTTATATTGACCAAACATGTAGCCAATTTCTCTTGCTCCAACGCCAATATCACCTGCCGGAACGTCGGTGTCGGCGCCAATATATTTTGAAAGCTCAGTCATAAAGCTTTGGCAAAAGCGCATAATTTCAAGATTGCTCTTTCCCTTGGGATCAAAGTCAGAGCCACCCTTACCGCCACCGATGGGGAGACCTGTAAGTGAGTTTTTGAAGGTTTGTTCAAAGCCCAAAAACTTGATAATGCTCTCGTTGACGGAGGGATGGAAGCGAATTCCACCCTTATAAGGGCCAATTGCACTGTTAAATTGCACTCTAAAGCCACGGTTTACGTGAACCTCGCCCTTGTCGTCCACCCACGGAACGCGGAATTTTATAATTCTTTCGGGCTCGACTATCATGTCGAGCACTCCGTTTTTTATGTATTCGGGGTGCGCCTCAATGACGGGCTCAAGGGATTCAAGCACCTCGTACACCGCCTGATGAAATTCGGGCTCACCTGCATTTCTTGATTTAACCTTTTCTAAGAGATTTAAAATGTATTCATTTTTAATTGCCATGGTATTTCCTCCTGACACATACGTTTTATACATTATATTATATAAATAATTGTTTAAATTATATCAAAATTGAACTTTATTGTCAAGTTGAGTATATAAATTCAAGGTGTTGTTGGAATTAACCCTTATTGATCAACTCAATGAACTCCTTAGAGAGCTGAGCCTTGTGCATTTTGGGGGCAAATTTGATAATTTCCTCAAAGCCCTCTTTGGCTTCCTTCATTTTGCCGAGCTTGTAAAGGGAAACAGCACGGTAGAAGCTAACGTTTATTTTTGTAAGGTTGTGATTTTGCTTTTTTGTGTCAAGCTCTTTAAGGTCAATGTCGCACACGTCAACAACGTATTCATAATCCTCGTCGGCAAAGGCGTCAAATTTTTCAAATACTGTAAATGAGTTAAGCGCGTATGCGAATTTTGGATTATCCTTCTTCATTCTTTCATATTTTTTAAAAACTTCGGACAATTTTTCATATTCACCGCGTTCAAAATGCACGTAACCGATTCTGTAAAGATTGTTGCACTGATCGATGGGGTGAAGAGCTTTCTTTTCGCTTTCTTCAACCAGTTTTAAAACGTCGTCGTGCTTTCCGCTTGACATATAATAGAGCATTTTGTGCTTTCTTGACTTTTTGAGCAAACCGAGGGACAACATCTCACCGAATTTTTCGGGGTCAAGATCTTCGTAAATAACGGTTTCAATACATTTCTTGCGCCACATTTCAAATGCCTTTCGGGGCGTTGAGGCAAGAAGGACGATTCCTATCATTGCAATGGGGAAGCTAAGCATCATAAGGAATATAAGTGCCGCAAGTGCAAGTGCATAGCCGCACACTATTAATGCGCATCCTACTCTATAGGACGTAACAATTTGTTTTGCTGTCTTGTTTGTCATAAAATTAACCTCTTTTTTATAAATTTTCTTTTAAAAGCTCACGAATCCAGTCGTCCAAATCTTCAATTGGTTCAAAATTAGATTCGTATACAATAAATTTTCCCTCGCGGCGCGTTTCCACCAGCTCCGCATCCTTCAAAACCGAAAGATGACGAGATATGGCAGGGGGTGAGATATCAAATCTTTCGGCTATTTCACCGGCAGTTTTGCTGCCCTTTTTCAGCATTTTTAGTATCTCTCGGCGCGTTGGATCACAAAGGGCAAAAAGTGTTTCTTGAATCATTTTTTACACCTTTCCAAAATGTTGCAAATTTTAACGTTAATTGCAACATTTAACAATTAAATTAAATGTTAAATGTATTATAACACACACCGTGAAATATGTCAATTATACTTGTGAAAAAAATAATTAAAATTTCTCGAAAAATATCAAAAATAAGGATTGACTGTTAGCAATATTTGTTGTATAATTAACATCACAAAAAAGAATTTTGTGTTATTTCTCTCCCTTCCTTCAATTGCAAGAGAACGGAGTGATTTTTTAGAGGAAATTATGTTTAAAATCAAATTTAAAGATTGGATGTATATGAATGCAGGCATTGTTCTTATTGCAATTGCCACGTTCTTCTTTTTGGTTCCAAATCAGTTCGTTACGGGTGGTATGACGGGTCTTGCAACCATTCTCGGTTCAATTCCCAACACTCCGCTTACTACATCCGAATGGCTCATTTGTCTTAACGTCTTTATGCTTATTATCGGCTTTATCTTTCTTGGAAAGAAAACGGGCATTTGGACGGTATATTGCAGCCTTGGATATTCTTCATTGATGATTGTTTTTCAAAATATCGTGCCTGAGGAATGGTTGCCCTTGACTCAAAGAAACGAGATGTTTTTGGAGCTTTGTGTTGGTATTCTTATTTACGCTGTCGGCACTGCAATAATCTTCTATGCAGGCGCATCAAGTGGCGGTATGGATATTATGGCGCTTATTATTCAAAAATATGCTAAAATTGACGTTGGCAGAGCAGTGCTTTTCGTTAACATATTTATCGCGTGCGGCTCACTTTTCTTCATCCCCGGTGTAGAAAGAGGCTTGCTCTCACTTGTCGGCTTGTTTGCGAACTCGTTTATTATTGATAGCGTAATTGATAATTTCCATTCCTGCAAGTATTTTATTGTTATTACGGACAAGCCCGAGCTTGTTTCCGAATATATTATGAGCCAGCTTCATCACGGTGTAACAATTACTGACGCGGTTGGTGCTTATACTCAGACAAAGAAGGGTATGATTCACACCGTTTGCCGTAGATATGAGGCAATTAAGCTTCGCGCGGCAATCAAAAAAATTGATGAAAATGCATTTATCGTTGTTACAACAAGTAGTGAAATTATCGGTAAGGGCTTTAGAAGTGTATAATTAATAAAAATGAAAAAAAAGAGGAGCAAAAGCTCCTCTTTTTATTTTGTGTGACCGAATATGTAATGTAATTATTTAATTAATTCCAAAGCTGTATAAGCCGTAGCCGTTATCATTTTTTACAACAACGAAGAAGAAATTTACGGTAACGTCACCCACAAGAATATAATAATCTATTTCGTGCACACTGCCGTCATACATACTGTTGTAATAAGAGCTGTTTATTCCGTTGCGAAGCTTGAATGATACGCCGTTAGAAAAGTCAATATCATGTTCCCTTTCTAATTTTGCAACAAAAGAAGAAAGCTCGTGCTGACTTGGTGTGGAATCGGGGTGCAAATAACTTTTTGCTTTATCAAGGTTTTCGCTTGCTAAAGCCTTACAAAAATCCTCTGCAAGAGCAGTTGCTTCGTCTATGCCTGTTTTGAGTTCTTCTAATATTCCACAGCTTGAAAGACAAAGTGTGCAAATGAGAAGTATAATTGCCAATATCTTTTTCATTTTGAGTTCTCCTTTTTAAAAAATTTAAATTGAGAGCTTTACTGTTTTTGTGAAAAAATCAAAGCTTCAATAAATTTATAGTCCTAACACCCTGCTTGCGCGCATAATTTATGGTTTGGTAGGTGCCGCCGCGCAGCTTTTCAAGATAGGCGAAGCAAAGGTCGGCGCCGTCAACCAAGGCTCTGTTGCGGGCAAACATAACTCCGTCACTATAGTGCTCTTGAATGTAAGTAACACTGTCGGCATTTTTTATGGCAAAATGATATATTTGCCTTTCAATTGGCAAAAAATATTTTTCTTGCCCCTTGCAGGGAAGAATCAAATGCAATTTAATGTGGGGATATCTGTTTTTCAGCTTTAAAATGGTGAGCGCGGCAAGTGAATCAAAGCCCTTTGCTCCCCCTGTGCGAAAATCGGTAAAGCCCTCGTTTTCAATTAGATCTATGAGTTTGTTTTTTAATTTAATTTCAATTTTTTCGGGTGGCAAAGCGGACATATATCTATGTCCGGTGAAGCAACAAATTTTTGACATATTATCACCGCCTTTTCATATATTTTAGCACAAAATAGAATAAAAGTCAACAAGAGAACTGTTTAAGATATAAAATAAAACAACAATAGAAAAATGAAACAATGATTTTTGACAGTCTTCAACAAAAATGTGTAAAAAAACCAAGAGTTTTACACACAAAAGTGTGGAAAACTCCGTGGAAAGTGTGGAAAACCCAACAAAATCTCGGTTTGTATCTTGTGGAAAACGGATGTTCGTGTGGAAAACTTTTTACAATTAATAACAGTATTGTTGTTTTCTATGTTTTTGAAATTAGCAAAAAATAGTAGAATAATACAATAAAATGTCAATTAATGCAAATCGTCATTTATTAATCCCTCGCGCTCCCTTATTTTCTCATAAAGATTTCGCGCACGTTCAAGTCTGCGATAAATCGTTCTTTCATCGCAATGATTTTCGTTTGCAAGCGCAAGCACGCGAGCACTGATATCGTATTTTGTTAAACGGTATGCCTTCCCCTCAAAATAGACGTCCTTGATGGCATCAAGCGTGTCGGTTTCACCGTATAGCCATAAAATTCGAAGCGTATCGTAAACCGATAGCATATCCAAACGCGCGCGCCTTGAGTAGCACAGGACGTCGATCTTTTTATATACTTGAATCGGATTTAATTTATCCGAATCAAGACCAAGTCGCGCAAATTTACGAAATACACGAATTATTTCATTTCTTTTGTCGTTGCTTTGCATTTTAACCCCCTTGAGCCGTTTTTTACATTATAGAACAAATGTTCGTAATTGTCAAGGGGATTTTAAAATTTTAGTATTTTCTTTAGCTGCAATTTTGCAAAAGTCGAGTTTTGCCAACACCTTTTTGCAATTTTTTCTTTGTTTTTGACGTGATGCCCCTGTAAGCTTGATAAATTTTCTAAAATTTTATCTTCTGAATTCAAAATTTTAGTATTTCGGCAGGGAAACAAGCCAAAATCCTTGCAAAGAGCGTGCATTTTGGGGTCGTTTGAAACGGCAAGGGTTGGAATTTGCATCATTGCTGAAAACAAAGCACCGTGATATCTTTGCGAAATCATAAATTTTGCACCTGAAAGTATCTCGAATAACTCATTTGCACCTCTTGGAGCTGTGACCCTTGCGTTTTTTAGCCGATGCGCAAGCTCGCACGCATCAGAGATGTCCTCGCGCGAATTTAAAACTACGATTTCGAGGTTGATTTTCCACGATTGTGCTACCTTTTCTAAAGAGGAGGCAAGCAAATCCAATGAAATCCCCTCGTTTTTTAGTCCACTTGAGCAGGGAATGAACACAAAATGTCCACCATTGTTTTGGGTTATCAACCGTTGGTTGATTTCTTGTGCAAAAATCAAGGTCGGATCGGGTATCAGATGAATTTTTCTGCTTGGCAATAGGCTTGAAAGTAAATTTTGTGAAAACGTGTCGCGCACACTTATAAAATCGAGTTTATTTGTGGCTCTTGAAATTAAACTTAACCAGGTTTTGCGAGAAATCAGCCCGTTTTTGATTGGCCCGACACCGTTTGCAAGCATTATTTTTTGTCCACATAGCATGCTTGCAAGGTGCATTACAAATAAATAGTATAAAAGTGAAGCATTCGAGGTTGAATTTTGCAAAAGTGAGCCACCACCGAAAACAAAAAGGTCGGCGCGCCACAAATTTTTCAAAATTTTGAACGGATTTTTACTATTGATTAAGCAAATTTTGCTCTTTTGCGCGGATTTGTCAAGCAACGTGCAAATTGCCTGCAAAATTGCCTCGTCACCAAGGTTTTCCTTGCCGTAATAACCACAAATTGCTACTTTTTTTGATGACTTTTTGAGTTTTTCTTTGCTTTTTTTATGATTTTCAAGTGCGATTTGATATATTTCCATCGTTTTCGTTGCCATTTGAAGCGAGGTGTACCCGTTTTTGACGATGTTAAACGAAAAATTTTTTAGCTTTTGCTGTTCTTCCTTGCTTAGTGAAAAATAATTGCAAATTTCCTTGTAAACTTGGGTGCTTAGCGTTGAAAAATCCTTTAAATTTCCATTTTCCCGACAGGTGAAATTGGTTTTTTGCGCTATTTCGAGCTTGCTTTCATCAAGCAGGCCGAGGTATCCTTCGTTTCCAATCAAAATTATTGGCAAACGGTGTGCCATGGCTTCAAGGGCGGCGCGCGAAACTCCTAAAAAAATAGTGTTTTCATCAAAGAAATCCGTGGGGGAGTCGACCGAGCCTAAAGCGAAAATCAACTTACGGTTGATAATTCGATTGATTTTTGATGCTTTTCTTTTGATTTTTCCAAATTCCGTGCCACCACCGAGGATAATTATCTTCAAATCGTCAAAATTTTTAGCCAAATCGGGCGCGATGTGGCACAAAACGTGCGCACCGAGTGAGCAATCGGCATCAAGTCGGCTAACAAAGACTATTTTTCGCATTTTTCTTCTCCTTTTGTGGTGTTTTTAGACGAAAAATTTTCGTCAAGGGGCAATCTTACTCCGTTTGGAATCACGCGAATTTGATTTTTTGGCACTCCGTTGGAAATTAAGTGATTTTTGATATCCTCACTAACGGCAATTGTTTCTTCACCCCATTTTGAAAGCAGATTTTTGGGGAAATTCATTGAAAATTTCGCGTGTGCGGTGACGATTAACGGTATTTTGTGCTTTTTGCAAATTTTGTGCACCAAAAACGCGCAGGCGCGCGTGTGCGCGTGTACGATTTCGGGCATTTCGCGGCAAATAATTTTGTTGATAACGCTGCGCGCGGCCAAAAATCTAAAAATCCACGGACTTTTTTGGTTAATTTTGTGCGCTTGATTTGAATCGGCGCACGTTGGTGTGGTTTGCGCTGGGGGAGGGGGTGTATTTTGCGCCGAGGAGGGCGTCGCGTTTTGAGTTTGTGCGCGCGGCGGGAGGCAAAATTGGGGGTGCTCCGGTTCTTGCGCTGTGGCTTTGGCGAACGTTGAATTGCGCGTTTCTTGTAGTGCAGCTTTGGCAAGCGTTGAATTTCGCGTTTCTTGTGGTGCGGCTTTAGCGAGCGTTGAATTGCGCGTTATGTTGCGCGTAATTTTTGGGAAGGTTAGGCACGCGAGTCCTTGGTGCTCCAATTTGCTTTGAATGGTGCCTCCTGAGCTTGCGATTATGACCTTATGCCCCAAGTTTTTCAGCTCGGTTGCCAAAATTTCAACGTGTGTTTCAGCGCCTCCGATATTCATTGAATCAATAAGCATTAAAATTTTCATTTTTCACTCCTTTTTTGTTAGTTTGCACAGGGTGTGAAAAAATATAAGGCTTTATGCTCGTCAAAAAAGAAAAAGCCGAGCAATGCTCGGCTTGTGTATGATAATATTAAAGTGTCAAATGGATATATCTTCGGAATTTTATGCGAGTGTTGAAAGCTTTTCAAGACAAGCCTTGCACACCTTTTTGCCTTCAAAGTTCACAAGCTCATCTGTGGCATCGCAAAAAATACATGTGTTTTCTGACTTAACGAGTATGATTTTGTTTTCCTCAATTGAAATATCGAGCTTGTCCTCAGTTTTAATGTCGAACGCTGTACGAATTTCCTTAGGGAGAACAACTCTACCCAATTTATCAACGGGTCTTTGTACGCCGGTGGATTTCATCGGTATATGCTCCTTTTTTATACTTATTTTTTGTGGGTGAGTCCAATTATACACCAAGAATATCGGTTTGTCAACAAGAATTTTTGAAAAAACTGTCTAAACGTGACAAATATTGTCAATGCATTTCTATTGACAATACTTTTGTTTTGGGGTATAATAAATATGACGATAAGGCAGTGAAAAAAGAAGTGCTTACATATTGCTTATGCGGTGTGGTCGGTTTAGTCCGCGGATACAATATTACAAGGGGTGCTTCAATATTTAAAAAACCGCGCAATGACGCGGTCTTTGGTCGCGCTTTTTTGCGCGTTTTAGTTAGATTTACAAATCCCCCCTATTTACATATAGAAAGGAAGTGTATTAGTTGAAGAAAAAAGAAAAAAATATCAATAAAAAAGAGAACGGGGAAAAGATTAGTGCCCCCACTCATAAAAGAAAAAAAGAAGGCGGCAAAAAGAAGCAGGTAACCAAGCAAAAGGTTAGAGAAAAGCTTGCGAAGCTCCAAGAGGAAGCCGCTTTAAGCCTTGAAAAGCCAAAGGAAAAAAATAAATCACAGGGCAACAAAAAAAGTGAGAAAAAATTCATTAAAAATCAAAGCCAGGGCAAAAAAGCATCAAAGCAAAGGGAGCTTGCGCCCGTTATTCAAAGGGATTTTGCTGCAAAGGTTAGAATTATACCCCTTGGCGGACTTAATGAGATAGGAAAGAACATTACCGCTATTGAGTGCGGTGACGATATAATCGTTATCGACTGCGGATTTGGTTTTCCCGATGAAGATATGCTCGGAATTGACCTTGTCATCCCTGATTTTACCTATTTGAGAGATAACGCGGACAAGGTTAGGGCAATTCTTCTCACCCATGGGCACGAGGATCACATTGGTGGCATTCCATATCTTCTTCGCGAGATGAATATTCCCGTTTACGGCACGCTTTTGACACTTGGAATCATCAAAAACAAGCTTCTTGAGGTGAAATTGCCCTTTGATGCTGATTTGAGAGTGGTAAGCGCGGGTGACACAATCAAAATCGGAACAAATTTTGCCGTTGAATTTATTCACGTTAACCACTCAATTGCAGATGCGTGTGCGCTTTGCATCGATACTCCACAGGGCAAGCTTTTCCACACGGGTGACTTTAAGCTCGATCTCACTCCGATTGATGGTGAGGTTATGGACATAACACGTCTTGGTGAGCTTGGAAAAGAAGGAATTGAGCTCCTTATGTGCGAAAGCACAAATGCCGAGCGTGAGGGATATACACCAAGTGAGCGCAAGGTTGGAAAATCACTCGAATACGTATTTTCCACACAAAGTGACAAGAGAATTATTATTGCGACCTTCTCTTCAAACGTTCACAGAGTTCAGCAAGTAATTGATACAAGCGCGCGCCACGGCAGAAAGGTGGCTATTACGGGACGAAGCATGCTTAACGTAGTCGGTGCTGCAACCGAGCTTGGATATATGGATATTCCTGAGGGCGTTTTAATTGACATTTCGGAAATCAAGAGATTCAGACCTGAGGAAATCACAATTGTAACGACAGGCTCACAGGGTGAGCCGATGAGCGCGCTTTATCGAATGGCGTTTTCTGATCACAACCAAGTTACTATTGGAAGAAATGACGTTGTAATTCTCTCGTCAAGCCCCATTCCCGGCAATGAAAAATTGATAAGCAGAATTATTAACGAGCTTACAAAAAACGGCGTGACCGTGCTCCACGATACAATGGTTAGCGTCCACGTTTCAGGACACGCGTGCCGTGAGGAATTGAAGCTGATGCAGGCACTTTTAAAGCCAAGATATTTCATGCCTATTCACGGGGAATACCGACATCTTAATGCCAATCGCGAGTTGGCTCTTGAGATGGGTATGCAGGAGAGGGATATTTTCATCTCTGACATTGGCAAGGTGCTTGAATTGTCGGCAACGGGTGCAAGATTTGTGGGCAGTGTTCCTGCGGGCAAGGTGCTTGTTAACGGAAACAGTGTTGGTGAGGTTGGTAACATCGTGCTTCGCGACAGACGTCATCTTTCACAGGATGGTCTTGTGGTTGTTGTGGCAGGCGTTGATCTTAATGCAAAGCTTCTTATTTCGGGCCCCGACATCGTTTCACGCGGATTCGTTTACGTTCGCGAGGCGGAGGATCTTATGGACGAAATCAAGGATGCGGCAACTGAGTCGATAGAGAACTATCTTGACCACGCGAGAATGGTTGACAGAAGCGCTCTCAAGACAAAATTGAAGGAAGATTTGTCAAAATATCTCTATTCAAAAACCAAGCGCAGACCAATGATTCTTCCTATTATAATGAACGTATAAATAAATTTGTATAAAAAGCACGAATAGGAGCACAATTCACAATTTATTCATAATTAGTTCAAAATTAAGAAATATAAAAAAGCTATAATAATTCTATTAATGCCTATAAAGGAGAGATACAAAAATGGCAAAGGTTAAACCCACAAAAAAGACAACAAAATTAAGTAAAGGTACCATAATTATCATTGTTACTGCGCTTGTTCTCGTAGCTGCTTTGATTGGTATTACTTTAATTAATTCCGGCACATTTTTCCGTGCAAAGAAGGGCGCATCAAGTAACAACTTTGAAATCAACGCGTCAATGATGGAATACTACACACAGTCCTACATTCAGAACTGGTATTCTCAGAACTACTACTACATTTTGCTTGGTTACATCAACTTTAGCACAAGCACACCCTACGATCAGCAGTATACTGATACATCTAAGACTCAGACATACTATGACTATTTCGTAGCAGGTACAAAGTCAGCAGTTACTGCTTACCTTAAGTACTGTGAAGCGGCTAAGGCTGATGGCGCAATTGATTTTGCTAAGCTTGAAAACGAAGCTAACGATTATGCAAACGAGACTATTGATAGTCTTAAGGAGGCAGCTAAAAAGGCATCCGATGAACAGTACAAGACAAATGGTATGACAATGACATTTGAGCAGTACATCAAGAACAACTTCGGTAAGAACGTAAATAAGGATGACCTTCACAAGGCACTTGTTATCGAACACATTGCATCCAGCTACTATCAGACAGTTCTTGAAAGAATTGGAGATGCAGTTACAAGCGAACGTGAAGACAAGTACTTCGAAGATAACATTTCTTCTTTCGTTTCCGCTGAATACCTTATGTACACACTCAGCAGCACAAAGACAGTAACATGGCCTAAGGCAGAGGATTACGTAGGTGGTGCTAATTCCGTAGCTTATAAGGCAGCAATCGAAGGTCTTACAGCTGCAAACGTTGCAAAGATCAACGTTGAAGATTACGAAGGCGGCGCTGAAAGTAAGGCATATAAGGAAGCTTATAAGACAGCTGTAGAAAACAAGATGGAAAACGATAATACTATCGCAAGAGATAAGGAAATTATCGAAAAGCTTGCTGCTTGCACAACAGCTGATGAATTCAAGCGCATCCTTCTTGAAGAAAAGTACGATGCAAACTTTGAAAGCGCTTACAACACAGCGGTAAAGAGCTTTGCAACAGCTGACAAGCCCTCTGAAGACGCACTTAATGCATTCAAGAACGATGCACTTAAGAGCGCAATTATTGAAGCAGTATTGGCTGGTGACACAGACGTAGACGCATCCCTTGTTGTAATTGCTGAAGGCTCATCTACAAAGTGGACTGATGCTGCTAAGGCACTTCCCAAATCTATTATTACAAACCTTAAGAAGGTTATTACTGACGCAACAAAGCCCGTATCCTACACACTCACATCCGTTCTTGGCAACAAGCTCTTCGGTGGTGTAAAGGCTGAATACGGTATTGAATATGAAGAAACTGAAACACAGGGTACAAACGCATTGGTTAACTCTGCGTGGATGGAAGACGTTTTGGTTATGAACGTTGAAAACTACAAGATTCAGAAGACAGTTACTGAAGCTGCAATTGCTGAATTGGTAGCTGATATCGCTGAAGAAACAGATGCTGATCTTAAGAAGGCTCTTGAGGACAGCAAGAAGGCTCTTGAAGATTCTCTTGCAAAGATTGAAGAGAACATCAAAAAGGGTGAAGAAAAGATTGCTAACTTTGAAAAGACAGGTGAATATTCTTACAGTGCATTCTTCGTAACTGAAGCTGCTCACAGAGATGACTACAAGCTTCGTAACGTAGGTCACATTCTCTTCAAGGTAGATACAGCTAAGGAAACTGATCCTAAGGTATCTTACAAGACATCAGAAGAAGCTAAGGCTGCTGCTGAAGCACTCTTTAACACAATCAAGGGTGAAACTGATCTTACAAAGGAAAAGTTTGAAGAATATGGTAAGGTAACACACGACTCCAACGTATTCTATGATGAAGTTGCTAAGGGTGATATGGTTGAAGCATTTGAAGAATGGCTCTTCGACGCTGAAACAGTTGGTGAAGTTGGTCTTGTTGAAACAACATACGGCTGGCACATCATGTTCTACAATGGCGAAACTGATAAGATCGCTTGGAGAGTAACAGCTAAGGATGGCGCTACAAACGAAGATATGAGCAACTGGTTTGATGAGCTTCCTGACTACGGAATCTCCTTCAACGATGAAATTTTTGCTGAAATTCTTCTTGGTAATTAATAAGAAATAAATATAAATGGCACGGCTTGTCCGTGCCATTTTGGTAAGGTTTTATATGGTACTTGAAAATAAACAAACTACAATTGCATACCGTTGCCCACATTGTGGCGCAGGAGTTATGTGCGCACTTGACGTGTTTACACTTTCAGCGCCCATGATAAAGCTCAAATGCGACTGCGGTGGCAGTGAAATGACGGTTGTAAAGCAAAGTGACGGCAAGATTCGTCTTACCGTGCCCTGTCTTTTCTGTCCCAAGCCACACAGCTTTTTGCTGAATTCAAAGGTTTTCTTTGACAGTGAGGGCTTTTATCTCCCTTGCCCATATGCCGATATGGATATTTGCTTCCTTGGTGATATGGACCACGTTAAAGCAAATCTTGCCCGCGGTGAGCTTAAGCTTATGGAGTTGATGGAGGAGCACGGAATTACCGATCTTTCATCATTTAAGAACGCCAACACTGAGGATGAGGACGAGGCACTTGACTCCGAGCTTACACAAAGCGTGCTTTTCGTGCTTTCCGAGCTTGAGGCTGAGGGAAAGATCTTTTGCAAATGTGAGCACGAAGGTGAAATAGATGAAGAAAAATACGGCTTTGAGGTTTTCTCGAATTACGTTTTGGTGAAATGTCGCGATTGCGGAGCTGAAAGAAGAATTCCGACTGACAATTCACTTAATACTCATGCATTTTTGGACGCGGACGCGCTCTATCTTGAATAAATAAAAAGGATATGCCACACGGCATATCCTTTTTTATTTATTTTTTCTTTCGCTTTTTGAATATTGTAACAAGGATTATAATTACTATCGCAGCCAAAAGTACACTTGAGATTATAATAACGATATTGTTATTAACAAGTGGGGTCGTGTTTGCATTTGTGCTGATTTGTGATTGCTCCTCGTTTTCGGGAGGGTTGACCGATGGGCTATTATTATAAAGCTCTTCATTTGACAATTCAAGCATTGTTCCCATTTCTTCAAAGCGCACAGCAAATGCTATTAAGCTGTATCCGTAATTTTTTGTACTGTCTAGCACAATTGGTGATTGATAAAGCTCCCAATCGGTTACTGCTTCATCTCCATCAAAAAACGCGTAATATATGGATGAACCGTTATTTTTTGAATTTGCATCCACACCGTCATTTGACGTTATAATTGTTGAAAGGGAAAGCACCGAGCCTTCGTTTTGAATATCGATCTTGTATTCAATTTTTGGCGCGTGGTTGTTTTCATCATTATTTAACGTAACGGTTGTATCAATATATTTAGCACCGTCTATTGAATAGTTTGAGTCATACGTTCTAAGCCAAGACAAGCAAACCTCGGGGTAATGTCCTTGCGCAACGGTCATAACGTTATGAATAAGTGTAACGATATGTAAACCGTTTGAGTCAACTCCGCTTAGCTGAGGAGTGGTGTCGTGATCCTTTGACGTGAACAAGAAAAGGAAGGATGAAAGGGTATAGAATGAATGCTCTAACAATTCTTTCTCATCATCGTCTACAAAGTCGGAGATTTTCTTTACGGGAGTGCCGTCGGCATAGTACATATCCCCATCCAAAACCTCCCAAATTCTATCTAAATACTCATGTTGTCTGAAGGTGGGCAAATTGTCCCACTTTTGAACGAGATTAAGATACAAATCAAGAATGCTTGCATATTCAATTGTCAATGAAATAGAACGATACAATAAGGCGTTCAAAAATTCTTGGTCTTCGTAATGTGTGAATGCCAATTTCAAAATACATCTTAGAGCAGTTTCAAGTGTAACGTGATTTTTGCCTGCAAATTTTGTGTGAGTAGTATAAAAGTGTCTAAAATCGTTGTTGTATCCGCCGCCCTCAAGACGTCCGTAGCTATAAGTTCCGTTGGCAGCCCAATTTTGCAAATCACTTGCAAGAGCGTCAAGCCATTCGGTAGTTGTGACGTCGGTAGCCATTTCAACGGGTGAAAAAATTTCACCGTTTGAAAGAATATTGAAAAAGTCAAGCTTTACTAATGAAAAGCTGTCACTAAAGACGATGGTGTCATCTATTTCTGCTAAATTTTCTACCATTTTTTCTCGTCTTTCGTTGTAAGCCTCACTTCCAACCTCTAAGGGCTCGTTGTCGGCATAGGTGGTAACTGTTATTCCGGTTGGAGTTATATACGTATTGCTTGTGATTTCACCGGAGTCTGTGCCGGGAACGAAGTGGTCAATTCCATATCGTTTAAATCCCATTTCCTTTGGGGGAATACGGGGAACAAGGTCGGCTGTGTTTATTATGTTGTGAATGTTGGAATAGATTCCTTCATAAGTCCAAGGTTGCTTGATTACAGCTGAATCAACGCCACCTGCAGGCGCTTCAAAGCAATAGCCGTAAATTGAGTTTCCCGCTTGACCGTAGTCCTCAGTTAAGCGCTTTGATGTGATGTTGGCAACTGCGCCGCCGCGTGAATATCCAACAACCCAAAATTTCACTCTTCCGTTATTTAAAGCTGAAGCAAAGTCAAACGATGTGTTTGAATCAAGATATGCTTTAACGTCGTTTACAATCTTGTCAGCGGCACTTGAGAAGCCAAATGCCTCACCTGATGTGCCCAAAGTGAAATTGCTTGACCATTCGGATTCATAGTCTCCGCCGCGAACTGCTATGGGAACAAGAATGAATTTTTCATCGTTTATAAAAATTTCCTTTGCGCCCATAATCATACCAATGGTTTCCTCGGTTGGTCTTGTGGTGAAATCATCATTTACATAAATGTTTTTATCTTCAATTCCAATGTCGGACATTAAAACGCGTGCGTGACGGAAAAGGTTTGAATACAATCCACTTGGCAAATTTTTATCAAAATCGGTGCGCTGAGTATTGAAGCCCGAAAGGGCGAGTGCAAGTGACATGCTTGAAAGACTCGAGTTATAAATTTCGGGGGAGTCCTCAAAATATCCATCGGAATAAAAATAAACTGAATTTTTATTTTCTTGCTCGGCTGTTTGATATCCAAAAACACCCTCTTGAAGAGCATATTTTCCGCGATAGCCGTTTTCTATAACGTGATAGCGATTACTAACGGGAACGTCAATGTGTGATGGGGTACTCTCACTATCGACGTGCTCAAGAGCCATGGCTGTTGTTGGCGCAATCCCTGTGAATATAATTGTTAATATAATAATAAAAGAAATTAGCGAAGCTGTTATTTTTTTCATACGTCACCATCCTTTTTAAAAAAACTATTTTATACATTATAATAGTTTTACCCTTAGTTTGTCAAGAGCACTTTTTTCAATTCTGCTAACATATGAGCGCGAAATTTTCAACTTTTCGGCTATTTCCTTTTGAGTGTAGCTTTTTTGCAAGCCAAACAGACCGTATCGCATTGTAATTACTTGTTTTTCGCGTTCATCAAGTGAATTTTTCACAAGACGGAGTGCGCGTTCAATTTGAACTTTTTTGTCAAGATCGTCACCCATATTTTCGTTTGTGCAAATAACGTCCATATAGGTTAAGGGATTGCCGTCACGGTCAATGTCGATTGTTTCGCCAAGGGAGACCTCACCCGAGCGCTTCTTTTGGGCTCTGAAATGCATCAAAATTTCATTTTGAATACACCTTGCGCCATACGTTGCAAAGTGAGTGCCTGCATCGTGCTTAAAGGTGTCAACTGCCTTGACAAGACCGATCACGCCTATTGAGATAAGATCCTCGTTGTCGGGGGCGTTAGAGTAGTATTTTCGCACAATGTGTGAAACCAAACGAAGATTGTGAAGTATCAATTTTTGACGGGAGTCTTCGTTTCCTGCGCGAGCAAGCTCAAAATGTTTCTTTTCTTCAGCGGGGGATAGAGGGGGAGGAAATTTATTTGGTGTTGAGACACCCAAAATTAGATGATATATGTGAAATATGAAACTTAAAATCAGACTCAGCATAAAAACCTCCAAGAATTAATAAAACGTGTGCTATAGTTTAAGTTGACGGTGTTATTAATCTATGCTTCTTTTTTTGGTTTTTTGCTTGTACTAATCATTTTGTCAAGTTGCTCCTTCTTTTTGCATAAGATGTAAGGACGTTTTTTAGAAGGAGAGATAATAATATGTTACTTTCAATGCCTTACAATAGAGAGCGCGCCGTTGAATATGCTCGCAAATGGGCGCTCTCTCGCAACCCCTTGTTCTTTGACTTTACCGGTGGGGGAGGGAATTGCACAAATTTCGTTTCACAATGCTTGCTTGCAGGCTCCTTGGTGATGAATCCAACTGAAATCTTTGGTTGGTATTACGTCGACGTTAACAATCGCGCACCATCGTGGACGGGAGTGCAAGAATTTTATGAATTTGCTTGTGGTCTTGGTGATTTTGCTCCCGTTTTTGACCGTCAAGGGCCATTTTGTGAGGAGGTCACACGCGAAAACGTGAAAATTGGTGACGTTGTGCAGCTTGGAAACTTTCGCGGTGAGTTTTATCATTCCTTGATTGTTTCGGGTTTTCGTGATGACGATATTTTAATTTGCGCCCAATCAAACGACGCCTTGGATCGTCCGTTGTCAACCTATAATTACGCGCAAGCGCGATTTTTACACGTGCTTGGTGTGAATATTGACGTTTTCAACGTGGATATTTATTTTGAAAACCTTTTGAATGCCAAATCCTTGCCACCTAAAAATCAAATTTATATTCCAATTTCAAAGGAGAATTGAAATAGCACTTGCAAAAAAACTCGAGATGTGTTAAAATAAATTAGGTATGTGCCAAATAAAAATATGGAGCGTAAATCATGAAAAGAATAATTTCTTTAATTTTACTCTTGTTGTTGATTATGACAAGCTGTACTACCGTTGTTCCGGATACTTCCTCAGATCATTTGCACGATACAACCGTGACAATGCCTGACTCCCCAACGGATATTCCAAATCCCGACGATTCAAATAATGAGGAAATTGATCCCCCGCAACACGAACACACATATGTGGCTACAGTTACTGACCCAACCTGCATAGGTGAGGGCTTTACTACTCACACCTGCTCTGATTGTGGTGATTCCTACGTTGACAACAGAGTTGAAGCTCTTGGTCACGATTACAAGGCAACTGTAACAACTCCAGATTGCGAAAATCACGGATATACAACTTACGTTTGCTCCATTTGTAACGATTCTTACGTTTCAGGTGATATTGACTCTTTAGGACATGGATATACAAGTGTTGTAACTTTACCCACTTGCACTAATGAGGGTTATACAACCTATACGTGTAATTTGTGTGGTGATTCCTACGTTGCCAACAAGGTTGCTCCCCTTGGCCATAGCTACACTTCAGTTGTAACTGCACCCACTTGCAGTAGTGACGGCTACACAACCTATACTTGCTCTGATTGTGATTATTCCTACGTGGGTAACAAGGTTTCCTCGTCAGGACACGATTATGATGCAAACACAACCAATCCCACTTGCTTGAATATGGGTTATACAACCTATATTTGCATTACTTGTGACTACACCTACGTATCCAATTATATTGATGCGCTTGGTCACACTTGGAAGGATGCAACAACATCAGCTCCCAAAACCTGCACAACCTGTGGTACAACCGAAGGTGATAAGCTCACGCCCTCGGGCTCCTCGGGATATAGTGAAACTCTTTATGTAAGCTATATCAACGTAGGTCAAGGTGACAGTATATTTATTAAGGTTGGAGATTGCGATATTCTTATTGATGCAGGTGAAGCCAGCAAAGGAACAACCGTATCCAACTATCTTAAGAGTCAGGGCGTTGACGATATTGAGTTGATGATTAACACTCACCCCGATGCCGACCATTGTGGTGGTCTTACTACAGTTCTTAACAATTACGTCGTTGAAGAGGTTTGGATTTCAAAGAATACAAGCAAATCAACAGCTGCCTATAAAAACTTTACCTCTGCGATAGCAAACGAAGGCTTAACTGCTAAAAAGCCTAGCAAGGGCACTGTATATACTTATGGATATTTGTCACTTACCGTTATTTATTCCGAGAATGTTTCAGATGACACTAATAACTCATCAATAGTTGTTATGCTTGAGTATGGAAACTTCAAATTCCTTTTCACAGGTGACGTTGGTGAGAAGGTTGAGCCCACACTTATTTCATCGGGATATGACCTTAGCTGTGACGTGCTTAAGGTTGGACACCACGGAAGTAAATATTCAAGCACAACTGCATTCCTTAATGCCGTTGATGCAGAATATGGTGTAATTTGCGTTGGTAGTAACTCTTACGGTCACCCCACCTCAGCAACCTTGAATAGACTTTCCTCTGCAGGTGTTTCCGTATATCGCACTGACAAGAACGGAAACGTTGTGTTCTCCACAAACGGTGCAGTGTTGACCTTGCCTAACGGCACAACTGATACCACAGGCTCAGGCAACGGACTTTCAAGCGGTGGCTCATCAAGCGGTGGCTCGTCAAGTGGTAGCTCATCGAGTGGTGGCTCATCGAGTGGATCCACCTCATATGATATTTTTATTGGAAATACTGAAACAAAGGTATTCCACCTTCCCACTTGTGGCAACTTGCCCGCTACGTCCAAGCAAAACGTGATGTATAACTACTGGTGGATTGTTAATATTGCCGGATATACCCCCTGTGGACGTTGCTTAAAGAATTATGCAAGCTCAAGTGTCACATATATCGCAAATGCAACAAGTAAGGTATATCACATATCAACTTGCAGCTATTTGCCATCATCTACAAATAGAATTTACATTACAAGCACATCGGGTTACACACCTTGTGGACACTGTATAAAATAAAATAATAGTATGAAAAACAGGGTGCATAAACGTGCACCCTGTTTGAATTTATATAAAAGGTTCAAATTTTGATTTATCGTGGAGATTTGAAGAAATGAAATCGTGGCAAAAGCCACGATGAAATCCAAACAAGTTTGGATGAAATCCTCGGCTTAATGCCTTGGATGAAATCAAATCCGACTTTTATTAACCTGCCATAAGGCAGATTTCATCGCGCAAGCGATTTCATCCACCATTTGTGGATTTATTCCGCAGAAGGCGGATTTAGTTGCGGTGCTTCGCACCGCCAAATCCCAATTTATGAAGCAAACGGATAACAAAAAAGGACGCACCTTTGTGCGTCCTTTAAATTTTAACTATATTAGTCAGCGATGTAAGGAAGAAGAGCTACCTGACGAGCGCGTTTGATCGCTGTTGTGAGCTTTCTCTGGTGCATAGCACATGTGCCGCTAATTCTTCTGGGAAGAATCTTGCCGCGTTCGCTGATGAACTTTCTGAGCTTTGCAGAATCTTTATAGTCGATATAAGCGATTTTATCTTCACAGAAGATACAAACCTTTTTTCTTCTACGGTTGTTGAAACGAACCGGACGAGAAGCATTTTCTGTTCTTTCCATTTTATGAATCCTCCTGTATTATTTCGTTAGTTATCAGAACGGCAAATCGTCGTCTGTTTTGATCTCTTCAAAATTGGGTGCATCTACACCTGAAGAGAAAGAAGGAGAACCGTAAGCATCGGGAACATAGCTTGCAGATGCGTTATCTGTTCTGGAGTCAACGAACATAGCTTCATCAACAACCACTTCAGTTACGTAACGCTTTGCACCAGTGTTATCGTTCCAAGTTCTTGTTTGAATAGAACCTGTTACGCAAAGAGAAGAACCCTTTTTGAAATATCTTGAGATAAATTCAGCGGTTTGTCTCCAAGCAACACAGCTGATGAAATCTGCCTGGGAATTGTTCTGTCCGTCAGCGCCTCTTGTAAATCTGCGATTTACTGCGATTGTGAAGGAAACAACTGCAATTCCATTTTGAGTCTGTTTAAGTTCCGGATCTGCTGTAAGACGGCCACAAAGTACCACTTTGTTTAAGTTGAGATTTGACATCTTTTCTTACCTCCGAACAAATTATTCAGCGTCTGCTACTGTTTCAGTAACTTCAGCTACTACTTCCTCAGCAACTTCAACAACAGGAGCCTTTTTAGCAGCGTTGTTCTTTTCGATTGCCTTTGTGTCAAGCTTAATTGTCATTGCTCTCATAACGTTTTCGTCGATGTTGAACAAACGGTCAAGCTCAGCGGGGAAATCGGATGCTGTTTTGAAAGTTACAACAGTGTAGTAACCTTCGCTTTCGTCATTGATGAGATATGCAAGGCGGCGTTTGCCCCATTCAGCAACCTCAACGATTTCAGCGTTGTTAGCTATCAATGTTGTGAATTTGTTCACTGTTTCTTTTGCAGCGGCTTCTCCGTTTGCAAGACTAACGATGAACAGGTTTTCATAAGTATTGATTACCTTTTCCATATTTTACACCTCCCTATGGACTTTAAGTTCGTGCACTTGAATAAATTTTTGCACGACAGAGAGACGGACGCATACGTCCGCATCATATGGTATTATAACATATTTTTTTATTTTGTCAAGAGTTTTTTTAAAAATAAGGATAAGTTGTGAGCATTGGAGCTACAAATAAAATTTATCTATTGACACATATCAATAAAATGTGATAAAATGATATGAATAAATGATCATAAGAGGTCAAAATGAATAATATAACTAAAAAGATAAATATAAACAAGACAAAAGTAATTTTAATTGCCGTTTGTATGCTATTTGTTTTGACAACGATTTTGCTGGTTGTTTTATATACTAACGGACTTTTGGGTATTCATCATCATACTGAGCCTAATGATGGGCAAATAAAGGTTGCCTGTGTTGGTGACAGTATTACATACGGTCACGGAGTTAGCAATTGGCAAAAGAACAATTACCCTGCCCAGCTTCAAGATATTCTTGGTGATGAATATCACGTTGAAAATTTTGGACATAGCGGAAGAACACTTTCAAGTGAGGGTGATATGCCCTACGTCGAAAGTGATCAATATAAATTGAGTCTGGAATATGATGCCGACATTATTATTTTTATGCTTGGCACAAACGATTCAAAGCCTGACAACTGGACTGATGCCGAAACTTTTATAGCTGAATATGAGGCGCTTTTGGATACCTATAGGGAGAATAATCCCGACGTGAGAATTATTCTTTGCACTCCTCCAAGAGCATTTTTCTCGGGTGGTAAGACCGAGGGGGAGACCAGCTTTGACATTCAGCCTGCAGTTGTTGAAGAAATAGTCACAAGAATTAAAACCTTTGCATTGCTTAACGAATATGAGTGCATAGATATCTATGATATCACTTCGGGCCACAGTGAGTGGTTTTGCTCGGATAAGGTGCATCCCAATGCGGACGGTGCAAGAGCTATTGCCGAGACGGTAGCCAATAAGATTAATAAATAAGGAGAAGGAAATGAATACTCAGCTTTATTCCATTACACTTGACAAATTGATGAAAGAGCTTCAGTTTGAAGAAGTATATATGCCCGTGCCTGCCGAAAAGATAAAAATAACGAACAGGGAGGTAATGCGTCCCGGTCTTGCTTTGGCAGGATTCTTTACGGTATTTGAGCCCACAAGAATGCAAATTATCGGCCGTGCCGAAATGCAGTATTTGTATGAAATCGGCAAGAATTTGGCAGAAGCACGTCTTGAAGCATTTTTTGCCAAAAAGCCCGTTGCTGTTGTAATAACAACAAATTTTGAGGTTGGTGAAGAAATACTTTTGCCTGCTCAAAAGCACGGTGTTCCAATTTTAAGAACTAAAGAAAAGACAAGTCCCACAATGGCTTCTCTTATTGCCTTCCTTAACACAAGCCTTGCCAACAGAGTTACCCAGCACGGTGTTTTGGTTGAGGTGTTTGGTGAAGGTGTGTTGATTCTTGGCGAAAGTGGAATCGGTAAGAGTGAAACTGCTATTGCTCTTGTTGAACGTGGTCACCGTCTTATTGCTGACGACGCGGTTGAAATCAAGCGCGTTTCGGCAAAAACTCTTGTTGGTAGCGCACCATCCCTTATAAAGCACTACGTTGAGCTTCGTGGAATTGGTATTATCGACGTGCGCCGTCTTTACGGTATGGGAGCCGTAAAGGATACCGAAAAAATCGACCTTGTTATTCACCTTGAGCCTTGGATTGAGGGTAAGATGTACGATAGATTTGGGCTTGACGATCAAACCTATAACATTCTTGGTATAGACGTTCCTTCGATTACAGTACCTGTTCGTCCCGGACGTAGCTTGCCGATTATTCTTGAAATTGCCGCTATGAACCATCGTCAAAAGAAGATGGGTTATAATACTGCTGCCGAGCTTGAAAAACAGCTTTTGGAGCAATTTGGAGCTGAAAATGAGTAAAAAATTTGATAATTACGGTGCAATATCGACTATTTACGACAATATAAATGCGCATATAGATTACAGCGCGTGGGCTGATTTTTTTGAAGAGTGCTTTGATAAGTACTTAAAAGAGCGCCCCGAGCTTGTTCTCGATCTTGCTTGCGGCACGGGTAGCATGACCTTTGAGCTTGCAAAGCGTGGATATGACATGATTGGTGTTGACGGCTCAGAGGATATGCTTAACGTAGCATTTGACCGTAAATATGACCTTGATTTGCCCCATTCTGTGTTGTTTTTGCTTCAGGATATGCGTGAATTTGAGCTTTACGGCACGGTCGGTGCAATCACCTGCTGTCTTGACAGTGTGAACTACCTTGTTGGAGAGGGAGAGCTTGACAAGTGCTTTTCTTTGGTGCACAACTATCTTGATCCTGACGGATTATTCTTATTTGATATTAACACACCACACAAATTCAAAAACGTTTACGGTTTAAACACCTACGTTTATGAGGAAGAGGATTGTGGCAACAATGCGTTTTGCGTTTGGCAAAACTATTATGACGAAGAAAGTCAACTTTGCGACTTTTCCTTAACTGTGTTTGAAAAGGAAGAGGGAAGCAAGGGCTATTCTCGACGCGATGAAATTCAGGTGGAGAGGTGCTATTCAAGAGAAGAGATTGAAAATGCACTTAAAAGCAATGGATTTGAGCTTATCGGTATGTATTCCGATTTTAATTTCACGCCTATAAACGATACGGACGAGCGCTGGTATATCGTTGCAAGAGCAAAAAAGGACTGAAAAATCAGTCCTTTTTGTTTTTTTGGGGGGATTATATTCCTTATGCATCCATTTAAATTTTTATACCAACTGACACCACCAATTTATTTAACACATTTTGCTTTATTTCATAGAATGATATCAAGTGGGGAAAAACCCACTCATATCACATTAGTTGCACATGCAACAGAAACGGAGCATTTATGAACAACTGCCTTTGCAATCTTTTTGACAACGACTATATTTGGCTTATTCTTATCGCGCTTCTTGTTATCACCTGCTGCTGCGGTAGATAATAAAAAAAGGGGGGAGCGAAAGCTCCCCATAATTTTTTGCTTCGCAAAAAGATAGCTTGATTCAACACATATGTGTCGACAAAATGAAAAAGCACCACTTTTGTGGTGACATAGATGTACGGGAAGGTTCACTCGTGTTACTCGTGAACTAAATTCGCCGAGAAGTTCCTGTGCTAGCACGGAACGTTCTTTCGTCGAATTTGCGAACCCAATCCCGAATAAAAAAATCCGTACGGAAATCGAGATACTATTTCTCGCATTGCGAGAAATAGAACCAAGAATGCTTAAGGCATTCTTGCCCATAATTTTTTGCTTCGCAAAAAGATAGCTTGATTCAACACATATGTGTCGACAAAATGAAAAAAGCACCACTTTTGTGGTGACATAGATGTACGGGAAGGTTCACTCGTGTTACTCGTGAACTAAATTCGCCGAGAAGTTCCTGTGCTAGCACGGAACGTTCTTTCGTCGAATTTGCGAACCCAATCCTGCAACACGAGTGTTGCAGTGATTGATTCTCTGATGCGTACGCATCGGCAAAACAAAAAAAGGAGTGCTTTTGCACTCCTCTTTTTTGTTTTGGTGAACTGGATGAAAACAAGGTAGAACTGTTTATTTCATCAAGCAAAACGCTTTCTTCTTGGCCGTTGGTGTTGTATATGATTTTGATGTGGTCATCATAGGCGTATATAGCATTCACAAATACGTCTATGATCTTTCTTTTGCCCTCGTCGGTGCTAATGTCCATATTCTTAAAATGGTTCAGCGCATCCTTAAACTGTTGCTGCGTGAAGATTGGTGTTTTTATCTCCTCTTTAGTAATGGATTCCGCAACGGCATCACGTTCCTTAGCAAGCTCATCCAAGCGAGTTAATAGTATATCAGTAGCAAGACCTTTTTGAACTGCATTAAGCAGGTTGTTTATCTCTTTTTCTTTCTCTTTGTATTGTCTTTCCAATGAAGCAAGAAGTGAACTTTCTTCGTTTTGAAGATCAAAAAGCATCTTAGAGAGCTTGTCTATCATCTTCGGTTGGGTTAACATTTCCATTGTTTTGCGAACTACAAAGTTTTCAATCTGATCCTTATGTAGCATACGTTTATCGCATAGGTGCTTCTTCTGACGAGTGCAAGCGTAATACTTGTGTATTCGTCCTGTTTTGCTTGTGCCTGATTGAGCCACCATCATTGCTCCGCATTTGCCGCAAAAAAGCTTTGTTGTGAGAAGATACTCTTCTTTGGCGGTGTGTCTGGCAGGGGCGCGTGCATTCCTTGCCAATTTTGATTGAATAACATCGAATATCTCAACTGAAACGACGGGTTCAATAGCGTTTTCGATCTTTATTCCCGAATGATTGTACTCCCCGATATATATACGGTTGGTTAAGACCTTTCGGATTGCATTATAGCTTAGTGCCTTACCGTTAGGACGAGTTATGTGCATTTTGTTGAGATAGTTGAATATATCCATTATTGTACTTCCGTCAGAATACAGCTTATATATCTCTTTCACAACAAGGGCAGACTCGGGATCTATTTCAAGCTTTCGGTCAGAATTTACTCTGTAACCAAGAGGAACCGATCCTCCGTTCCAAAGCCCCTTCAGAGCATTTTCCGACATTCCGCGCCTTACGTTTTCAGAAAGAGTGGCAGAATACACTTCAGCTAAAGCGTCATGCAGTGATTCCAACATAATACCCTGCGGACCGGGCAAGATATACTCTGTTGCGGATATAACCTTTACGTTGCTGTTTTTGAGCATCCATTTGTGATGAGCCGAGTCATAATGATTGCGGGCAAATCTGTCAAACTTCCAAACAAGAATAAGGTTAAATCTCTTGTAAGTGCTGTCCCTCATCATTCGGGCAAATTCGGGACGGGTATCTGTTCTTCCTGATACAGCCCTGTCAATATAGGTTCCGACAATTTCTATATCATGATACTTTGCGTACTCCGTACACACACGGATCTGACCTTCGATACTTTCTTCTCTCTGTTTGCTACAAGAGAAACGAGCATAGATAACTGCTTTCAACTTTCCATTCATACTAATACCTCCATTTGAATGATTTTAATATTTCTTGCCTTATTAGTATGAAAGATAGCCACGCAAAAAGCCCACACTAAAACGCAAGAAAGCCGGCGGGGTGCGCTTGCGCGCCCTCGCATTTCTTCTTTGCGCCCTAATGTGGGCATTTCTCCCTCTAATGTGAGGGGACAAAATGGACCGAGTCCATTTCTGTTACGATTATATTATATCATATGAATTTAAAAAATGTTGCTGAAAACAACATTATTAACAACTTGTTAACAAATAAATTTTATTCGCTATGCAGGTTGCTTTGGGATTGACCTGGAAGAGGGACTTGCTTTATTCTTAATGCGTTATTATGCGAGAACCATATATTTGATATTAACGGTTGAAACGAGTAATTAATATAATCCTTGCAAAAATTTATTTAGTCAAATAAATAATAATTAGGTAGGCAACAAAACGATATACTTTTGCAAATTCACACATATATGCAAATTTGTGCTTAGTTAATAGTGTACATTTAATTAAAGAAAATTTGTTAAATATGCACAAAAAAATACTTAATAATTTTAATCATATGTATATTTTTAATATTGTCAGTTATTTTTTTTATTTATATTAATGGGGAAAAATGATAATATAAGGTTGAATAGTTGTATTCTTGTATCACAATTCAATTCGTAAAGGAAAGTGAAGGTGGTTTTAATGAACAATATGGTCAAAAAAATAGTGGTTGGCAACTTAAAAACTCACTTTTATGCAACTCGCGATGATATGGGCAGAGCTGCTGCTCAAGACGGCGGTGAGTTTATAGTCGAGCTATTAAAAAATAAAGATTACGTAAACATAATTTTTGCGGCGGCACCAAGCCAGAATGAAACGTTAAAATATTTAATTGAATATCCCGGAATAGATTGGACTCGTGTAAGAGCATTCCATATGGACGAATATGTTGGACTTGACAGCAGCGCGCCTCAGTGTTTCGGTAATTTTCTTAACAACGCAATCTTTTCAAAATTGCCGTTTAAGGAAGTTCACTATCTTAGCGAGTTTAAGGACTCCGAAACGATTTGCAAGGAGTATTCCGAGCTATTAAAAAAGTATCCTGTGGACATTGTGTTTATGGGAATCGGAGAAAACGCGCACATCGCATTTAACGACCCTCACGTTGCAGATTTCAACGACGAAGCACTTGTTAAGGTGGTTTCTCTTGATGAAACGTGCCGTCAGCAGCAGGTCAACGATGGTTGTTTCGCTCAAATTGACGACGTTCCCACTCACGCAGTAACACTTACAGTGCCTGCATTGTGCGCGGCGAAAAAGCTTGTTTGCTCAGTTCCTGCAAGCACGAAGGCAAATGCGGTGGTTAAAACAATGTATGCTCCGATAGACGAGGCAGTACCTGCAACCATAATGCGATTGCACGATGATGCTACTATGTACGTTGATGCAGACAGCGGAGCAAAGGCAATATTTCAAACCTCTGTAATTACTGATGAAATCAGTCAGGATTTTGAGATCGCTTGTAGGTTGGCATCACATTACGGATTGCAAGCGGTTGAAATAAGAAGCGTATGGGAAACTGCTCCCGAAAAGCTTACGAACGAACAGATAGATAAGATCAATTCGATAGTATTAAAATATTCTCTTAAAATCTCTTGCATCTGTTCGGGAATTTTGAAGTGCAAGCAGGGAGAAGAGGATGGTGGACAGTTCCGTTCCGCTGTTGAAATTGCCAATAAGCTTAACTGCAAGATGATAAGAGCTTTTACACATTTCAAGGATGCGGATTATTCCGAAGATGCCCTTGTTGCTAAACTCAGAGAATATTCGGATATATTGCGTAAAAACGGAATGTATATGGCTATTGAAAATGAGCCAAGCGTTAATGCATCAAGCGGAGAAAAGCTTGCTCATTTACTAAAAAAAGTAGACCGTGATAATATCGGTGCACTTTGGGATCCCGGTAATAACCTTTACGGTGAAACAGAAATTGCTTATCCCGATGGATATGAGCATATAAAAAATCACGTTTTGCACGTTCATCTTAAGGATGCCGTAAGAACCGATGGTGAAACCCAGGGTGCTGCGTGGGGGAATGGAGAGCTTGACTGCGTCGGTCAGCTTGCGGGTCTTTTGAAAAATGACTATAACGGATATATAGTACTCGAGCCCCACTATAAGAAAAACGGCGGAGCGATAGACAAGGAGCTTCTTTTAAGACCCTTCGGCTCTGCATTCTCACAGGGCGGTTATGAATCAACAGAGGAGTGTATAGTAAATCTTTTTGATACCATTTCAAAAGCAATTAAAAGTGTAAAATGAAAAGAACAGTTATTACTAATGCAAAGATAATCAGCGGTGATGATATCCTTCAAGAGAGGGATATCGTCATCGAAGATGAAATAATAAAAGACATAGTTCCAAGCGGAACGGTTTCGGGCGAAACTGTTGACGCTAAAGGATTGTATCTTTCGGCAGGGTTTGTTGATATTCACGTTCACGGTGGTGGAGGCGCTGACTTTATGGACGGTGCTGAAGGATACGTTGATGCTTGCAACAGTCATTCGATGCACGGCACAACTACCATCGTACCAACAACGATTTCGGCAGACTTTGAGCAAACGAAATTTGCGGTTGAGCAATTCAATATTGCAAAAAAAGATAAAAGAATTAAGATACATATGCCGGGATTGCATCTCGAGGGACCGTATCTAAATCCTGCAATGGCGGGAGCTATGAAGCAGGAGCTTCTTAAAGCACCGTGTGAGAGGGAATATATGGCGCTCTATGAGGCGTCGGAGGGCAGCATTATAAGATGGACTGCAGCACCCGAGCTTGACGGAGCAATAGAATTCGGCAGAGCGATGGCGAACAAAGGTGTTGTGATGTCAATGGGACATTCCGATGCTACCTACGAAGATGTTAAAAGGGCAATAGACAATGGGTATTCATTGGTAACACATCTTTACAGCGCTTGCTCGTCAATCAAAAGAATAGGTGGCTTCAGACACGCAGGAATCGTAGAAACTGCTTATTTGTTTGATGACCTTAACGTTGAGATCATAGCTGACGGATGCCATCTCCCCAATCAGCTATTGGAATTTGTAACTAAATTCAAAAAAACAGAGAATATCGCTCTTATCACAGACGCAATGCGCGCTGCGTGCCAGGACGTTGAATACTCATTCTTGGGAAGTAAGGAGTCGCCTCAGCCCGTTGTTATTGAGGACGGTGTAGCCAAGCTCCTTGACAGACAGGCGTTTGGAGGAAGTATTGCGACCACTGACAGATTAGTGCGTACTATGAAAAATGCGGGTATACCGCTCCCAAGAGCCATAAGAATGATGACGGAAACCCCTGCGTCATTCTTGAATCTTAGAAACGTTGGAAAGCTTCAAAACGGTTATTATGCAAACCTTGTGCTTTTTGATGAAGACATCAACGTTTCAAAAGTAATTGTGAAAGGAGAGTTTATCAAATGATATGAAAAGTGTTTTAATAGGGTGTGGAGTAATTTCTTCCACACACACAGACGTGCTTTTGAAGCTTGGTCAGGAAATATCTGCGGTATGTGATATAGACTACCAAAAGGCCAAAAAGCATTGCGAAAAATTCGGGCTTAATTGCAGAATCTATCAAGATTACAAAGAAATGCTTGACAAGGAAAAGCCCGACGTTGCTCACGTTTTAACTCCTCATTATCTTCACTGTGAAATGGTTGTGGAAATACTTAGCAGAAATATTAATTGTCTTTGTGAAAAACCGTTGTATATCAAAGAAAATGAGTATGATTTGATAAAAGAAGCGGTTGAAAAGAGCAACGCTACTTTAGGTGTGTGTTTTCAACATAGATATCTTAAAGTCAACCAATACATAAAAAATGCCGTTGAACGAGAGGGATTTGTTGGTGCATCTATAATGCTTGCGTGGCATAAGGATGAGGCTTATTATAAATCCGGAGATTGGAGAGGTAAATTCGATACCGAGGGCGGTGCATTGCTTATCAACCAGGCAATACATACTCTGGATCAGCTTTGTTGGATTGGCGGTGAACCTGATAAGGTCTGCGCAAGTCTGACAACTCACACATTGGCAGATTTTATAGAAGCCGAGGATACTGCTGAGTTGTTTTTTGAGCATAAAAACGGAGCTGTTTCTCAAATATTTGCAACAAATTCTGCGGTTGCAAATTTTAACGGTTTGACTTGTTTGAAAACTAATGTCGCAGCCTATGAATACAATTCAAAATATATTTATCGCAATAATGAAATTGTCAATATAGATGATGACAGTGTTAGTATTGATACAAAAGCTTATTGGGGATACGGTCATTACCATTTGATAAAGGATTATTATTCTTGTATTGAAAACAACAAGCCGTTCCCTATAGATTTTAGAGAAGCATCCAAGGCGGTTAAACTTGTTTTGGAAGCATATAAATCAAATAGAAAAACAATAGAAATCAAATAAAAAGGAGAAATTTTTATGAAAACATTCAAAAAAATCATTGTAATGTTGCTTGTTTTTGCAACAATGCTAACGCTTTGTGCTTGTCCCGGTGGTTCCGGTGGCGGCGACGTAATTGAGATCGATCCTGATAAGACTCAGTTGTATGTATTCAGTTATGAAGGTGGTGTTGGAAACGATTGGCTTGATTCAGCCATTGCAGCATTTGAGGCGAAATATGCAAATACCTCATTTGAAGAAGGCAAAATGGGTGTTCAGGTAATTCCCGATAAGCAAAAGGTAACAGCTGTTACAATGATAGATTCTTTCAAAAATTCTACATACGATGTAATTTTCAATGAAAATCTTCGTTACAATCAGTGGTCTGCTAACGGCAACTTCCTTGATATTACCGATCTCGTTAACGAGATGGGCGAAGATGGAAAGACTATTTATTCCAAGCTTTCTGCAGACAAACTCGATGCTTTGACTGCACGTGATGGAAAAATATATGCGCTCCCTCACTACGAAGCATTCAGAGGTCTTATTTACGACATAGATCTTTTCGATAAAAATAATCTTTATTTCGCTTCTGACAGAACATACAGCGATTTCATTCTTAATGCTAATGCAACAAAATCTGCAGGTCCTGATGGCAAGATGAATACTTTGGACGACGGTCTTCCTGCAACCTATGAAGAATTTTTCAAGCTCTGCGATGAGATGGTATCAAAGGGAATTACTCCTTTTGTATGGTCCGGTGAACAGAATGCTTATAGCGAATTTTTGCTCTACGCTCTTGCTGATACTTGGGCAGGTGCTGAGGAAACTAAACTCAACTATAATTTCGGTGTTGGTTCAAGCGACAACACTACAACTGTTGTTACAGGGTTCAGCAACGGACAGCCTGTTACAAAAGAGGTTACTATCACCGAAGCAAACGGATATTTGCTTCGTCAGACAGAAGCTAAATATAGAGCCCTTGAATTCCTTTTCAAGATCTTTAACACATCCGATTACTATTACACAGACAGTATGGCTAAGCTTACAATGTCCAATAGAGAAGCACAGGAAACTTATATATTCAGTGATCTTGAAAACAAGCCAATTGCTATGCTTATAGAAGGCACATTCTGGGAAAAGGAAGCCAAAGATAGTTTTGATCTTTCTGTTTCTGCTTATGGCGATGCAGCTAAGAACCGTAACTTTGGTTGGATGCCTCTCCCCGGTGTATATAACGGTACAGTTAACGAGAGCAACGGTGTTACACAGGTTCTCAATGATTATATTAACTCCTATTGCGGTATCAACGCAAACGCAAGTGGAGCAAGACTTGAACTTGCTAAGCTTTTCGTTAAGTTTATCTACACAGATGAAATGCTTAATGATTTCACAAAGCACACAGGTATGCTTAAGGGTATGAATTATGATATCGCGGCAGATACCATTAAGGGTCTTAGCGGTTTCTATAAACAGCTTATTGAGCTTCGTAAAGAGTCCGATGTTATCACACCTCTTTCTTCAAGTGTTCTCTTTATGAATAATGAAACAAAGTTCACACTTTATGACAGCTATTGGAATAGTAGCAAATATATCTTCCCGATTGCAGCATTCAGAGGCGGTCAGAAGAGTGCCATTACTTATTTTGAAGGTATGGAAATGTCTCAGTCAGACTGGGAAGCTGCTTACGGCAGATTTTATCAAGGTAAATAAAAATGACTAAAATTGTCAAAGGTAAAAAGTTTAAACGGAAAATTAAAAAAGATAGGTTATTGTTCTATATTGCAGTAGTGGGTTTGCCGCTGCTGCAGTATATGATATTCTATATCGGAGTAAACTTCAATTCGATATTGATGGCTTTTCAAAGCTACGATGCGATTACAGGTAAGTTCTATTTTGATGGTCTTGTGAATTTCAAGAGAATATTCTCAGAATTTGAAAAAGACGGAGTATTGCACGTAGCTTTGATAAATTCATTGCAATATTATCTCGTAACTATAGCTACTATGGTTATGGCACTCTTCTTTTCCTATTATGTATATAAGAAGAGAAGATTTGCGAGCGGATTCAGAGTTGTTGCATACTTACCGCATATTATTTCTAATATTACCTTAGTATTAATTTTCAAATATTTTACAGAAAATGCGTATCCCGCTATAGTTGAAGCACTTACGGGAGAAAAGGTATGGGGTTTGCTTGTAAATCCCGAAACAGCTAAAGGCGCAATAATTTTCTTCTGCGTTTTCTGTGGATTTGGAACACAAATGATGATGTTTTCAAATGCTATGAGTGCAATAGATGATAGTGTTAGCGAGGCTGCAATGCTCGATGGAGTCAGTCCTATACGAGAATTCTTTTCTATAGACCTCCCAATCATTTTCCCGACCATTTCGACATTTATCATAGTTGGCGTTGCTGGCGTTTTCACAAATCAGATGTCACTTTTCGGATTTTTTGGAAGAGATGCTGATCCAGCTATCTGGACGTTGGGATACTATCTTTACAGAGGTATTAAGGGTGCTGCTATAAGTGAATATCCCTATCTTGCAGCGCTTGGACTTTTGTTTACTCTTATCGTGGTTCCGATAACATTCTTGGTAAGACGCTTGCTTAATAAGCTTGATCCAACAGCGTAAGGAGGAAATTATGTCTAAATTAACTTTAAAGAAAAAAGTGAATAAGACCAACCCTCTGTACGTTGCTTTATTCGCAATATTATTGACTTATACGATCGCTATGTTCTTGTTGCTTCTATGGGCGGTCATTACTTCATTAAAATTTCAAATAGATTTCAGAACCAACGTTCTGGGATTTCCAAGTGAAAAATTTGGTTGGGCATTTGAAAACTTTTCTATAGTGTTCTCTAAATTTCAATCAATAGTAATCTCCAACGGTCAGCAGAAGTACGTTGACTTTTGGGGAATGCTTACAAATACTATGCTTTATGCAGGAGTTGGATCTATCATTTCCGCTTTCGTTCCGTGTATAGTCGCTTACGTGACTGCAAAATTTGATTACAAATTCAACACAGTTCTTTATGGAATAGTTATTGTGGCTATGGTGCTTCCCATCGTTGGTTCAGCTCCATCTGAGATGCAAATCCTCAAGGAGCTTGGTATTTATAATACCATTTGGGGAAACTGGATACAGAAATTCCATTTTCTCGGAATGTATTTCCTCGTATATTACGCTGCGTTTAAGAGTTTTCCGTCAACCTATATGGAAGCTGCTTATATTGATGGCGCAAGCGAGGCGCACGTATTCTTTAAGGTAGTATTTCCTTTGGTAAGAAACACCTTCTTTACGGTGCTTGTTATTAAATTCATTGAATTGTGGAATGACTACCAATCGCCATTGCTTTATTTGCCGGGATATCCGACTCTCGCAGTAGGTCTTTTCAATCTTGGAAACTCTACGGTTGGTGAGTTGAGTTGGGTACCGCGAAAGATGGCGGCATGTATCATATTGTTAATTCCTGTTCTGTCGTTGTTTATTGCATTTAAGGATAAACTTATGGGCAATTTGACGATGGGCGGTATAAAAGAATAAAAACAGGAGGATATTATGAAGGAAAAGAGAAATATGTACAGATTTGTGACTGTTATAGTTTCTTTTATAGTAGCGGTTATGCTGTTGGTGGCAGCTATTCCTGCATACGCGGAAGCAGAAGCGACAATAAAAGAAATGTATATGGTTGGAGATACTGTTAATATTCCAAGTAAGACCGTAAATGTTGACGGTGAGAATGTAAAAGCTATCACCTTGATCGAACAACCTTCGGGAGCTTTACTCAGAGTAGAAGAATCCTTTATAATCAAACAGGAAGGACTTCATAAACTCGTCTACAAGGCTGTAAACTCCAAGGGAGCAGTTTATCAGGAGAGTGTTGAGTTTTTGGCATGCTCGAAGCTTTATGGTATGCAGACCACACTTTCACAACTTTCATACGGCAATCCCGCCTATGGCGATTATGTTATTGATCGCGAGGCAATACTTGCTTCCATTGCAAGTACAGATAAATTTACATATTCAGAGATAATCAATCTTAACGAATTAAACGGAGAATCCTTCCTTGAATTTTTCGTAACTCCTGAGGTTATAGGAACTCCTGATGCAAATAAGATTGAAATTGTATTAACCGACGTGCATGATCCATCAAATTTTGTAACTATTGCAATCAAAAAGGGAACAGCAGGGCAGGCAGGTGCTGCTTGGGCTGAAAAGAATTCCTATATAACGGGTAATGCAGCGTTCCAAAACCCCACGGGGCTTGAGACGAACAAGGGAACTCTCGTAATTGACGGCGTGAATTATCAGCTTCATAACGCTAATGTTTGGGGAGCAAACGTTTCTTTTGCACTTCCCGGAAATCCTAATTACGTTTCTCTCGAAAACCCCAATAATACCCCCGAAGGAGTTGGCACACAGACGCTTGCTTTGTCTATGGATACGACTAATCAAGCAATATATGCTAACGGACAGCTTGTTACTATTCTCTCAAGCGAGGATATATATAAGGATGGTACGTGGAGTGGATTTACTACAGGCGAATGTTTCTTGAGCATTTCTGCGACAAACTACAATGCATCCGCATTGAATCTTGCTATTACCAAGCTTGGAAACAACGCAATTAACAGTGAAAATGTTGAAAGTGCTGAAAAGCTGAAAAAGAATATATTTGTTGATACTGTTGCTCCAACTGTTTCTTTGCAAAATGCTGAATCTTTTGCTAATGGTTATCCCAATGCTATTGCGGGAATTAAATATAAGTTGTTTCCTGTAAAAGTAAGCGATGATTATACCGCTTCTCCTGTTACTTATACTGAAGTTTACTATGCATACGGAACAGGCAATCAAGTCAGAGTTGATCTTGTCAATGGAATGTTTACACCTTTTGTAGAAGGAAAATATACCATTGTTTATTATGCCGTAGATAAATACGGTAATATGGGAAAATTGGAAATAGAAGTATATGCTTTGCCAAAGGGAACACCTTCATTGAGTGCTACGGCACCTACATTGTCTAATGCTACTATAGGAACCGATTACACACTTCCTGCTCCTACGATTACTAATATCACAGGATCAGCCGAGTGGAAAGCAGAGGCCGTTCATCAGACAAATGGTAAAGTATACACGATATCTTCTGACAACCCAACATTTTTCCCAGAATATGCAGGTAAATATGAAGTTACCTATTATGTTGATGATTACATTACTTCAATCACTGTGTCTACAACATTGACGGCAATTGATAATGATGTGCCTGTATTCTTTGAGGATCCGGTCCTTCCTGAATACTTTATTAAGGGATGCGAATATCAACTTCCGGAGATTCTTGCTAAGATTTATGCTACAGGTGAACCTGTAGAGACCCTTCCTGAAATTTATATTATTGAGGATGGCAAGAGTGAGATGTCCAGTGGATATCGCTTTATCTCATATGCTAATGAAAGCGTGCAAATTATTTATCGCTTGGAAGTGAACGGCAAAAAGACCGAATACGTTTCCAAGGTAATACCTGTTATTGACGTTGGATACAACGGTACATATACCATTGACAAATACTTTGTTAAAAATGGACTTACATCAACACCTGAAGGAAAATATATCAGATTTGCTGTTAATGCAGATTTTGGCGAAAAGGTATATACAAGCTTTATAAATAGACTTCAGACATTTGACTTCTCATTGAAGCTTGCTGCTACCGGATTTGGTATGGATACAATCAATATTATCCTTACCGATTATGCTGATCCAACAGTTCAGTTAAAATTTACGTATAGATATGAATCCGGACAGGTATTCTTTAGTGTTAATGACGGTGTTGAAAGTGTTCTTGAGAATGTGAGCTTTGATGATTCTGAGTCACCGTTAAATCTTGCTTTGAGTGACAATGGATGCACAGTAATGCCAACGGGTTCATCGGTGCTCAGCGTAAAGGTTACCAATGATCTTTCGGGAAAAGAGTTTAACGGTTTTAATGAATCTATGGCATATTTGACAGTTGAACTTGAAAATATTACGAATTACAAACAAGCAGGAATAGATATATTCAACCTTTCCGGACAGCCTATTTCCGGAATTTACGTTGATAATATCAAGCCCAAGATTTCTGCGGTTGGACAATCAGGCGCGCGTCCGTTTGGTAGTCAATTCACTATTCCAAGTGTATATATTAGTGACGTTTTGGATCCCAGTGTTACAATTAAGATGTCTGTTACCGCACCTGATGGAAGCTATGTAACTGCTCTTGATGGTACGATTCTCAACGAAAAAAACGCGAAGTATTACACAGACTACACTATCAATCTTGATCAGTACGGAAGCTACAGTGTAAATTACACAGTAACTGATATATCAGGTAATAAGCTCCCATTCACTTACGTTATTACTTCTTCCGATATGACTCCTCCTGAGATAATCCTCAAGGATCATTCAACTGAAGGTAAGGTAGGGGAAGCAATATACGTTGCTGATATTGAAATCGTTGATAATAACGACAAGAACGCAGAGAACTTCGTGGTTTATGTTTCGATTGTAACTCCTCAGGGACAGAGCTTTGCAATGCTTGATAAGACTGGTGAGCGTACTAACTACTTTACTGCAAAAACTGCAGGTACTTACACAGTTAATTACTTAGTAATCGATTCGAGTGGAAACCTTACTCTTGAATCTTATGAAATAATTGTTAAATAAGGAGGATAAATGAATGAAAAATACTAAATTCAGAATTAATAATTTATTATCCCTCATATTGACGATAATTTTGCTTTCTAACATCTTCTTGGTGTCCTGTACTGGAGGAGAGAATAACAATGATGGTACAAAATCACCAAATAAAGTTGGAAACGGTCTTGAAATTGATAACATTTCGGATTTCCACGTTGATGGAACAGTACACGAATACAATATTACCGACACAGGTGTTTTTATTCTTCAAAACGGTGTTACAGAATATTCCTTGGTTATTTCAAAATCAGCCAATGAAAGAATAAACACTGCGGCCAAGGATTTTACCAATATGTTTGTTGAAGCAACAGGAGTTTTCCTTCCTTTGCTTTATGCAGAGGATGTAACTTTTGACGATAATAGCAAGTATATAGTTATTGGTCAAAATGTAATACTTGACGCAGCAGAACTTACACCTGATTATCAAGTTCTTGGAAATCAAGGCTTCAATATCAAAACTGTAGGAAATAGCATCTTCCTTTATGGATATACCAACGAGGCTGCACAGTTTGCTACATATGAATTACTTACGCAGCTTTTCAATTTCGATTATTTCGGGGTTGACTGCTATTATCTCGATAAGGGTGTTAAAGAAGTTCCTCTTATGAATTATGATGTAACAGACGTTCCCGATATTGGTATCCGTGCAACAAACTATCAGTTCCTTATGTCTGATAAGACAACTGCACAGAGAATGAGATTCACTAATTTCGGTGATATGGTAATTCCCGTTGGAGGAAAGACGGTTCATAATTCCAGTGCATATATTCCTAAGTCGATTTATGGGGATAATACTGATTGGTTCTCAACAGATAAAAAGAATCTTTGCTATACTGCTCACGGTAAGCCTGAAGAGGTGGCAAAGATGCAAAGAATAGTTGCTGACGTTATTATTGAGCACTATATTAATAATCCTACAAAATTCCTTATTACAATGACTCACGAGGATACTCAGAGTCTTTGCGAATGTGATTCTTGTAATGAGATGAAGGCATATTACAATGGATCTCAAGCAGCTTCCATCGTTGTTTTCTTGAATGGTGTTTCCGAGCTTGTTGAAGATTATTTCAATAGTGAAGAAGGCAAACCCCACGCAAGAGATTTCAAGATTGTGTTCTTTGCTTATCACGCAACGAATGCGGCTCCTGCAAAATATGATGAATCGCTCGGAACTTACGTGCCTGTCGATGACAAGGTAGTTCTTAACGAGCATATCATCCCTTATTTTGCTGAAACCAACGGTGACTACACTAAGGATTTCTATGATGAAACATCAGCGAATGCTCCTTACGCAGAGAACCTTAAGGCCTGGGCATCTATAAGTGATACGAACTATTTCTGGATGTATTCCACGAACTTCTCATATTTCTTAACGCCCTATAACACATTTGATACAACTCAGGCGACATACAAGTTCGCTATAGAAAACAACGTAGACTTTATCTACGATCAGGGTCAGTCAAATCAGACGGGCTCCGCTACAGGTTGGTCTTGGCTTAAGATTTATCTCTATTCTAAACTCACTTGGAACGTAGATCAGGACATAAATGCTCTTATCGACAAATTTATGAAAAATTATTTTGGACCTGCCGCTGAGACCATGAAGAAGGTGTTCTTTGAATGGAAGGCATTTGCAAACTATCAGAGCGACGTGCTTGGATACTGCGGTCCCCGTTCCATTTTCTATAATGCACTTGATAAGAAGCTTTGGGAGAGACAACTCCTCGTTGATTGGACGGCTCAGATGACCAAGGCACTTGAAGAGGTTGAGTCTGTTAAGGACGAAAATGTTGCACTTTACAATGTTTACGTTAAAAATATTTCCACAGAGCGTATTGCATATAACTATCTTCTTCTGAAGCTTTATCAGCCGATGATGACGGATGCAGACGTTGAACTCGCAAAATCACAATTCTATCACGACCAGATGATTGCAAACATTGGACGTGAGAGTGAAATGAGAGGAACAGTTACTGACTTGATGAAGAGCTGGGGAATTATTGAATAACATTTAGGAGAAATTATGAAAAGAATTATAACATTATTTATTTTAATGGCTATGGTGCTTGGACTCTGCTCCTGCGGTCTTTTTCCGCCCAAGCAGACTGAACCCACCACCGAAAATAGCGACAACAAATACAGCGTTACTTTGGATCAAGAATCACTTTCTATGGTGATGTATGAGAAAAAGACTGTTGTTGCTACAGTTACAGATGCTGATGGTAATGCAGTTGATCAGGTAGTTACTTGGAAGAGCTCCAATCCTTCCATTGTGGTCGAAGACGGTGTTGTTTTTGCAAAAGGTGCGGGAAGTGCAACGATCACCGCAAGTCTTGAGGACGGAACAAAGGCTACTTGCCAGGTAAATGCAACGTATGAGGGAATAATACCTCAGCTTAAGCTTAACGTTAACGGTGATTCTCTTAGTGTAGCTCAAGGACAGAGCTTCACATTGCAGCCCAGTGTTACATTTAACGGTGTTACAACAAACGATGAAGATACCTTGTATTTTTACGAGGTATCGGACGAAAGCATCGCAACTGTTGATGAAAACGGTGTTATCACTGCTCACAAAACAGGCAATGTAACCGTAACTGTTTATGCCTATTGGAGAGGTCTTGGCGGACTGGAACGCGTTGGCGGCGAGGACGCTTACGGACTCATTATTACTTTGAACTTAGCGGTAGTTGCCGCATAAGATAAAATTTAAAAAGGAGAAAAACTATGAAAAGAAGTATCCTATTATTGTTGGTGCTTGTAATGATTAGTAGCTTGTTCGCAGGTTGTGATTGGTTTACCGGTACGCCTGATCCTACACCTACTACTCCCCCAAAAACAACTTACACACTTGAATTGTCAGATACAGAGCTTGAACTCGATGTGTTTGACAAAGCAGAATTGACAGTTACCGTAAAAGATAATAACGGTGAACTTGTTAATGACCAAGAAATTTCTTGGGTTTCCGATCATCCCGAAATCGTCGCAGTTAATGACGGCAAGCTTGATGCTATGGCTAAAGGAACTGCTGTGATCACAGCAAGCGTTGGAGAGTTTAGCACTTCTTGTACAGTAACTGTTGATGCACTTGTAAGACCTCAGCTTATGGTAACTGAAGCAGAGGTTCATATTGCTAAGCGTCAGGAAAGAGTGGTAATTCCTTCTGTAAAATTCAAGAGCGAAATTCTTGATAATGCAGCTTATGACATTACATATTCATTCGATTCTGCCAACGATAGCATCGCAACCATCAGCGAGGATGGCAAGATTATCGGCGTTGGCGTTGGCGAAACACAGATCACAGTAACTGCAAATCTTCCCAGAGCAACCGCCGCAGGTATTGACGGCAGCCTTACACTCACCATTAATGTTAAGGTTTTGGCTAATTTCTCTATGAATGTTGGTATTGCAGACGGTGAATCCTCTGTAATATATCTCCAGGGAGCAACCGATGGCGAAACAGTTTATAAAGATAGCTCAAAGGTTGTTGTTCTTGAAGCAATCTACGAGGGTAACGATATTTCAGCTGACATCGTATTCAAATCCTCTGATGAAGAGATCCTTTTGGTAGATGAAAATGGCGTAGTAACATTGGCTCCTACAGCAAAAGTAGGCGATAAAGCTACTATTTATTGCCAGTATCAGTTCGCAGAGGAGGGAGTTATCCTTTCCAACTCTGTTGAATTTACAGTTGATAAAGCAAATGTAACAAAGCCCGTTGAAGGTGAAATTGTAGTTGATCTTTCATCCGAAAATGGTTTGAATGTTGATCAACTCTTTGGAGAAGAATTCGGTATTCTCTCTGTTTACGATCTTGAAGATCAAACCAAAACAAATATTTGGAATGTTGAGAGTGGCGTAATTGATGCTTCCAAGGTAACCCTTTTTGGTAATAGAACTCTTGTTATCGAGGGCGAAAAGATATCTTATAAAATTAACGTTCTTCTTGTAAGCAAGGTTATCACAACAATGGATGAGTTCCTTGCTATCTTCCAGTCAAGCACAAAGATTCCTGATATCAAGGCTGATGGATATTATATTCTCGGTAACAACATCGATGCAAGCGAAGCAGCATTCGTTGGACGTGGATGGTATAGTGGCGACGGTGTTGGTCTTGTTGGTACATTTGACGGTCGCGGATATACTATTGATGGATTCAATATTTCCTCCGGTGGTGGTATCTTTGGTGTCGTATCTTCAACTGCAACAGTTAAAAACGTTGCGTTTACAAATATTAAAGTAAATGCTCCGACAAGCCATGCACCTGTTTTGGCATATGCTATGATGGGTACACTTGAAAACTGCTACTTTGGTATTAATGAGCTTTCAACCGGATACGTAACCGGTACAGCTGGTTTGTTTGTTCAGGCAAATGATAAAAATGTTATTAAGAATGTAGTTGTAGTTGCAAACTGCTCAATCTCCGTTCCCGAAGGATTCCCAGAAGGAAAGTACGGTATCCTTGAAGCAGCAACAAATAAGGGTGCGTTTGAAAACGTATTCGTTGTTTCTCCCGATAAGCTTTTCGGTGGTAGCGGTGCTATTGATGAAGCAACACAGTATAGCAAATCAGTTCAGAGATATACATCTATGAGCGAATTGCTTGCAAGTGATTATTATTCTGAAAAGAAGGTAGCATATCCCAGCGATATTTGGGATACTGCAACAATGACATTCAAGTCATCTGCGGATGTATTTAAGGCAGAGCTTGAGGGACTTCCCACAGAAAAGGAATTGTCACTTGGTGAAGCAGTGGCATTACTTAATAACTACAATGCGTGCGTAATTACATCCAATAGCGATAAGCTTACAGTCTCCAACGGTAGGGTAACTGCAAACCAGCTTCTCACATTGGCGGATGGCGCTAAAGTCACTATTACTTGGGGCGAAGTATCTAAGGAAATTGCCATTAAAACTAAGAATGAAACAACCCTTGCTCAAAAAGTTTATTTGAATGATGCAAATCAGTCAACTATCACAATTTCCGGCGTTCCCACAACTCTTACCTCACTTAAGGCTTATGCTATGGGTGTTAGTGGATCAGAGGTAGAGCTTACACTTACCTGTGAAAATGGTGTGGTTTCCATCACTAAGGAAGCTTTGGCGGCAGCTTCTGCTCCTATCGCAACAGGTGCAAATGAGCTCAGACTTGTTCTTGAAAACGATGCTAACTACTACGTTAAGGACGTAACATTCGTTTGGGTACTTAATAATGCAACAGAAATCCTTAAGATGAGAGAACATCTCACTCTTAACGGAAGCATATATAGTGGTATGCTTGCACTTGGTGCAGATATTGATCTTACAGGTGTTACAATTAAAAATCATGGTTTGACCAATAACCACACCTTCGCAGGTGAATTTGACGGTAGAAATTACACACTTTCTAACATGTCTCTTCCTGCAAACAGTGGTAATATCGGTTTGTTTACCAATGTAAGCGGAACAATTAAGAATGTTAAGGTTGTAAATGGTACTCTTTCTACATATGCAGGTCTTCTTGTTGGTGGTGGATTAACCGGTACAATCGAAAACGTATACGTAAGCGGTACTATTGCAGCTGACGGAATGGCTGCTGCAAGCAATCTTACAAACTTTGGCGCCGGTCTTCTTGCAGGTAGAATTAATGCAGGTGCCAAGATCAACAACGTAATCGTTGAAATCATTTCTATGACAGACGGACTTCGTCTTGCTACAGCTTTTGGTAAGCTTCACGGCGGTTCTGCAAGTGAAAACTCCTTTACAAACTGCTATGCAATCAATGCTGCTGACGCAACATTTATGCCTTACAATCAGGGTTGGGTAAAGAAGAGCTTTACCACCGGTGGCACAAATGCAAACTTCGATTCAATGTACGAGCTTTGGACAACGAACGATTCTGCAAAGGCACTCGCAGTTTCTCTCGGCATTGCAGAGCCCTCCAAACCTCACGTTTGTGCAAATCCTTGTGAAATCTGTGGACTTTGTGCAAGTGAATGTGCAGAAACTACATGTGCAAAGAAGTGCGAAGGACATCACGAATGTGCAAATCCTTGTGAAATCTGCGGACTTTGCGCAAGTGAGTGCGCAGAAAAGCAGTGTGCAGAAAAGTGTCAGGGACATACCAAAACCGAAGTAACTCTTACAGTTTCTGACGTTCTTTACTATGCTAATAACAAAGAGGGAACTGACTTTGTAATTTCTCATGCAGATCTTACGGGTACTCCTTCCTCTGTGACAGTTGCAGGTATCGAGGTTGGCGGTAGCATCGCAAACGGTGCTCTTACAATTCCCGCGGCAGCTATGAAGACAGATACAATGCCTTCGGGTGTGGTTACTATCGTAGTTACAACAGGAACACATATCTATACTATTGAGGGTGCAAAGGTTGTTTGGACTATCAATACAGCAAGTGACGTTCTTAAAATGAAGAATCATCTTACAGTAGCTGCTGATGGTAAAACATATAGTGGTATGCTTGCGCTTGGCCAAGATATCGATCTTAACGGTGTAACAATTAAGAATTCCGGTCTGACTGGTACTATTTTTGCCGGCGAATTTGACGGTAGAAATTATACATTGTCTAACATTGCAGCGAATACAGGTAATATTGGCTTGTTTGCAGATGTAAGCGGTACGATCAAGAATCTTAAGGTTACAGGTACAGTTTCGGCTAACACAGCTCTTATAGTTGGTGGTGCATTGACCGGTACAATCGAAAACGTATATGTAAGTGGTTCTATTACAAAGGATGGTATGGCTGCAACAAGCAATCTTACAAACTTTGGTGCAGGTCTTCTCGCAGGTAGAATTCAGGCAGCTGCAAAGATTAATAATACTATTGTAGAGCTTACATCAATTGCTGACGGACTTCGTCTTGGTACAGCATTCGGTAAGCTTCACGGAACAAATAACACAGCTATATTCAGCAACTGCTATGCAGTAAATGCTGCCGATGCAACATATATGCCTTATAACCAGGGTTGGACAAAGGCGAACTTCCCCACAGGAACAACTAATGCAAACTTTGCAGATATGGCTGCTCTTTGGGAAAACGAAGCAGCTGCAGCTCTTGCTACATCTCTTGGTTTAACAAAATAAGATTTTATGGTGTTAAGTAGTTATGTTTTCATAGCTACCTCCTAAACAAGATTCCTTCCCCTCGGCGCAAGCCGTGGGGAAGGATAACCTCAAAAAATAAAAAGGTGATAATAATGGATATATTGAAAACATTGTGTGAGCAGATAAATCTCTCTGCTGATAATATACATCTCACAAAAACACTTGATTCTGATCATTGTTCAGTACAGGGCAATGGGGAAAAGTATCTTATCGTTTACAGTAACCACGTTCAACTTGGTCGCGCTTTGCTTGAAATTAAAAAGCATCAGGGCAAGGGTGATTTTTATGTTGATATAAATTGTGAACTTAAAAATATGGGGATTATGCTTGATTCCTCACGAAACGGTGTTTTGAATATTTCCACTATTAAAAATATTATTAGGCTTAGTGCACTTATGGGCTATAATATGGTTTTATTGTATATGGAAGATGTGTATACAATTGAAAATCGCCCATACTTTGGTTATCTTCGCGGAAGATATACTGATGATGAATTAAGAGAATTAGATGCGTATGCATCGGAATTTGATATTCAGCTCGTTCCTTGTATACAGACCTTAGCTCATATGAATGCAGCTAAGAAGTGGTGGGAGCTTGGAGATATGTTTGACGTTAACGATATTTTGCTTTGTGATAACGAAAAAACGTATCAATGGATTGATGACATGTTTGCTTCTATGCGTAAATGCTTCAAGACTGATATTATAAATATCGGCATGGATGAAGCGGATATGGTTGGACTTGGTAGATACCTCAAGGCGCACGGATATGTTGATAGATTTACAATTATTCTTAAACATTTGAACAGAGTTTGCCAAATTGCTGAAAAATACGGATTTAAGCCGATGATGTGGTCGGATATGTTCTTTAGAATTGTTAATGACGGTATATACTACGGAAAAAATCCTATCCCTCAAGAGGTTATTGATAAGGTGCCGGAAAACGTATCGTTAGCATATTGGGATTACAGAAGCATGGATTCCGAGCAATATGACAGAATGCTCAAAGAACACAATAAATTCAACAGGGAAGTGTGGATGGTTAATACCGCTTGGAAGTGTATTGGTATAGTACCGCATAATAATTATACTTTTAAGACATTTAATGCGCTTTATCCAATGATGAAAGAGCATTGTATAAAGAATTTCTTTACTACTTGTTGGGGTGATAATGGTTCAGAATGCTCGGTATACTCTATTTTGCCTTCGCTTTGTTATTTTGCCTCTCATTTTTATGGCGTATATGACCTATTAGAAATTAAAGAGCAATTTAAGGCACTTACAGATATTGATTGGGATACGTATATGTTGCTTGACACTCCCAATGAATTGGGTAAAACCAAACTTAGAATAGAGTGTCCTACCAAATATTATTTGTATAATGATCTCTTTAGTGGTTTTTTGGATGCTCGTTGTTGTGATGATTTCTTGCCGAGTATGCAAAAGCACGTTAGAGATTTTGAAGCGCTTGACGTTGAAAATCTGCCGCTTTTATTTAATACCGCAAAACAGCTTTGCAGAGTGCTTGAAATCAAAATTTTACTTGGAAAGCAAGCAAGAGCTGCATACAAGGCAAACGATGTGGAAAAGCTTCGCAGAATATCCGAGATTGATTGTCCAGAGCTTATTTCTCGTATTGAAGAATTCCATAAAGCTATGTATGCTCAATGGAATGACGAATATAAGCATCAGGGCTTTGAAATACAAGATATTAGAATTGGCGGACTTATTCAAAGAATTAAGACCTGTAAGCAGCGAATTGATGAATACTTGAAAAACGGAACTCCAATTATGGAGTTGGAACAGGAGATATTGCCGTTCAATTGGCAGGATGCCGATGACGAGCACTTGACATATTACAACTGGGCAAATTACGTTACTGTAAATACCCTTTAAGGAGAAAATATGAGACTTTTATTTATTGGAGATTCAATTACCGATATGAGACGCGATAGAAATGCGGATCATACCGTTTATAGCTATGGAAACGGTTATGTATTTCCTATAGAGGGATATCTTGGAACAAGATTTCCACAAAAATATGAAATTCTTAACCGCGGAATCAGCGGCAACAGAATAGTTGACATCTATCAAAGAATAAAAATAGACTGCTGGAATTTGGTTCCCGACGTTATTACCATTCTTGTCGGTGCTAACGATGTTTACCACGAGGTTAAGTATGGAAATGGGGTGGAACTTGATAGATATGAAAGATTCTATAATATGATTATAGAAGATACTAAAAAGGTTCTCCCTGATGTGGAAATAATAGTCATGGGTTCATTTGTAACTTTAGGAGCTGAAACGGAGAATGCATACGAAAAAATGAGCGAAATAAAGGATTATGCTTCCGTTGCTCAAAGAGTTGCTTTATCTCATGGTTGTCGATATATTTCATTGCAAGACAAATTTGATGTATTGACAAAAGGCGCTCCGATGGATTATTATATATCTGACGGCATCCATCCAACTGCGGTTGGCGCACATATTATCGCGAATGAATGGTTGACCGAATTCGGCAAAATGGAAGGATTTAATATTGAATGATTGAATTGAAGCATCTTTCTTGCTATTACAAAGTAAAAGGCGGACACCTATTGGTGCTTGATAATATCGATTTATCTATTCCCACAGGGCAAACTCTGGTTGTAATTGGTGAATCGGGTTGCGGAAAAACAACACTTCTTAAAGCAATAGCAGGAATGCTTAAATATACAGAGGGAGATCTATTGATCGACGGCAGGGATGTATCTGAGTTTAATAAACGCAGCAATGATATGGCGTATGTAAATCAGGAATACGTTTTGTATCCGCATCTCACCGTATTTGAAAATATTGCATATCCTCTGACTAATTCAAAGGTCAAGTATGAAGAAATCAATCGAATGGTCAGAGAAGTGGCAAAAAGATTTGGATTGACCTATTTACTCACAAGAAAGCCGTTTCAGCTTTCAGGCGGTCAGCAACAGCTTGTTGCTTTGGCAAGGGCGTTTGTGAAAAAGCCGAGTATCATTTTGCTTGATGAACCTTTTTCAAATCTTGATATTGAAACAAGACGAAAAATGCGCAAGTTGGTATTGAATTATTATAAAGAATACAATCCAACTCTTGTGTATGTTACACATGATATTGACGATGCAATATTGATTGCAGATAGAATAATCAAGATTGATGATGGAAAAATAGTCAATTCATACTCTCCCGATGAATATAAGGAAATTGTTTGATTTATGAGATTTAATTTTTTTAAACAGAAAAAGGCATCGGAGAATTATAGTATAAATATGATGCCGACCACGAGGAAGCAGGTGTTTAGAGATATCTTGCATTTGCATACCGCAAGAGTGTTCTATATCGGACTTATTCTTCTTGTGTTTTCGCTTCCTCTTCACGCGCTCGATCTATTTGAGAATATTTATGTTACGAGTATCAGCTCCAACGTAAATAGCAATATGGCGCAGGCAGATATTGATGCGATAGCTTATAGTGTTGTTTCAATAAAGAATTTGTTTGCTTTAATTAAGATTCCGCTTTTGATTATTTTTTCAATTGGATTTTCAGGCCTTTTGAGAATAGTGCGTCAGTATTGTTGGATCGAAAATGTTTCGCTAAAGCACGATTTCTTGATAGGTATTAAACAAAACTTTAAGCAATGTGCTTTGACAGCACTCTTGCTTTCCACAGCTAACTTTGTTTGCACATATTTAATAAATATGTCATATGTGGTAGGAGATAGCAATTATTCAGTTCTTTTGTTTTTACCTGCGGCACTAAATGGTTTGATCTTAATACCTATGGTTTTGATTGTTTGCGTATGTATTCCGATTTATAGCAATACGTTTATGCAAAATGTCAAAACAGCGCTTGCGTTGATGATGAAAAAGTATTTTATCATATTACTTTTGGCGGTTGCGTTGGTTTTGCCATTTGTTATGATGTCAGAGCTTGGTTTTTATCCAAATCTTATTATCAGATTGATGTATTCCATTCTCGGTGGATTTATTATGATAGGATTCTGCTTGTTTATGTATAATCTTATGGATGAGCATATTAACAGCAAATATTTTTCCGACCTTGTCGGTCGAGGTACAATTTGGAATGAAGATGATTAATATATAAATATACTTAAAGAGGTGTTTTATGAAAAAAATAGTTTTTTTGGGATGCGAAAATTCTCATTCTGCTATATTTTTGGACATTATTAAGAACAATCTCGAAAAATATAGCGATATTGAATCAGTGGGGGCTTATAGCCACGAAATAGAGGCGGCAGAAAAGCTCAATCAAAATCACGGAGTTCCTGTGTTAGAGGATTTTGGAGATAAAGCGGGAGAGGTTGACGGTGTTGTTGTTACCGCTCGCGATGGTGCAAGACATCTTAAGTATGCTTTGCCATACTTGAAGCAGGGTGTGTCGGTGTTTATGGACAAGCCAATTACTATTTCCGAGGAAGATTCTATGGAGCTTATCAGACTTTGCAAAGAAAATGGTGTTAAGCTCACGGGCGGATCATCCTGTATTCACGCAGAGTGGGTAAGGGAAGCCAAGCGTCTTGTGGCAGAAAATGTTGACGGAAGAACTCTCGGTGGATATGTAAGATGCCCCGTAAATATGAATAATCCACACGGCGGATTCTTTTTCTATTCTCAACACTTGGTTGAAATTACATTGTTTACATTTGGATATGATCTTAGAAGTGTAATTGCGCATCAAAACAACAATGATATTACGGTTACATTTAGATATGATAATTTTGATGTTACGGGTCTGTTTGTGAATGACAATTATAAATTCTATTATGTTATGAGAATGGCAGAGAATTCTGCACAGCAAGATTCTTTTGTGATAGGTAACGATTGCTTTGTTAAGGAGTTTGATGCATTTTATGAGCTTCTTAGCGGTGCTGAGCAAAAAATTGACTATAAAGAATTTATTATGCCCGTATTCGTTATGAATGCTATTAAGCGTTCTATGGAATCTGGACAAGAAGAAACTATACATGCGATAGACATTTAAGAACAGAAAGGATAAATGAGATGAAAAAATTAAGAGTTGCTATTATTGGTCAGGGAAGAAGTGGAAAGGATATTCACGGTACCTTCTTTTTATCAGACAGAAATAAGTGGTATGATGTTGCCTACGTAGTGGATATGGACGAAAGAAGAAGAAACGTATCTCTGGAAAGATATCCCGGTTGTGAGGTTTTTGAAACATATCAGGAGCTTTTCGGTCATAATGATATAGATCTTGTTGTTAATGCTACATATTCCGATATGCATTATGCAATCACTAAAGATTTGTTGGAGCATGGATTTAATGTCTTAGTTGAAAAGCCATTTGCAAGAAATCAGGTTGAGTGCAGCGACCTTATCAATACTGCTAAGAAAAATAACGTTCTTCTCGCAGTATTCCAGCAGACTTTCTTTGCACCTTACTACCAGGATGCTCTTAGATTGATTGCTGAAGGCAAATTTGGTACTGTTAGACAGATAAGCATTCGATTCAATGCCTTTGCCCGCAGATGGGACTGGCAGACAATGCAGAAGAAGATGGGCGGAAATGCATATAATACGGGCCCTCACCCCTTTGGAATAGCTCTTGGATTCCTTGATTTTGATGAGAACGCTAAGGTGGTTTACAGCAAACTTGGTAATACTGCCATGTCCAGCGGTGATGCTGATGATTACTGCAAGGTAATTATTGATACTCCCAATAAACCGGTATTGGATATTGAAATAAACAATACTGAGTGCTACTCGGGTTATAATATTAAGATTCAGGGCGATAAGGGTTGTTACAAAGCAACACCAACTGCATACGAGTATAAGTATATCGTTGACGGTGAAAACGTAGAAAGACCTCTCGTTGAGGCTTCATTGCAGGATGAAAACGGCAAACCGATATATTGTAGTGAAAAACTTGTGGTTCACGAAGAAAAGGGAACCTATACGGGCACTGCTTTTGATGTTGGTACGGAGAAGCTATATGAGGATGTGTACCATGCTATCACAGAGGGTAGGGAATTGTATATAGATCCCGAAAAGGTAAAGAAAATCATCGGTATTATTGAGATTGCACACGCACAAAACGATCTGCCTGTAAAATTTATGTAAAATAAACATATAGGTCGGTTGAATTCAACCGACCTATATTGAATTCGGTTAATATCATAACATAGATGTACAAAATTCATTATATTAGAAATTATAGGCACTTTATCTGTTGAATTATGGTTTTAATAAAAGTTGGTAAGTTATGAAATTAATTATAGTTAAAGATTACGAAGAAATGAGCCAAACGGCCGCTGAAATAGTAGCAGAGCAGGTTAAAATTAAACCTGATTCCATAATAGGTTTTGCTACAGGTAGTACACCAATTGGCTTGTATAAAAAATTAATAAAGAAATATGAAAATGGTGAGGTTTCATTTAAGGGTATAACTACTGTCAACCTTGATGAATATGTTGGACTGGATGGCGAGCATGAGCAAAGTTATAATTACTTTATGAACCATAACCTTTTTAATCATATTGATGTTGACAAAAATAATGTAAACATTCCAAATGGCAAACCGAACGGTCTTTATGCCGAGTGTGTGCGATATATGGACAAGCTTGAAAATCTCAAACAAGATATTCAAATACTTGGCATTGGCAGTAACGGTCACATCGGCTTTAACGAGCCGGGAACACGATTTAAGAGCGTAACTCACGTTGTGGAGCTTACTGAAAGCACTATTCAAGATAACTCAAGACTTTTTGATGATATTTCTGAGGTTCCAAGAATGGCAATTACAATGGGAATTTCCGAAATTATGAATGCAAAGCACATCCTTGTACTTGCAAATGGAGAAGGTAAAGCAGAGGCCGTATATAAAATGATAAAAGGTGAAGTAACTGAAGCTTGTCCTGCAAGTGTTCTTCAAAATCATCCTAATTGCACTGTGATTATTGATGAAAAGGCGGCAAAGTTATTGTAATAGAATTACACAGAGGGTTTGTTTATGATTGCAATAAAAAATGGGATAATTATATTTGAAAATAGAATAGAAGATGGTAAAGCGCTTCTTTTGAGTGATAAGATCGATGGTATGGTTGACGAAAGTGAAATCCCCGAAGGTGTTGAAATTATTGATTGCAAGGGTGGATATGTAACCCCCGGATTCATCGACCTGCACATTCACGGCTATCTCGGTAAGGACGTCTGCGATGCTAATGTTGATAGCATTAAAACTATCGCAGGCGGACTTGTAGAGAATGGTGTTACGGGCTTTTTGCCTACTACTATGACCGTTGATATGTCAGTAATAGAGGGCGCACTTGACGCTTGCCGTGAGGTAAAGAATAGCGGCGAATACTATGGCTCGACCATCTTAGGCGTTCACGCGGAAGGGCCTTTCATCTCCGCATCTAAAAAGGGCGCACAGGACGAAAGATACATACTTAAACCCAATGCGGATTTTGTGAAGGCAAATGCTGATATTATTAAAATCATCACACTTGCTCCCGAGGAGGACAAGGACTTCCTTGAAATCAAGAGAATGGCTGACGAAACCGACGTAGTAGTTTCTATGGGCCATACCTCTGCAGATTATAAAACTGCTATGGAAAGCACAAAGAATGGCGTTAAGCACGTAACACATCTCTTTAACGCGATGACTCCTATGACACATCGTGCTCCAGGTGTTGTTGGCGCGGCACTTAATTCAGACGTGAGCTGTGAGCTTATCGTTGATACATATCACGTTGACCCTGCACTCTATGAAATGGTTTACAAGATGAAGGGAAGAAAGCTTTGCTTTATCACCGACTGCCTTCCTGCAGGAGGACTCCCCGAGGGCGAATATACACTCGGTGGTGCAAAGATTATCTATAAGGACAACCTTTGCAAACTTGAGGACGGAACAATCGCAGGTAGTGTTCTTAAACTCAATAAGGGTGTTTGGAACGTGTATAATAATTCCTCAATTCCGCTTTACGAATGTGTAAACTGCGCGACTCTCAACCCTGCAACCACTATCGGTGTTGCCGATAGAAAGGGTTCTATTGAGGTTGGCAAGGATGCGGACATCGTAATACTTGATAACGAATTTAACGTAAAGAAAACTATCATCGGAGGCATTGTAAGATATGAAGCTTAAGGTAAATGCAAAACTTGATAGCGGCTTTATGCCCATGGCTCTCGTTTGCAGAGAAATGAGAGAAAATACTGCAAGTGATGGACAAGATATTATTGTGGCAGTAGAAAGAAATCAGGGCTATACATACGTTTATAAAACAAGAATATATAAAGACAACACAGGTCACAACGAAGAAAACTGCAAGTTTATCGATAGAATTGCAAAAACTCTTTTGTGGGTAGCGGGTGGCTATAAGATCACAGTTGCAGGAAGCGAAGTTGTTGGCGAATATATCAAAAATACTTTTTGCTATGGTGGAACAAGAGATTTCGACGTTCGCTTTATGGAGAGAGTATATGAGCAAAAGTTTGAGGTTATCGTTTGTGACCTCGAACACGCTCCCGTTGAAAAAAGCTCTGCTTCTCCCGTTGGTAAACACCTTGACGGATGCCGTATCGGATTTGACGCAGGCGGATCGGACAGAAAGGTGTCTGCAGTTGTAAACGGTGAAACCGTATATTCCGAGGAAGTAGTTTGGTTTCCTAAACTCAATAGCGATCCCAGCTATCACTATGAGGGAATACTCAATGCAATGAAAACTGCGGCGTCACATATGCCGAGAGTTGATGCTATCGGTGTATCGAGCGCAGGTGTTTATATTGACAATAAAATAATGGTCGCATCACTTTTCTTAAAGGTTAATGATGAAGACTTTGAAAAGACAGTTAAGAATATGTATATCGACGTTGCAAGAGAAATCGGTGAAAATATCCCGATTGAAGTTGCAAATGACGGTGACGTAACCGCTCTTGCAGGTGCTATGAGCCTTGAGGATAACGGAATCCTCGGTATCGCTATGGGTACAAGCGAAGCGGCGGGATACGTTGATATGGACGGAAACATCACAGGTTGGCTTAACGAACTCGCATTCGCTCCCGTTGACTATAACGAGGACGCAATGGTTGACGAGTGGTCGGGCGACTACGGATGCGGAGTTAAATACTTCTCACAGGACGGTGTTATTAAACTTGCCCCCTATGCAGGAATTGAGCTTGACGAAAGCCTTTCTCCTGCAGAAAAGCTTAAGGTGGTTCAAAACCTTATGAAAGAGGGCGACGAGAGAGCAAAAGCAATCTATGAAACAATCGGTGCATACTTCGGCTATTCACTTGCTTACTACGCTGAATTTTACGATATTAAGCACGTTCTCATTATGGGACGAGTAACAAGTGGTGAGGGTGGAGAAATCCTCTTAAACAAAGCGAGAGAGGTAATAGCACTTGAGTTCCCTGAACTTGATAAGAAGATGACTCTTAATATCCCTGACGAAAAGGCAAGACGTGTTGGACAATCCGTTGCGGCTGCAAGCTTGCCGAAGATTAGATAATATGATTTACACGATTAGAAACGATAAAACCGAAGTTAAAATCAATTCACTCGGTGCAGAGGTGCGAAGCGTAGTACATAACGGACGTGAACGCGCTTGGCAGAACGAAACAGGTGAGTGGTCAGGATGTGCAATTTTGCTTTTCCCATTCGCAGGTTTTAATAGACTTGTGTATGACGGAGTTGATTTCGGATATCACAGACATGGTTTCTGTAGAAATGAAGAGTTCAATGTTATTTCTCAATCTGAAAACAATATAGAATTTGAGTTTTCTGCAAATGAGAGAACAAGACCTATCTATCCCTTTGAATTTTCATTTAGAGTAAAATATGAAATTTTGGATAATGGTTATCAAATTTCCTATACAGTAGTAAATCACGATTGCAAGGATATGCCTTTTGCTTGTGGTGGACACGAAAGTTTTGCTCTTGATGATGCTGTAGAAAAATATTTTGTCGCTTTTGAAAAAAGTGAAAAATTTGATTTTATGATACACGATTCAAAAGGTTTATTAACTGGTCAAAATATCAGTCATGGAGAAGGTCAAATTCTTGAACTTGAGAAAGAATTTACGGATAATGGAGCAACCGTTATTCTTGGTAATATCAACTCAAGAAGAGTTGCACTTTATCATAAAGAAAAAAGCAAAAAAGTTGTTGAAGTTACATTCGATGGCTTTTCAAATCTTCTTTTGTGGCATCCACATGGTTCAAAAATGCTTTGCATTGAGCCTTGGCAATGCTTACCGTCATATGTTGATGAAATAAAGGAATTTAAAGAGAGAAAAGGCGTGATCAACCTTTCTCCGAATAGTGAAATTATATTCACAAGAAAGATCACCTATTAATTAAGGAAATATATATTTATATATATTCAAAATAAACCGCGTTTGAGGAAAACCGCTGGGGCAAATTTTGTTTTAATGCCACCGAATATAGCGGCCAAAAGTAACGCAAAAGGAGAAAAATATGTCAACAGTAACACTTAAACACGTGTACAAAATCTATGACAACGCAGACAAAAAGTCTGCAAAAAATCAAAAGCCCGCAGTTTCTGATTTCTGCATGGAAATTCAGGACAAGGAATTCATCGTATTCGTTGGTCCCTCCGGATGTGGTAAGTCAACAACACTTCGTATGATCGCAGGTCTTGAAGAGATCACCGACGGTGAGATCTGGATCGATGATACACTCGTTAACGACGTAGCACCCAAGGACAGAGATATCGCGATGGTATTCCAGAACTACGCGCTCTATCCCCATATGACCGTATATGACAATATGGCATTCGGTCTTAAGCTTCGTAAAATCCAAGACCCTGTAACAGGACAGCTCAGAAAGTACACCAAAAAGGAAATTGATGAAAAGGTTCAAAGAGCTGCAAAGATTCTTGCTATTGAAGAATATCTTAAGAGAAAGCCCAAGGCGCTTTCAGGTGGTCAGCGTCAGAGAGTTGCGCTTGGTAGAACTATTGTAAGAAATCCCAAGGTATTCCTTCTTGACGAACCCCTTTCTAACCTTGACGCAAAGCTCAGAGCAGCTATGAGAAGTGAAATTATCAAACTTCACGATCAGCTTGGTGCAACGTTTATTTACGTAACTCACGACCAGGTTGAAGCTATGACAATGGGTACAAGAATCGTTGTTATGAAAGACGGCTTTGTACAGCAGATTGGTGCACCTCAGGAACTTTACGATTATCCCATTAACACATTCGTTGCAGGATTTATCGGTACACCTCAAATGAACTTCTTTGACGGTAGAATTACTCCTGACGGTAAGATTACGTTTGCTAATAACCAGACAATCAAGCTCTCTAAGGAAGCGCTTGCTAACTTTGATGAAAAGAAGATTGGTTCAGGTCTTGATATCGTTATGGGTATTCGTCCCGGTGACCTTAAGGTTCTTGATGTTGAAAACGATATGAGCGTAACTGCCAGAGTTGAGGTGATTGAAGCTCTTGGTAACGAAACAATCATCTATGCTAATCTTGATAAAGAGGCTGACGGTTCAATCGAAAAGAGCCCCACAAGCATCGTAGCTTCTGCAAAACTTAAGAATAACCCTGCAAGAAAGAGCGAGATTATCCTCGGTCTTGACGAAGAAGCTATACATATCTTCGATAAGAAAACTGAAATAAGCATCAGAAAGTAAATATTAAAAAAGGTCGGTTGAATACAACCGACCTTTTTAGTTTATATCATCCGACGGGGGATGTCCAAAATAATTTGTGTATGCTTTATAAAATGTTACGTAGTTATTGAAACCGCATTCCGCGTAAATTTTGGTTGGCTTTTCGCCTTTAAGAAGACGCTTTTGCGCCATAACCAATCTTTTGTTGTTGATATACTTCATAGGAGTGATCTCAAGCGTTTCTTTGAAAAGTGCAATCAAATAGTTTTTTGAAATGAATAGAGCAGAGCTTATCTCTTGAACGTTTTCTATTTCAAACAGATGCTTATTGATATAGTCAAGTGCTTGGCTTATCGTCGGAGAAATGTTCTTGGGGGTATTTGCGTAATCTTTGGTGAAAAACTGAGTGTTTACTGCAATCTCGATTATTAAAGAATTGAGAAGAAGAGAAAAATCCTCACTGCTTAAATTGTCGTGATATTCCTTCATTCTGTCGAAAGCACTCACGATATTATCAAGGTTTCTGCAGCTGATTATATCGAACTGTTTGCAGTATTTTTTTAACTGATAAGCAAGGGAGCTATTGTATTCAACAAGAATGTTTATTCTTTCATAATTCGTGTTTGCCTTAAGATCTATGAAGTGATGGACACCGGGGCGGGTGATAATGAGGTCGTAGGAATTAATCTGATAATACTTGTCCTCAACGTGATAGGTGCCCGTTGCTTCATAAACGAAAATCAATTCAAAGGAGTTGTGGGTGTGAGCTTCGTGCTTGATTTCTTCCGAATTCAGTCGGCTATAGTTGTAAAATATAAAATTTTGCATATCATCCCTCCTTTTTCTCTATTCTAACACAAATTTTTCAATTATTCAATAACTAATATGAATTTTTTTATAATAATTTTGTTTTTGTAGAAAAAGATTAATAAAATAATTACTAAATTATCCATTTATGTTATTTTTTTGAAAAAATGTCAAATATTATCATAATTTTAGAATACTGTTATGCCTAAAACAAAATCCAGCCGATGTTATTATATGGCGATATTCCACATCAAAAAATGTTAAATTTCAAAATAAAATCAAGAAAAAATAAAAATTTTTCAAAAAACAGTCGTTTTTTAGAATTTCGTTATCTTATTTTAGTTTTCATCTTGCATAACAGTAATGGAGAGTTATTGAGTGTTGGAGAATACAAAACGAAATAATATCTCAAAAAATAACATAGGAGGTATACAGATATGTATACAAAAAAAATCAAATTGGTTAAAATTAAAACCAATGTATGCCCTTGCTGTGGAGCTTTGCCTCAGTTCAATTTAGAGGATGACAGAACTTTACTTTAATGTCCCTATAATCATTTAGAGGTAGATATGTATGGCAAGAATTTGAGTTCTATGGATAGAGTAATACTTACTCGAGAATGGAACGGAGATACGTTTTTGTCCGAGTTTTCAGAAGATGTATTAAAAAGCTTCATCTTAATGAGGACTCTTACGCTGTCTTTGATATGAAAGATAGTGGTTTTATGCAAAGTTTTCAGAATGTCAAGGAAGCCATATCTTTTATGGCAAGATTCTATGAAGAAGATCACACATGCAAGACTCGAGTATATCGAGTAAACGATTGTAGATTTTCCTTCTTTTTGATTCTGATTTTCTTTCCCTTGCTCAAGGCGATTGGGAAGGATATGATGATCCAGATAATTTGAACTATTATTTGATCAGAGATTGCGATGAGTCAGAAGAACCAAATTAATAGGGTACAGCAAAACCTCCCTCAGCATTTAAGTGCTGAGGGAGGTTTTTGCTCTCTTTTTTCTTCCCTCATCACTCTTTCATTTCTCTCCGTTTACGGAGCACTGCCATATTGCACCATATATAGTAGAAGCTATATACAATATTGGAGTAAAAGAAAAACCGCTTTCGCTTTAATTATGAAAGCAAATACGGATAGAATAATGGAGGAAACAAAAGAATGAGAAATTGAAAGAACAAAATGAAAGAGAAAAAAGAGAGATTTTACGGTTACTCGTGGTGAAACAATCGAGTAAACGGGAAAATCTTTGTGGGTTTTGCGACCCCTCGAAAAATCGCAAACAGCCGTGGCGCGTGGCTGTAAAATAACGCGCCAAAATCTAAAAATGCCCTTGCGGATTGATTCTTAATACGACAATCGCGGCAAAATTGGGCAAAAAATCAAGAAACCCTTGCGGATCGGTTCTTAAAACGACGATTGTCGACAAATTGGGTGACTAAACAGATGGCCTGCCGCATCTATAATTCAGGTGGGGATGCTTAGCTTTAACGGATAATTTAATACATATAGAGGGCACATATACTCAAAAGTGCCTACGGGTTTCTATTGTCATTTTAGGAAAGGAGGTAAATATGGGACACAATAAACCGAGAAAATCATTAACAGAGCAAGTGAAAGAAAACCTTAACTCCAAGCTTGCTATAGGTGAGAGCAAATATGCAGCCAAGCTGAAAAATGCTCACACGGAGAAAATATATTCGTGGTCCACGTATAAAGCATATTTGAAGCACTGCTGCTATTTCGTCAAGTGGTGCAAGGAGCAACCCGCTGATGAGCGCATTGGTCATAAGGTACGTACTCTTGAAGAGTGCAGACTGTTCGTTGAAAAATGGATACAGGCAGAAATAGACAGAGGGCAATCTCCATATACGATAAAACTTGAGGCGTGCGCTTTGGCAAAGCTTTACGGTTGCAGTACAAGAGATTTTGATATTACCACTCCACAAAGAAAAAGAAGTAATATCACAAGAAGCAGAGGAACAGCAGAAAGAGATAAAAACTTTAGTGAGAAGAACAATGCTGATCTCATTATGTTCTGTAAATGCACGGGACTCCGCAGAGGAGAGCTTTCACAAATAAGAGGAAATGATCTTATAGAAAAAGACGGAAAGTACTTTTTACATATAACAAAAAACACTAAGGGCGGACGAACAAGGATATCGCCTATCGTTGGTAATGAGAATGAGATTAAGTTTGTAATTGAATTGTGTAAAAAGTCAGGAGAGGACAAGATATTCCCGAACCCAAGTGAAAATGCTGATATACACTCATACAGGGGAGAATATGCAGCACGCATATACAACGATTACAAACGCTCTCTCGATGAGTTTAAGAATGAGAGATTAATCATATACAAGAATGAGATAGTCAAGAGCTACACGTCAAAAAGCGGGAGAAAGTTAATTAGAGGCAATGAGGACTATTACACTACAATAGACGGCAAAAGAATATTGCTAAAGGGCTTCAGGGACGTGGGCTCCGCGTATTATTGTCGCAAGGATCTAAAAGGCACATCATATGACCGCAAGGCACTTTTTGAAGCATCTCGCGCCCTCGGACATAATCGCGAGAGCATAGTCGCGGATCACTATTTGGCGTCGATTTCGGGGTGATTGCAGAATTCAAGGCAAATCTATCATAATATATATAGAATCATCTAAGAAAGGAGGTTAATACTGTTTTATGGCAAAGAATATCCAAAATAATGATTTGGATATTTCTGAGTATCAGCTTGATTCACTTGCACGTATTCTTCTGCCGATATGCAGAGAGTATTTACTTTCAAAAGAGAAAAGACAAGCAAGTGACGAAAGCAACAAAAATGAAAAGCAATAAAACAAAATTAAGATGAAAACACCTAAAACAAAACTATCATAATTTAATATATAACAAAACATAATCGTACGATTACTCGGAATGTTCCGAAAAGAAATAACGGACGGAGATGTCTCCGTCCGTTGTTTCTATTATCTTCAAAAATAGCCAACGTTTATTATTACGCAATTAATTTAGTCGTCATTTTCTCTTTTGTGAAGTTCTTGCTGAAGTTGATGTTCTCTAATGTGGTGTTTTGCTTCACTGATATAATCATCTGAAATTACACGAAGTATCTCTGCATATTTTGCATATCCTATAGATTCTGCAGATTCTGCCATATCTTTGTATTTTTCGGCAAGTTGGAATTCTGGTTTTCCCTCGGGATCAATCCACCTAACTCCTCGCTGATTGAAAATACCTATTCTATATCCCCGGCGCATTTCTTCATTTTCAATCTTATTGAGTTCTCTCATAATAAAGTCATCAATAAGACCATTCTCGAGTTTATGTGCATATGAGAGGCCATTACCGATAGTTTGCTGCACTACAGCTTCTCGATCTTCTGCCTTAGCCCAAGTCTTGCAATAATCAATCCATTGGCAAAAACAGTTTTCGTTGTATTTGCCCTCCCAGTCTGTTCCTGGAATTACGCAGAAATTGTGCAATATTTGCCAAAGTCTTTTTGCCATCTGCTCGGATATTTTTTCTTCATGTGTTTCAGAATGTCTTTTTTTGTAGAACAGTCTTATCAAATCACAGAAAAACATTGGTTCATTTGCTAATCGATATCTCAAGGCTAATGGCTTTACTTTGGAATATTCATCAAGCCAAGATAAATATATAAGTTCCACATTAGAAATTGCTTCTATGCTTATGCTTCTCGACAGCTGTAATAGTTCAATTAAATTTCTAACAGCATCAGAGTCCAACCTATCGTTGCTTTCAGTAATTGCTGCTTGGGTTAATACTTCTTGTAGCTTATCATGAGATATACTACAATTTTCAGCGGTAATACCAAAAAGATTAATAGCAGCAGTATATCGTTTTTGCTCAACCAACTTTTTCCACACATAGTTCAAATCAACATCATCATCCAAACCAAAGCGCGGAATAATGATAGAATCCCAATACAAATTGCTCTGTTCACTCAACAATTCTTCGACAATTTCAAATAAACGCATAGAAGGACGAAGACAAGAAAGCACCCAAGAGATATAATCCAAACTATATGTTTCCAATTCCATTTGAGTTATCGCATCATAATCATTAGTTATTATATATCCGTAAATTACTGATGCAAAAAACTCCTTATTCAACTTGGTTTCATAACACATTTTTAAAAGCAATTTTATGTCTTCTTCACTTAGTTGCTTACCTAAGTTTTGAGCAATCCAGCCTTCGTTGTTGAGTTCTTTTGCGAATTCTACTACAGACTCTATTCCGTACAAAACATATATGTCATAAACTGCAGTTTCTTGTTTTTTTCGTTTAGCTTGCCATTTTGTTTGAAATTCGCCTTCATCATCATAGTCAAAATATCCTGGTTCATACAATCTTCTATATATATACCTAATGTCAGTAGGATCAACTTTTTCAATAGTAGACTCTAACAACTTCATCATAAAGTCGTCCAATTCATCCTCAGTATTATGAACCAACCATTCTTTTTGATTAGAAAGCTCCTTCCAAAATGGATATTTTTTTGAATCATCCCATCCTGCAGCCTGTTCTGTTATCAAAGACAGATACTCTACGATTGTATCACGGTCCATATCATCGTAATATGATAACAAATCAACCATTTTACAATAATCAGCTTTAGCCAAGCCTAAAGCTACATGCGAATAATATTGATACAAACTTAAAATATCTTCATTGGAAGTTCTTACTTCTTTAGGCAAATTGGAAATAATGTATCTCGGCTGATGTGTGCCTCCTGTGGTGCGTGTAGCATGTGGAAGTAATCCTTTGATTACTATCCAAGCAACATCCGGACATTCTTGTTGTAATGCTTTAATTGCATTCTTCTGCTTTTCCTTAGTTGCTAAAGTCTGTATATGCCAAGGAAGCATGATGCTTATGATAGAATTAATTGGTGTGTTGGATGAATTGGTTTTGTCAAATTTTAATTTTGATATTTGTCCTAATATTCTAATACATTTCACAAAATATTTTTCATCCCACGCCAAGCCTTCCAAAGACCACAATATTGAGCAAATAAAATTTCTGGAAAACAACAAATTATCGCCATTCTTTGGAAATAAAGATTCTATATTTTGAGGGGTATTAATAATTTGTCTCTCCAAACAAGATAAATATTCTGTTGGGTGAATTTCAGCAACAGTAGGCAGATGTGAATCTAAACTTATCCATGTCGAACTGTTCGATTCATCGAACAAATTGCGAATCAACATTATAGCTTCAAAATTAATTGTTTCTGCAGAACACGACAATTGTGTTCCAGACAGATTACAAATCATCGCAAGGCCCTGTATTATTCCATTTCTTAATGCTTCAGAATGTACAAATGGTCCAGATTCTGGAACTAACAAACTAAAATCTCCATTATCTTGAATTCGTTTATCTTTTTCTTTAAGAACCTCTTGGGAGATTTCAAAGAATTTCTTGACATCGTTTTCAAAATAAAATTTTGAACAAATTTTGACAATTGATCGTCTATGGTTGATGTGCCATAACCCCTGCGAAAAAGAAGCGTTTGGGTTTGGCTGCAAAGAATTCTCTTGTATGATTTTTTGGATTTCTGAATAACTTTTTCCTAAAAATGACTCTACTAAATTCTTATCAAAATCATTTTTTTCATTCCAAGATCCCATTAAAGCTAATTTTGCCCAGATAGAATCAATTTCAAAATCAAGAGGTTCTGGCATAGAATCGGATATCGACAATAAATTTTTAAAGTTTTGCTTGACATACTCCGGAATGTTATTTAATGAAACATGAGCGGCCGTTTTATCACATCTCGCTGCATGATCAACAAGTTGAGCCCACACCGATATGGCGTTATCCTTGCAATTTGTAGCAATCAATGCGTGAATGAGAAATTCATTTACACTACTCTCATAATCCAAGTCAAAAACAAGAATTGTAAACACCTTGCAGAATTCCCACAGTTGCTCATCAGTAATATCCTGGTCATTATGGGCCTTTTTCAAAAGAGATTTGATAGCATTCAGCTTTTCTCGATTGGTATCATTAGAGTATCCAGGACTATATATTCTATTAATAAAATCATTTGCATCTAACGCACCATTTGCTTGATCATATATGAAGCGCAATGTATTGGATTTTGCGACTGCTCCTGTAATTAATACAATTTTATCAGTTTGCCTATTAAATGTAGGTTTATTAAAATCACTCCAAGCAGAAGCAATTACATCCTTAAATGTTTTATTATTTTCGGTAATAGTTATCCCATGCTTGATTTGACATATTAATTTTGCAGAATATGTATCAGAAGACGAAAATAAAACAATATCGTCCGTATCATATCCTGATCTTTTAGCTTGAAAAAGCACCGATGTTATCGGCAGATTTAGCAAAGGTGAAAAACCTTCTACCAACAATGCCAATAAGAATGTGGCCTGAACACGATGTTCAAAATCCACTCCTCCGCCTCCAGTAGAGAAAGGATTACTCAGCGCGGATACAGTGGTTTTTGTGGTTTCTTTATATTTCTTTGATTTTTTTGTCATTTATATTCTCCTACATATAATTTAATATAACCTCGAATTAATCACTATTGCTCGTTATAACAGATCTATATCATACATCTGTATTGTTAACATGTCGCAAATTAGACACTTAATACACTTGATTGGTGTTTATTATATCACAAATCTGAAAATATTTCCAGTATTATGATAGAAATATTACAAATCGACTGAAAATAAACAATTCTAATCTGCCTAAAATATCTAAAAAATGGCGGACGGAGAAAACTCCGTCCGCTATTTTTAATACTTTTTAACTTCTTCTAAGAAACAAAAAAGCCCGAACCTTTTTCCAATGGTAAAAAAGTTCAAGCTATTTTCATTTGGTGACCCGTACGGGAATCGAACCCATGTTACAGCCGTGAAAGGGCCGTGTCTTAACCGCTTGACCAACGGGCCAGAATGGTAGCGGGAATTGGACTTGAACCCATGACCTATCGGGTATGAACCGATTGCTCTAGCCAACTGAGCTATCCCGCCATATTACCGCACATCTGCGACTTGTTTATTTTAGCACAAGTGATTTAATTTGTCAATACTTTTTTTGAAAAAAATTAAAAAAATTTTTAGCCTATTTTGAAAGGGTGATTTTGAATCAACCGTTTTAATATTGCTTGAATTATTTTGCTACCATAATCAAGCTTAATCAAAGCTAAATGTAATATATATTTTAACATTTTGTTTACATTAAATAAAAATACTTGATATTATATCAAAAATGTGATAAAATAAACTGATATGCAAATTTGTTATTGCAAATATAGTAAAGGATGGTCAATTTATGGATAAGGTTCTTATTGGAATACTTGTTTTTGTGTTGATTGTTGCTGCCACAATTGGTGTTATAACCTGGCTTAATAACAACAATCTTGATGAAATGCTTAATTACGTTGATCAGTTCAAGAGAGAGACGTCTTTGGATAATGTTCCCACACGCGATGAAAATGGAAACTGGTGTTTCGTTACTGATGAAGATTTCAAAATTCTTCATCTTACCGACGTGCACATTGGCGGCGGTATTTGGAGCACCGAAACTGACAAAAAAGCAGTCAATGCAGTTGCCGCCATGGTTGAAGCTGAGGACCCCGATCTTGTTGTTGTAACGGGTGATATTTCCTTTGCCTATGTTTTGCCTTGGTCAGGCACCTTCAACAACAAACACGCGCACGATATTTTTATTCGTTTGATGGAAAATCTCGGTGTTTCTTGGACAATTACTCTTGGCAATCACGATACTGAGCCATACAACTTCTACAACCGAAAAGAGGTTGCGAATATGTATGCTGACGAAAGTCTTGAAAGATGCTTGTTTACCCACTCCCCTGAGAATGTTTCGGGTGAAGGAAACCACATTATTAATATAAAAAATTCCGCAGGTGAAGTAACACAAACCTTGTTTATGATGGATAGCCATTCATATATACGTCAAGATTTCTTTGGTGGAATTATCGACTCTATTTTCTGGAATTATGACAACATAAAGCAGGATCAGGTTGATTGGTATGCAAATGTAATTGCTGAATACAATCCTCAAACCTCACTTGTGTTCTTCCACATTCCTCTTGCCGAGGTTAAGGAGGGATATGAGGAATACATAGCAAACGGACGCGAATACACCGAAAACGTTACCGGCTTTGAGGGTAATGATGGTGAAACCGGTGACGTTGTTTACTCTTCAGGTCTTGGGGATAATCTTTTTGAAAAGATTATCGAGCTTGGCAACACCAAATACGTGTTTAACGGCCACGATCACTTTAATAACTTCGTTATGGAATATAAGGGAGTTAAATTCTCATACGGCTACAGTATCGACTATATGGCATATGGCGATATAGGAAGCAAGGGATATCAGCGCGGATGCACGGTTATTGTGCTTGATGTTGAAAATCCATCAGATGTAACTGTTACACACGAAAACTATTATCAGGAAAAATATCAATCACTTGATGAAATGAAGGAAGTTGATATGGATCCTAATGCAAACAAATAAAATGATTAAAGGGAAGTGATATCTGTGAAAAACAGAATAAAGGCACCAAGCACTACACAGCTGATATTGCTTAGCTTCTTAGTTGCAATATTGCTTGGCAGCTTGCTTTTATCATTACCCATAAGCACTAAATCGGGTGTTCCCGTGCCATATATTGACGCGCTTTTTACAGCCACAACAGCAACATGTGTTACAGGGCTTGTAAGTGTGCCTACCTTTAGCACGTGGAGTGTCTTTGGTCAAATAGTTTTGCTTGTTCTGATTCAAATAGGTGGTCTTGGTATAATAACGGTGCTTTCGGGCATTGCGATTGCCATAAATCAGAAAATGAAATTGAGGGACAGTCGTCTTATCAGCGATGCATTCAACATCAGCTCTCTTGAGGGGCTTTCAAGGTTTGTTAAGAAGGTGTTAATAGGCACGTTTATAGTTGAGGGCATTGGCGCATTGCTTTATATGACCGTGTTTGTTCCCGAGTTTGGTGTTGGGGGAATTTGGATATCAATATTTAACTCGGTTTCAGCATTTTGCAATGCCGGAATTGATATTATTGCAGGGGACAGCCTTTGCTCCTACGCGACCAATCCCATAATAAATATCGTGACCTCCTTGCTCATTGTTTTGGGCGGACTTGGATATATTGTGTGGTGGGACGTTTTAAGAGTTATAAAGGATTTTAAGGTTCAAAAATTCAAATGCTTCAGACGTTTAACACTCCACTCAAAAATCGTGCTCACCTTTACGGCAATTATGATTTTTGGTGGCGCGTTGCTTATATTTATTTTTGAATATTCCAATCCCAATACAATTGGAGATATGTCCGTTTTTGATAAAATTCAGGTATCGTTATTCCAATCAATAACCACAAGAACGGCGGGATTTGCAAGCATACCACAAGAGAATTTAACAAATGCAAGTGCTATAATATCACTTTTGCTTATGTTTGTTGGCGGCTCCCCCGTGGGAACTGCCGGTGGCATAAAAACAGTAACGGTTGCAGTTCTCATTTTTACTGCTTATGCATTGATAACTAATAAGAATGAGGTTTCGGTTTTCAATCGTTCATTATCAAAGCAGGTAACGCGCAAGGCAGTTGCGGTAACTGTTATGTCATTTTCAATTATGTTTATTTCAACGGTTCTTTTGTCCGCAGTGACTGATGCTCCTGCGCTTGACATATTGTATGAAACTGTGAGTGCAACCGCCACGGTTGGCCTCACACGAAATCTTACTCCGTTTTTGAATTTGTGGGGAAAAATCATCATCATTTGTACGATGTATCTTGGCAGAATAGGGCCGATTTCCCTTGCTATTGCTTTTTCATACGGTAAAGGAATGTCGAATAACATAAAGAATCCAACCGAAGATATAAGCGTTGGATAGAAAAGAGGATTAATTTATGAGTATCAAAAAATCATATGCCGTGTTTGGTCTTGGAAGATACGGCTTAGCCGTTGCAAAGGAGCTTGTTAAAAACGGCGCTGACGTTTTGGCAGTTGATATTGATGAAAATATAGTAAATTCAGCAATTGCAGATATTCCTTTTTGCAAGTGTGCGGATATAACCGAGCCCGAGGTGCTTCGTCAGCTTGGAATTGCTAACGTTGACGTTGTAATTGTTGCAATGGCAACAAATCTTGAGGCAAACGTTATGGCGGTTATGCTTTGCAAGGAGCTTGGTGTCAAGACCGTTATTGCAAAGTGTGCTGACGATATGCAGGGGAAGATACTTTTGAAGGTTGGCGCTGACAAAATTGTTATTCCTGAGCGCGAATCGGGAGTTCGTCTTGCAAAAAATATGCTCTCTTCGGGATTTGTGGACGTTATGGAGCTCTCTGATGACGTGTCCCTTCTTGAGCTTGAAATCAAAGATGATTGGATTGGCAAAAACTTGATTGAGCTCAATCTTAGAAAAAAATACGGAATTAACGTCATTGCTATGAAGCGCGGAGATGAGGTTGTAATAGACCTTGACCCCACTTTGCCTTTAAGCAAGGAATCACAGTTAATTATTATTGCACATACTTCAAAGCTTGAAAAATTGAAATAATAAGGAGATATGACTATGGCTAACAAGTATTACATCGGAATCGACCTTGGTGGAACATTTATTAAGGGCGGTATTGTTAATGAAAAGGGAGAAATTTTGGTTTGTGACAAGACTCCCACAGAGGTAGAGAAGGGGGATAAGGGCGTTGCTGCTAATATTGCAAAACTCGCCTTGGATCTTCTTTCACGTCAAGGACTTGATGTGTCCCAGGTTGAAGGACTTGGTATTGGTTCTCCCGGAATGATTGACTCAGCTGAGGGCAACGTTGTTTATGCGAATAATCTTGGTTGGGAAAACTTTAGAATTTGTGATGAGCTTTCTCGCCTTCTTGGTGGAGTAAAGGTTAAGATTGGCAATGATGCAAACGTTGCAGCTCTTGGTGAAGTTAAATTCGGTGCGGCGCGCAACTACAATAATGCAGTTATGATTACACTCGGCACAGGCGTTGGTGGTGGTATCATTATCGACGGCAAGATTGTTGAGGGTAATATGGGCGCAGGCGCTGAGCTTGGTCATATCGTTATTGTTAAGGGTGGAGAGCAGTGCTCTTGCGGAAGAAAGGGTTGCTTTGAGGCATACAGCTCAGCAACTGCACTTATCCGTGATACAAAGAGAGCAATGGAAGCGCATCCCGACTCTAAGATGTGGGAATGTGGCTCACTTGACATGGTTTGTGGAAAGACGGTATTTGACTATGCTGACGTGGACGTTTATGCTAAGGAAGTAGTTGATTCTTATTTTGAACACCTTGCTTGCGGACTTGTAAACTATGCAAACGTATTCCGTCCTGAAGTTATTCTTCTCGGTGGCGGTGTGTGTGCTCAGGGTGACAATCTTATCGTTCCCTTGCAGAAGCTTGTGGATAAAGAAATTTATGCAGGAGAAAAGGGTCCTCGCGTACCGATTCTTATTGCTGAGCTTGAAAATAATGCAGGACTTCTTGGTGCTGCAGCTCTTTTGATGTAATTTATAAGGGGAGGGGATTTCTCCCCCTCCCATTCTTTTATCTTTGTAGTGAATGACAGCATATGCAATACATTAACTATTGGAGAAAATATGATTAAAAACGAATTTTTTACTTTAAATAACGGGATTAGGATCCCTGCAATCGGTTTTGGCACTTGGCAGGTTGCTGAGGGTGAAGAAGGCTATAATTCTTGCCTTTGGGCACTCAAAGCCGGATACCGTCACATTGACACAGCCTTTGCATACGGTAATGAGCCAAGTGTTGCTCGTGCAATTGCTGACAGTGGTATTTCTCGTGAGGATATTTTCATCACAACCAAATTGCCTGCCGATATTAAGACCTACGATGGTGCAAAAGCACATTTTGAGGCTTCACTTAAGAATCTTGATACTGATTATATTGATTTATATCTTATTCATGCACCATGGCCTTGGAGCGATGTTGGGAGTGAGTGTGCTGAAGGCAATATTGCCGCTTGGCGCGCCATGATTGACCTTTATAACAAGGGTGTGGTACGCGCAATCGGTGTTTCTAACTTCCACGTTAAAGATATTAAGGCGATAGTTGATGCAACGGGATTTGTTCCTGCGGTTAATCAAATCAGATATTTTATTGGAAACACTCAAAACGAGATTACAGAATACTGTCAAGCAAACGGAATACTTGTTGAGGCGTATTCGCCATTGGCAACGGGTGCTCTTGTTGAACACGGTGAGCTTGTCGATATGGCAAAAAAATACGGTGTAACAATCCCCAAGCTTTGCATAAGATTTTGCATTGAAAACGGTACGTTGCCCCTTCCTAAGTCAGTAAATGAAGAAAGAATCAAGTCAAATCTTGACGTTGATTTCAAAATTTCAAAAGAGGATATGGAATATCTCAATTCCCTTTATCACATCGGTCCCACAAGACCTTATAGAAGTTAATAAATACAAAAAAGGTGAGCGTTTGCTCACCTTTTTATTCTTTAATTATTTTCTTTCTTCTCTTTATACCCTTATCATGTGCGCTTATTGCGTGTACTATTCCAAGGGCAATATAAAGCGCGAGCATGGATGAACCTCCGTAGCTCATCAATGGCAGGGTAATGCCGATAACCGGGAACATTGCAAGGCACATGCCGATATTCATCACGGCTTGAACGATGAACATTCCGGCAACTCCTATACAAATGAATGAACCGAATTCGTGCTTACAATTTTTTGCGATATTGATTATTCTTACAACAAGAGCCACAAATACAATCAAAAAGATTATTGCACCGATAAAACCAAACATTTCACAGTAGGTTGAAAAAATAAAGTCGGTATGAGATGCAGGAAGCTTTTCGTAATATCCGCCCGAATTCATTCCGCGACCGAATATTCCTCCTGCGCTTATGGCATCAAGGGATAGAAGTGGTTGATATCCGTAAACCTGGGGGTCAAGCTCGGGCTGAAAGCCGACAAGAATTCTGTTTTGCTGATACGTGCTAAGCAAGGGCCATATAAACGGGAATGCCAAAACAGTCACACCACCGGCGCCTATGAAATACCATTTGCTAAGACCTGCAAAGGCGAGCATGATTGCGATAATACCAACGTAAACCAAGGTTACTCCAAGGTCGCCCGAAAGAAGAATCAAGCCAACTATTGCTCCCGCATGAAGAGCCAAAAGAAGAAGTGTTTTTATTTTGTTTATTGTTTTTCTCACCATCGAAAGATGCTTTGAAAAGCTGATGATAAATGCAATTTTAACAAATTCAGATGGCTGAATTTGAAATTTTCGGCTGCCTATATTAATAATTGTCAGCCAGCTTTTATTGGTGGTTTCGGTGCCGTTTGCACCCGTGTCACCCACTATAAGTGTTATTCCGAGAAGCAATACTGAAACTATTAAAAGAATAAACCAATACCTGTCAACGAATATTCTATAGTCTATGTTTACAAGCACAATTATTCCGCAAATGCCGACTATAGTCATTGCAAGCTGCATTATGAGCTTGCTTGTTCCAAAGTTTTCTCTTGCGCTAAAAATGGTCACAAGGCTCATTAAAGTAATAAGCATTGAGAATATGAGCACGGGCTTATCAAAGCGCGCAAATGAATTTTTTAGATATTTGCCAATTGCACGAAACATATGCTTCTCCTTTCTTTTTAATTTGTTTTAATATAGGGAGTCCAAGCGGACTCCCTATTGTGTTTTAATTAATACTGACGGCCCCAAACAACCATGTGTTTAGCGGGCTTGCCACAGCAAGCGCAAACGTCAGAGAGCTTTTCTTCGTTAAAGGGAATGCAACGTGACTTAACACCACCTGTTACGTCCTTAATCTTATCCTCGCATTCAACCTCACCACACCACATTGCCTTAATGTAGCCGGGCTTGTTTTCAGCGATGTCAACAAACTCTTCAAAGTTAGTTGCAACGTGAGTTTTTTCAGCAAGGTTCTTTCTAACTCTGTCGCAAAGCTCACCGTGAACCTGACCAAGCATTGCTTCAACCTCAGCCTCAACGTTGTCAAGAGAAACAAACTTCTTTTCTCTTGTTACACGGCTAACAAGTACGCAAGAATTATTTTCGATATCCTTAGGACCGATTTCAAGACGAACGGGAACACCCTTCATCTCATACTGGCTGAACTTCCAGCCTGTTGACTGATCACTGTCATCAAGCTTAACGCGGAACTTCTTAGCAAGCTGGCGCTTAAGCTCATCAGCTCTTTCAAGAACGCCTTCCTTATGCTGAGCAACGGGAATGATGGCAAGCTGAATGGGAGCGATAGCAGGGGGAAGAATAAGACCGTTATCATCGCCATGTGTCATAATGATAGCACCGATCATACGTGTTGAAACGCCCCAAGATGTCTGGTGGGGATATTTAACTGTGTTATCTCTACCTGCAAAGGTAATGTCGAATGCACGTGCAAAGCCATCACCGAAGTAGTGAGTTGTGCCACCCTGAAGAGCAACGCCGTTGTGCATCATGGGTTCGATAGTATATGTTTCTTCAGCACCTGCGAATTTTTCTTTATCGGTTTTTCTACCTGTGATTGCAGGAATAGCAAGAGAGTCGCGATAGAAATCCTCATAAACCTTAAGCATTGTAAGTGTTTCGTTGCGAGCCTCTTCAGCTGTTTCGTGCATTGTGTGACCTTCTTGCCACAAGAATTCACTTGTTCTAAGGAAGGGACGAGTTGTCTTTTCCCAACGAACAACTGCGCACCACTGGTTGTAGAGCTTGGGGAGGTCGCGATAGGAGTGAATTACGTTTTTAAAATGCTCACAGAAAAGAGTTTCGGACGTGGGACGAACACAAAGCTTTTCAGTAAGCTTGTTTTGTCCACCGATAGTAACCCAAGCGCATTCGGGAGCAAAGCCTTCAACGTGATCCTTTTCACGCTGAAGAAGGGACTCAGGAATAAACATGGGCATATAAACGTTTTCGTGACCGAGCTCCTTGAAGCGAGCGTCAAGATCCTTTTGTATATTTTCCCAAATTGCATAGCCATAGGGACGGAAAATCATGCAGCCCTTAACGCTGGAATAGTCCATAAGCTCTGCTTTTTTACATACGTCAGTATACCACTGAGTGAAGTCCACATCCATAGATGTGATTTGTTCAACTAATTTTTTGTCTTTTGCCATTTTCTCAAATGTTTTGACCTTATAACCGCTATAAAGTCAGGAAGTTTTGTGTTGAATTTACCTCTTTAGGCAGGCAAAACTCCCCATGGAAGTGTATAAAGCGCACACTTTCCTATCATAATAATTAATGATAGCATATTTTTCATATTTTGTCAACGGGAGAAATGGTTTATGTTGCAAAAAAAGACAAATTTATTTGGACTTAAAATTGATGATGTTTCACTCGATCGCGCGCTCGAGCTTGCGCAAATAAGCTTTATTTCGGGTGAGAGCAGGGTGTTTTTCACACCGAATCTTGAAATGCTGGACAGAGCAAGAAGAAATGAGGATACAAGGAGGATATTAAATTCAGCATCGGTGCTTTTGCCCGACGGTGCAGGTGTCTTACTTGCCTCTCGTCTTTTGGGTGAACCTATAAAGCATAGGGTTGCGGGAATTGACTTTGGTGAGGGGTTGATTTCACTTTGCGAAAGGGAAGAAAAGGGCGTATTTTTGCTTGGCAGTGGAGAGGGAGTTGCCAAAAAAGCTGCCAAAAACCTTATGAAAAAGCATCCTAATCTTAAAATTTGCGGTATTCATAATGGGTTCTTTTTACCGGAGGATGAGGACGCAATAATTGAAAAAATACAGGACTCAAATCCCGACGTATTAATTGTTTGTATGGGATTTCCAAGGCAAGAGAGATTTGTTTCAAAGCACAAAAATGACTTTTCTGAGATTAAGGTAATCACCTGTCTTGGCGGTGCGCTTGACGTTTGGGCGGGACGTACAAAAAGAGCACCAAGGGTGATGCAACGAGCACATCTTGAGTGGCTGTGGAGAATCATAAACGAGCCACGACGGGCAAAAAGATTTATTTCATCCTTGCCCTCTTTATTTCACGCGTTGTGGAATTAATGAGTAAAAACAAGCATATAATCAAATATATTAGTTAAACAAAGGGGAAAAAGATATGTTTATTTACTCAATGCGCGCAAATACCATAAAATTTTTTGCTGTTATATGTTTGGCACTCACCGCACTGATTGTGCTTGTTGCATTTGTGCCAACGTATATTGCAGGTGATGATGCAACTCAAGTTGGAATCGATGCATCTTATAATTTTGAAAAGATCAAGAGTAATGAGGATAGGATTAATTTTATCAAGCAATTCGGCTGGGAGGTAGAAGCACAACCAATAAAGGAACAAAGCGTGACCATTCCCAAGGATTTTGATAAGGTTTTTGCCGCGTACAATGAGATTCAAAGAAAGCAGGGGCTTGACCTTTCTTCATTTAAGAAAAAGAGCGTAATGAGATATACTTACGTGGTAACAAATTACCCCGATTATGAGGGTGAGGTATACGTGAATATTTTAGTTTACCGAAATAACGTTATCGGTGGTGACGTTTGCTCAGCGGACGTCAACGGCTTTGTGCACGGATTTGAAAGGCAATAAAAAATGGAGAGCAATGCTCTCCGTTTTTTATTCCTTAATCCAATATTTGATACCCCAATTTTCAAAATTCCATTCGTCCATATAGTTGTTGCATTCGTAGTCTATGTAATATAGTATATCGTTTTGCGGAATGAAGTTTGTTGGGTAGTAGTCAATGTTTAAGTGCTGAGGATAAAGGCGCGCACACATTTCCTTAACCTGATTGATATAGGTTTGCTTCATTTCTCCGCGGTTGACAAGGTCTAAAATTGTGTCACCATCAATATATTCCTTCAAAATGCGCTCGTTTTCTATATCGACGTCAAGCATTTTGGGCATCCTGATGCCTACTTCCAAAAGGCGCTTATAATCACGCATTTCGGCTTCAATTTTGTTGCCGAATTGGTAGTATTCGCATGGCTCGTGATGAATTTGCTTTAATACAAAAAGCTTTTCCTCACGCGTTACGAGATAAGAGTAACCACCCTTGCCCTTGCCAAGAAGCTTAATTACTTTAAATTCTATACCGTTAACTGTCATAATGTCGTTCATTTTGATACCGCCTTTATTTTGTATTTACATTATACCAAAAAACATCAAATAATGCAAGAGTGATTACTATTTAAAAGTCCAATCTTGACAATTTGCGTCGGGTGTGATATTATTTTAACAGAAAAATTTATAACGAGGTATCAAAATGAAAAGATATGCTATTTACGGCGCAGGCTCACTTGGAACGGTGCTTGGTGCTTATATTACAAAAAACGGTGGAAAAATTGACCTTATCAACAGAAATAAGGCACATATTGAGGCGCTTCGCACAAACGGTGCGACAATAAACGGAACTGTTGAGATGAACGTGCCCGTGTCCGCGCTCACTCCTGATGAGATGAGTGGTGAATATGACGTGATTCTCCTTTTGACAAAGCAGCTTTTGAATAAGGAGGTCGTTACGTTTTTAAAGGGTCATCTTGCTGAGGATGGTGTTATCGTTACACTTCAAAACGGACTTCCCGAGCCCGGAATTGCTGAAATTGTTGGTTCAAATCGCACAATGGGATGCGTTGTTGAATGGGGTGCAGCTTTAACTGCTCCCGGTGTGTGCACACTCACAAGTGAGGTGGACAGCCTTTCCTTCCATATGGGCAAGATGGATGGAATCACCGATGAAAAATTCAACGAGGTTAAGGAGTTGCTTGAGCTTATGTGTCCTGTCCATGAGGAGAGTAATTTGATTGGCGCACGTTGGTCAAAGCTTCTTATCAATGCAACCTTCTCAGGACTTGGAACTGTTGTTGGTGGTGTGTTTGGTGACGTTTCCGAAGTAAAAGCGGCGCGCAAGGTGGCAATTCGTTGTATGAAGGAGTGCATAGACGTGGGTCACGCAGCAGGTGCTGAATTTGCTCCCGTACAGGGTAAGAACATTACCGCTTTGTTCTATTATAAGGGCGCAGTAAAGAGAGCAATTGCAACAATGCTCATTCCCATTGCGATGAAAAAGCACCGTAATATTGAACCCTCCATGCTCCAAGACCTTAAAAAAGGCAAGGCGTGTGAAATTGATGCAATCAACGGAGTTGTTTGCGAATGGGGTAGAAAATGCGGAGTTAAAACACCCTTCAACGATAAAATTGTTGAAATTATCAAAAAGTGTGAAAAAGGAGAGCTTACTCCTTGTGCCGAGAACATTAAGTTCTTTGATGATTTGATGTAAATAAAAAACAAAAGGGCTGATAAATCAGCCCTTTATTTTTATGCGGCGGTGGGGAGATATTCGGTGGCGGACACACTTTGAGTTAGCATATTTTCAATGAAAATGCCATATCCCGTGGTTGGATCGTTAATCAAAACATGTGTCACAGCGCCAACAAGCTTGCCGTTTTGGATAATCGGTGAGCCACTCATACCTTGAACAATACCACCCGTGGCATTGAGCAGCTTTTCGTCGGTGATTTTAATTGTAAAGCACTTGTTTCCGGTGGCGGTTTTGTTGATGTTGGAAATTTCAATTGAATATTCACGGCGGACGTTGTCATCAAGTGTGCAAATGATGGTTGCCTTGCCCTCTTTAAGCTCGTTTTTGAGTCCGATCGAATAGGTTTTGTCCGTTATCGCGTTCGGCATTTGAGTCAATGCGCCAAAAACTCCGTTTTCGGTGTTTTTGTAGAGCGCACCAACCTTTGACGAGTTGAAATATCCCTTCAGTTCACCCGGGTCACCCCTTTGACCTTTGACGATTCCGTTTATTGTGACACCCAGCACGCTTCCGTTGTAAATTGGAATTAGCTCACCTGTATCACCATCGCAAATTCCGTGGCCAAGACCACCAAAGCTGCCGTCCGAGAGAACGTAGGTGAGCGTGCCTATGCCTGCGCCTGAGTCCTTGAGCCAAAGTCCCAAGGTGTATTTTTTCTCACTTTCAGAGTATTGAGGCTTAAATTTTATTTTTTCTTCCTTGCCTGCGCGAATAAATGTCAATTCCACCTCACCGCCACCCTCAACGATGGAAGAAAGGTCTGAAATGCCCGAAATTTCCTTTCCGTTGGCTTTGATTATTGTGTCGTATAATCTAAGCCCTGCTTTGTACGCGGGGTTTGTTGCCTCGTTTTCAAAGCCGACAACACTAACACCACGGGTTAGAAATTTTATACCAAAGGGAACACCCCCAACGTAGACCTTTGTGTCCTCAAGCTTTGCAACGGTCACGCTTTTAATCGGGAAAGTGCCAAACAGCTTGTACTGTCCCTTGGTTAAATTTATCGTTGCCGTGCTATCCTCACTGTATTCCTCTTCGTAGGTGGCACCAAGATAGCTTGGAATGTCATCCCCCGAAAAGCACGCGACGGTTTCGGGAATAACTGCGCCGTAAAAAGCAAGAACGGTGGCAACAAACACCCAAAACGCAAGTGAAAAGCACACAATTCTTGCAAAGGTGGGGAGGAAAAATCCTTCCTTTTTATTTATTTTCATTCTTTTTACCTCCATAGAGAAATTTTTGCAAAATTTTGGCGAAAAATTTTAATTCCTCTGTTTATAATTTGCTCAAAATATGATAAAATAAAAGTGTAAAAATTTTGATTGCGAATTTTTAAATTTTGATTTATGGGATGTTCGCACTCACTTTTCGCGATTGTTTTGCTCCGCTTTTTAAAAAGCGGCCGCCCGCGCGGCGCAAGCGCATTACGGCCTTTTTCTTTTTGCAAAGCTTTTTCTTTTGGGCCTCTTGCTTCAAAAGAAAAAGCGTTATAACCGTTTTGATAGCAAAAGTCTTTAGCCGCTTTTCTTTGACGAAATAAGCGCAAAGAAAAGCTATCAAAAGAAACGCTGAATACAGGGCTACTCGCCCCGTACCCTCGGTCGCTTTTAAAAAAGCTCCGCAAAATTTTTTATCGCCT
>JAZTYY010000004.1:0-39485 GCA_045637205.1 Eubacteriales bacterium | reverse complement strand
TGTTATCGGTATCCTCATCACGTCTTATGGCGTTCATATCGGTATAAAGACCTTCTCCGGGCAGAAAACCGTATTGTGCCAATGCCATTCTCTTCCATTTTGCCAGAGATTGCACTATTTCGTTGTTGCCGTTTATGCCTTTAATATCAAATGCGACAGGACGTTCAACCCCGTTAAGGTTATCGTTCAAACCGCTTTCTTTATCAACAAATAAAGGTGCCGAAACACGGGTGAGGTTTAATTGTATAGCAAGGTCGCGCTCGAAAAAGTCTTTTACCTTTTTAATAGCAACCTCAGTTTCTCTCAACGTCAATATTGATTTATAATCACTTGGAATAGAAAAATTCAACATAATAATCCTCTTTAATCCTTTTTCATCTCAATCAATTCAAAAAGCTTATCTGAAAGCTTAACAAATCCTTCGATGGAAAGCTTTTCACCTCTAATATCGGGCTTGTGACCACATTCAACTATAGCAGCTGTTATTTCATCCTTATCGAGCTCTCCAAACGATGCTGACAAAGCATTTGGCAAGGTTTTTCTTCTTTGCTCAAAAGCACCTTTAATAGTTCTAAAAAGAGTTTTTTCATCCTTGGGAACATATGGCTTGTTCTTATGTAATCTAATTCTTACAACAGTTGAATTAACCTTGGGTGCGGGCAAGAAATTGCCTGCGCTTACAGTAAAAAGCTTTTCGGCAACACCATAATAAGCAAGTACGGCTGTTATTGCGCCATAATCGGATGAACCAGCTTTAGCACAAAGTCTATCAGCAACCTCTGATTGTATCATAATGGTAATATAATCAAAGGGCAAGCCGCACTCAAGCAGCTTCATCAAAATAGGTGTTGTAATATAGTAAGGTAAATTAGCACAAACAGAAACCTTTCCTTTTTCAAAATAGGGTTTAAGGAGCTCATCAAGGTCAGCCTTCATAACGTCTTCGTTATAAACAGTAACATTGGTAAACTCACCAAGGGTATACTTAAGCACAGGAATAAGTCCATGGTCAATTTCAAGTGCAACTACTTGTTCATATCTCATGGCAAGTTCAGTTGTCAACGGGCCAATACCGGGGCCAATTTCGAGAATGGAGGTTTCCACAGTATCAGCGCAATTATCGGCTATATCTTCAACAACACATCTATTAATCAAGAAATTTTGTCCAAATTCCTTTCTAAATTTAATATCAAAAACAGACATTATGTGCTTTATTGTTTTAACGTCACAAAGGTTCATATATTTCCTCGCATATTAAAATATTTTCATTTTACATCTTGACAAAATAGCGTTTAAATGATAAAATGTAACAGTCAATTTTGCTAGTGTAGCACAGTCGGTAGTGCAGCTGATTCGTAATCAGCAGGTCGAAAGTTCGAGTCTTTTCACTAGCTCCAAATAAGCCATCACTTAAGCATTTGCTTTTGTGATGGTTTTTTGTTTACAAACACAATCATTATATACTATTTTTCAAAAAAAAGCAAGGTTTTATCAATATTTTCTCTAAACTTTCATATATTTTAGCAAATGATTATACGGAGGGCAACCGTTTTGGTATCTTTTGGTAAATATTTTGATTATGATGAATTATTACGTCAGTTAGAAGAATTAAAAAGTCAATTCGACTTTTTGGATATAACTTCTATTGGAAAAAGCATCTTGGGAAAAAGCATTCCCCTTATTACCTTGGGAACCGGTAATAAAAGTGTTATTTACATCGCTGGTCATCACGGAATGGAGTGGATAACCTGTGCGTTGCTAATCAAGTTCTTAAATGACGTATGCAAGGAGTATGCAAACGGTACGCATATATTTGAAATATCGACAAGAATCCTTTTAGAAACAAGAAAAATATACATTTTACCCATGCTAAATCCAGATGGCATTGACTATTCTATTCACGGAGTTTCAAAGAATAACATACTTGCAAAAAGATTGATTAAAATCAACGATGGAAATGACTTTTCAAATTGGCAAGCAAATGCTCGTGGCGTTGATTTAAATCATAACTACAATTCGGGTTTTCTTGAATATAAAACCATAGAGAAGAACTTAAAATTGTATAATGGAGCACCCAGCAAATATAGTGGTGAATACCCCGAAAGCGAACCTGAAACACGTGCAATTTGTAATTTTGTAAGATGGGCAAAACCAGAATTAGCTCTAACACTTCATACTCAAGGAGAAGAAATATATTATACTAGCGGAGAGATGTCATGTAAAAACTCATTATCTATTGCTAAGACAATATCTCGATTAACAGGTTATAGAATCTCTCTTCCTAGTGGAACTGCCAAATACGGCGGATTTACCGATTGGTTTATAGAAGAATTTGAAAAACCTTCTTTCACCTTGGAATGTGGATTGGGCATAAATCCCCTACCTTTTTCGGATTTTGAAAAGATATACGAACGCATAAAACGAGCATTATTTACTATACCTATAATTATTTAGTGGAATTGTTGATAAAACAATTCCTTTTTTTGCCTTTTTAGACAAATTTATTGCAGATTATTTATGCACATCTCCAAAAATAATGTCATTAATGAACTAAGTTCATAAATTCTATTGCTTTTTATGTAGTATCTGTGCTATAATGTCTATGTTTGAGCCACTATATATTAATATGAAAGTTTTGGGAGGGTAAAAATGAATGGAGCTTACAGCGCTGTATATGTTGTAAATATCGTAATCCAGTCAATTTTTACTCTTTTAATGCATATTGGAGCAGGATTACTTTTATCTTGGGTCTTGGTTGATAAATGTGGCTTACCTTCTTGGTTGTACGTAATCATTATCATTTTGACTGCTGTATTGGGATTGTTTTCAATGATGAAATTTATTCTAACAGCAATGCGTGCTCTTGACCATTTAGAAAAATCACGAAAAGAAAAACGGAGAAAAAATGAAGGCAGAAAATAAAAAATCATATATTGATACGATATATTTGGCAATAGGTGAGCTTATAGTTTCATTGCTCGTTATAGTAGTCTACCTTTGCATTCCAGGAGTATTTAATTGGACTGTCATAACAGGTGTGGCGCTTGGCTCAATAGTTACCGTTTTAAACTACATAATCTTGTCCTTCTCAGTAGATCGCGCAATCAAAAAATTTATGGACTTGCGCGGTGATAAGGAAATGGACGAAGAAGAAGCTGAAGCATTTGCAAAAGCTAACACAATAAAGGTTCAAAACGCAATAACTAAGTCCTATATTTTTAGAACGGCATTAATGATGGGCGCTCTTATACTTTCGTTGATAACAGGATATTTTGATACAATTGCAACTGTTATCCCCTTAATTATGTACAAGCCCCTTCTCTATGCAGTTGAATTTGTAAAAAAGAAAAGAGGTGAATAGATTTGGATGTACAAATTTCCGGTCCTAAGGTCTATCTAAGAATCGCCAAACTTTATGAAATGTTTGCTGGAACAATGGTAGATATCTTTGGTAACTTTGGTAACCTTGTTACACAAACCACAGTTGCTCTATTCGCGGTTACAATCTTAGTTATGATAATTGCATGCATAGCAACTAAAAAAATTGAAAAACGACCTGGTAAAATTCAAGTATTGGTTGAAAAAGCAATTGGTATGCTTTACAAGTTAGTTGAAGAAACTATGGGTAAGCACAACCTTAAATTTGCTCCATACATTGGAACTCTATTCCTCTCTTGTATGTTTGGCAGCTTAATGGGAACAACCGGTTTGTTCCGTTCAACCACAGCTGATTTCTCAGTAACATTGGCTTATGCCCTTGTTACATCCGTTATGGTTTGGTATCACAGTATCAAAAATAACGGCTTCCTCAATTGGCTCAAAGGATACACCGAGCCCATCTTCATTATGACTCCTATGAATATTATTGGTGAAATAGCACAGCCTATGGCAATGGCATTCCGTCATTTCGGTAACGTTGCAGGCGGCGGCGTGCTTACCACTCTTATTTACGGAGCCTTTGCAGTAGCAACACAAGCAATTTTCAGCTGGTTGCCTGCACACATAGCGGAACATATTCCTCCTATTCTTCAGGTAGGTATTCCAGCATTTCTTTCGTTGTATTTTGACTTCTTCTCTGCTTTCGTTCAAGCATTCGTATTTTGCTTGTTAACGATGGTTTACGTTGCAGGAGCTTGTCCTCCTCCAGCTGAAGAAAAAGTCGATGCATAATAAATAACAAAGTTCAAAAAAATTTTATTTAAAAAAGGAGAATTTTAAAATGACAGTAGAAGCAGCTAGAGCACTTGGTGCAGCAATTTGTATGGGAGTTGGTTCAATCGCTCCCGCTCTTGGTGAAGGTCTCGCAGTTTGCAAGACACTTGAATCTATGGCTCGTCAGCCCGAAATCGCAGGCGACCTTCGTACAACTATGATTCTTGGTTGTGCAGTTACTGAAACAACAGGTATTTACTCACTCGTAGTTTCTCTTCTTCTCATTTTCGTTGGTGTAAACTAATATCTTATTTTTAAGGAGAACACAATGGAAATAGTATTAGTAGAAGCTGGAAATGCTTTTGAATCATTTGTCGGCGTTAATGTTTGGACAATGATTTTTGCATGGTGTAATCTACTTATTTTGTATTTGTTCTTAAAAAAGAAGCTTTTCAAGCCTATGGAGAATATGATTACTTCAAGGCAAAAAGAAGTTGATGATATGTATGAAAATGCTGCAAATGCTGAAAAGCAAGCAGTTGAAATGAAGGTTTCTTACGAAGAAAAGTTGAACAAGGCAAACGAAGAAAGCGAAGAAATTCTTAAAACCGCTCACCGTCGTGCCCAACTTAAAGAAGAAGAAATCATTCGTGATGCACAGGATGAGGCGTCAAGAATTTATGAACGCGCTCAAGAGCAGATTGAGCTTGAAAAGAAGCATGCTCTTAGTGAAGTTAAAAATGAAGTTTCCGGCATGGCCATTGAAATTGCTGGTGCAGTTATTGGTCGTGAGGTTTCTGAAAAAGAACATTCAGAATTCATAGATTCTTTCATTGATAGCGTTGGTGAATAATATGAGTTACATTGACAACAATGCTAAAAATTATGGTGACGCTCTCTTTATGCTTGCCAAAGAGCTTGACGAAATCGAAATAGTAAAAAGCGATTTTGATGCTCTTTGTGTAGTTATGGAGCAAAATTCAGATTATCTTAAGCTGCTTGACACACCTTCTCTTTCTCGTGAAGAAAGAGTGAAGCTTGTCGACACAGCTTTTGGATCGCTTAATAAAAACCTTGTCAATATGGTTAAGATCCTTACCGAGCGCAGACTCGTATATCTTATTCACAAGATTCGTGAAGCATATATCTTAGCTTATGATGAGCACTTTGGTATTGAGCGCGTTGAAGCAATTTCTGCTATTCCCTTAAGTGATAATCAGATAAACAAACTCAAAATTAAACTTGAAAAAGTAACTGGAAAACAAATAGTAGTTACAAACACCATTGATTCCTCAATACTCGGTGGTATGAAGCTCCGATATCTTGGAATCCAAGTAGATGGCTCTATCAAAACAAAGCTTGATAACTTTGAAAAGAGCCTTAAAGATTTAGTAATTTAAAAAGTTGGTGAAAAAATGCAGTCAAGAATAGATGATATTTCAAAAATCATAAAAGAGCAGATTCGTCACTACGAAAGCAAAACTGAACAGGACGAAATCGGCTATGTAATATCTGTTGGTGACGGTATTTCAAAAGTTCACGGACTTGATAAGTGTAAGGCTAATGAGTTGCTTGAATTTTCAAACGGCTCTTTCGGCATGGCACTTAACCTTGAAGAAACTTTCGTTAGCTGTGTTCTTCTTGGTAATGACGTTGGTATCAAAGAAGGTAGTATCGTTAAACGAACCGGACGAGTTGTTTCAGTCCCCGTTGGCGAAAAGCTCGTTGGACGAGTAGTTAATGCCCTCGGCCAGCCAATCGACGGAAAAGGCCCCATTGATATCACTGAATTTAGTCCTATTGAAAGACGTGCCTACGGCATTATTGAAAGAAAATCAGTTTCTGTTCCCTTGCAGACGGGTATTAAGGCAATTGACTCTATGATTCCCATCGGCAGAGGCCAGAGAGAACTTATTATCGGTGACAGACAAACAGGTAAAACTGTTATTGCTACCGACACTATAATTAACCAAAAGGGTAAGGACGTAATTTGTATTTACGTTGCTATCGGTCAAAAGCAGTCAACTGTCACAACTGTGGTTGATACGCTTTACCGTGCAGGCGCTATGCATTACACACTCGTTGTATCCGCTAATGCAAGTGACCCTGCTCCCCTTCAGTATATTGCTCCTTACGCTGGATGCGCAATGGGTGAATACTTTATGGATAAGGGCCGCGACGTTTTGATCATTTATGATGATCTTTCTAAACACGCAGTTGCATACCGTGCTCTTTCCCTTCTTATTAGAAGACCTCCCGGACGTGAAGCATATCCTGGTGACGTTTTCTATCTTCACTCAAGACTTCTTGAAAGTGCTGCAAGACTTGCTCCCGAATACGGTGGCGGTTCTCTTACTGCTCTTCCAATTATTGAAACTCAGGCTGGTGACGTTTCAGCCTATATCCCAACAAACGTTATTTCAATCACTGATGGTCAGATTTTCCTTGAATCCGAGCTTTTCCACTCCGGTGTAAGACCCGCGGTTAACCCCGGTATCTCCGTATCCCGTGTTGGTGGTAATGCGCAGATTAAGGCAATGAAGAAGGTTTCAGGTACTCTTAAGCTTCTCTACTCACAGTACCGTGAGCTTCAGGGCTTTGCTCAATTTGGCTCAGACCTTGATGCCGATACCAAAGCAAGACTTGAACAAGGTGCTAGAATTGTTGAAGTTCTTAAGCAAAATAGAAACTCCCCCATCGCAGTTGAGCTTCAGGTTGCAATTATCTACGCTGTAGTTAATAACATGCTTCGTGAAATTGCTGTTACTGATATTCATCGTTTTGAAGAAGAATTGTTTGAATATCTCACTGCAGTTAAGGGTGAACTTCTTGCATCCATTAGAGAAACAGGTGAGTTGTCTCCTGAATCAGCTGAGCAACTCAAAGAAGCTATCCTTTGCGTAAAGGAAAATTTTATTAAGTAATTATCTATGAAAGGAAGTGTATAGCATGGCAGGAATGAATGACATAAAAGCCCGCATAAAAAGTGTCGAAGGTACTATGCAAATAACCAAAGCTATGGAACTTGTTGCAACGTCAAAGCTTCGCCGTGCAAAAGAAACTGTTGAACGTACACGACCCTTCTATCAGGTTTTAGGTAGTGCCATTGACGATATTATATCTTTGTCATCCTCTGAGACTGAGCCCCCATGGTTCACTAAAAACAATAGCAACAAAACGCTATTTATTGTCCTTGCGGGTGACCGCGGTCTCGCTGGCGGATATAATTCTAATGTTTTTAGATTAGTTGAAAAATTAAGCGCTGACAAAGAAGCAATTTGGCTTCCCATCGGTAAAAAAGCAGTTGAATATGCAAAGCATAGAAACTACGAGATTCTTACAGATTCTTTTGCCGAGGCGGCAGATCAAGGCGTTGGCTCAATTCTCTCTTTAGGCAAGGTTGTAACTAACGGATTTGCCAATGGTGAGTACGGTGAGGTTATTTTGGTATTTACAGAATTTGTTTCCATGATGACACAAAGACCAGTTTATGAAAATCTTTTGCCATTACAAAGAAATGAATCTTCCAAGCCCTTTGATTTTGAAACGGATTGCAATCCCGACGTAATGCTTGATGCTATCGTCCCCCAATACGTTGGTGGAATTCTATACTCTGCCCTTTGCGAAAGCCTGGCATCTGAATCCGGTGCAAGACGTATGGCTATGAACTCCGCTAACAAAAATGCCGAGGAAATTATCGGAACTCTTATGCTTCACTATAATAGAGTTCGTCAGGCAGCTATAACCCAAGAAATTACAGAAATCGTGTCAGGCGCTGAAGCACTTTAATTTAGCGCACACAGTTTGAAAGGAAATTAAGCAGATGAAAAAGAACATCGGCAAGGTAATACAGATTATCGGACCTGTCCTTGACATTAGGTTCGAAAATGGAGAACTCCCCGATCTTCTCGGTGCTATTGAAATTGAGCACGAGGGAAAAACAATAGTCTGTGAAGTGGCAAGCCAGCTTGGTGATGACGTAGTAAGATGTATTGCTATGTCTTCAACTGACGGTATGTCAAGAGGTATGGAAGCTGTATACACAGGTACAGGTATTACTGTTCCTGTAGGTAAGGAAACACTTGGAAGAATTTTCAATCTTCTTGGTGAGCCCATCGACAATCTTCCCGCCCCTGAAAACACCGAAAAGTGGTGTATTCACAGAGATCCTCCTTCTTATGCAGACCAAGAAAGTGCAACTGAGATTCTTGAAACAGGTATCAAGGTTGTTGACCTTATTGCTCCCTATACCAAGGGTGGTAAAATCGGTCTTTTTGGTGGTGCTGGAGTTGGAAAAACAGTACTTATTATGGAGCTTATTAACAACGTTGCTAAGGAACACGGTGGTATTTCCGTATTCACAGGCGTTGGTGAGCGTACAAGAGAGGGTAACGACCTCTACAATGAAATGAAGGAGTCAGGCGTTCTTTCTAAAACCGCACTTGTGTACGGTCAGATGAACGAACCTCCGGGAGCAAGAATGAGAGTAGGTCTTTCAGGACTTACAATGGCTGAATATTTCCGTGATCAGGAAGGTCAGGACGTTCTTCTCTTTATCGATAATATTTACAGATTTACACAGGCTGGCTCTGAGGTTTCTGCGCTTCTTGGTAGAATGCCATCAGCCGTTGGTTACCAGCCCACACTTGCAACTGAAATGGGCGCACTTCAGGAAAGAATTACGTCTACAAAGCGTGGTTCTATCACATCCGTACAAGCGGTATACGTTCCTGCGGATGACTTGACTGACCCTGCTCCTGCAACAACGTTTGCGCACCTTGATGCAACAACGGTTCTTTCCCGTAGCATCGCATCTCTCGGTATTTATCCCGCGGTTGATCCCCTTGAATCCACTTCAAGAATCCTCTCCCCTGAGGTTGTGGGCATCGAGCACTATGAGGTAGCACGTGAAGTTCAGAAGATGCTTCAAAGATACAAGGAACTTCAGGATATCATTGCAATTATGGGTATGGAAGAGCTTTCTGAAGAAGACAAGCTTGTTGTAAACCGTGCAAGAAAGATTCAAAGATTTCTTTCTCAGCCCTTCTCTGTTGCTGAACAGTTCACAGGTATGCAAGGTAAATATGTACCCATTAAGGAAACTATCCGTGGCTTCCGCGAAATCCTTGATGGTAAACACGACAACCTTCCTGAAAGTGCCTTCTTGTTCGTTGGTACAATTGACGAAGCAGTTGAAAAAGCAAAATCTCTCGCACAGTAATATAGGTGATTTATATGAAAGAATTTCATCTTGAAATATTGACTCCTGATGGACTTGCTTTCGAAGGAATGGTAGAAAGCTTGCTCGTGCATGCAGTCGATGGCGACGTTGAATTTCTTGCAGGACATGTAGATTATATAACAATCTTAGGTATCGGTAGAGCACGAATTAAAATTGCAGGCAATGATAGATTTGCTTCAGTTTCAGGAGGTTTCGTTACTGTTACCCAAGGAAAAGTCAAATTAATTGCCACTACGTTTGAATTTGCTGAGGATATAGACGTTGAAAGAGCTCAAGTAGCTAAAGCAAGGGCAAAAGATATTCTCTCCTCTTCAAAGGATAATAAAGCAATTGAAATTGCTCGTCGCAAATTAGATAGAGCGATATCAAGAATTAACGTTGCAAAATTAAAATAAAAAACAAAAGGCAGATAAGAAAACTTTTCTGCCTTTTTTATTGCAAAAATCTACAAATTATGATATTATATATATGATATGTATTTTGGGGAGATTTAGCCATGAAAAAGAAAATATTAATGGGGGTATTAATTGTAGCCGTTATATTAATCGGTGCAATAGTATTAATAATATGCCTTCCTAATTCTAATAATAATTCAAATCAAGGCACAACTACACAACCAACGCAGCCCACCGAAAAACATGACCATATATGGAGTGAGTGGGTTACTGAAAAAGATTCAACCTGTGCTGAAAAAGGTATAAAATCAAGGACGTGTGAATGTGGCGCTAAAGATCAAATTCTTTTTGCTGAATTAGAGCATATATTTGGTGAATGGTCTATTTCTAAAGAAGCTAAATGTGGAATTGAAGGCTTAGAAGAACGCACTTGTTCATCATGCAATCTTAAAGAGAAAAAGTCAATTGCTCCACTTACACACACTGAGGGTGATTGGATAATAAGAGACGGACAAAAGCAATATCCTTGTATTTATTGCGGTATTATATTAAACTCCGAGGAGCTTGAACCCTCAGTTGGGCTTGAAATTGAAAATGAAACAATCATATCTAAAGGAAGCTGTTCGGATACAAATATCGTAGTTCCTGCAACCTTCAACAATTATTCAATCAAAGTTATTGATAGATATGCTTTCGAATATGAAAATATCACTAGCATAGTTTTTCCAGACACAATTGAAGTAATTGAAGAAAAGGCATTTTATCAATGCTCAAAGCTTGAAGTATTACATTTGGGAAATGGTGTTACAACCATTGAAAAACGAGCATTCTCAAGATGCTTTGCACTCAAGTCCGTTTCCCTTCCCAATTCTTTAACAACACTTGAGGATAATGCATTCGAATATTGTTCAAATTTGGAAACAGTGTATATGGAAAATTCTATTGAAAAATTTGAAATGAGAATCTTCCAATATTGCACTAAATTAACCGATATTTATTTCAATGGAACAACTGAAGAATGGAATGCTATAGAAAAGGACCGTGAATGGGACCTTGGAATTTCAAGCTACACAGTACATTGTACTAACGGCAATATAGAAAAATAATAAAAGCGGTGGAATTCCCACCGCTTTTTGTTATCTATTTGCTCCACAGCAATTCTTATATTTTTTACCACTTCCACAAGGACAAGGATCATTTCTTCCTACCTTTGCGGATTTAGTTACTGTAATTAACTTTTTAGCAATCTCGCCAGAAGCAGATTCCATAATGGGATTTGCTATTTGTACACGCTGTGTATCGGGAGCCTTCTTAGTAAGACAAAGCATCATTCTCGCAGTATTTTCACGAATGTCATTAACCAATTCGTCAAACATATCAGCACCACGGAAACGATATTCGTTAACAGGGTCTCTTTGAGCATAGCCCTGAAGACCTACGCTACCCTTAAGGTCGTCCATAGCATCGATATGGTCCATCCATTTTCTATCAACGTTTCTAAGAAGAACTGCGCGCTCTATTTCACGCATATTTTCAGTGCCAAACATATCTTCCTTTTCACAATAAACCTTATCAGCCTGCTCGCAAAGAAGTTCAACAAGACCGTTAACGTCACCTTCACTTACCTTCTTGCCTTCAGTAGCTACAGCTTTTATTTTTGTAATGGGATAGTTCTCTCTCAAAAGAGGAAGGAAATATGAATCCATATTCTTAACGTCAAGCATTTTCTCATCGGCATCGTAGAATTCCATTACCTTTTGCTCGATGGTGTCAGAAATCATATTCTTGATTTTTTCCGAAATATCCATTCCGTTAAGAACATCCTGTCTTTGCTTATAAATAAGCTCTCTTTGCTTATTCATAACGTCATCGTAAGCAAGAACGTTCTTACGACGTTTAAAGTTGAGATCTTCAACCTTCTTTTGTGAGCTTTCAATAACACTTGAGAACATCTTTTGATCAATCACGTCATCGTCACTCATGCCAAGAGAACTTGCCACAAGATTCATGCGTTCACCACCGAAAAGACGCATAAGATCGTCCTCAAGAGAGAGGAAGAAGCAAGATTCACCAGGGTCACCCTGACGACCGGAACGTCCACGAAGCTGGTTATCAATTGTTCTAGACTCGTGTCTTTCAGAACCAAGAATATAAAGGCCACCCGCTTCTCTAACCTTTTGTGCTTCAGGCTCAATTTCCTTTTTATATTTCATATTGAGCTCCGCAAATGTTCTGCGGGCATTCATTATTTCCTCGTCATCAACCACTGCAGTTCCCATCGATACCGAGATAAGCTCTTCAGTAAATCCAAGCTTACGCATTTCGTTCTTAGCCATAAACTCAGAGTTACCACCAAGCATAATGTCAGTACCACGACCTGCCATGTTAGTTGAAATAGTTACAGCGCCAAGCTTACCCGCCTGCGCAACAATTTCAGCTTCCTTTTCATGAAGCTTTGCGTTAAGAACAGTGTGCTTTATTCCCTCTCTATCCAAAAGACGAGAAAGGGCCTCAGACTTATCAATAGAAACTGTACCAACAAGCACTGGCTGCCCTTTTTCATGACATTCCTTTACTTTATTTACAATTGCCTTATATTTTCCGTTAATTGTTTTATAAAGAACATCATTATGGTCTTTTCTAACCATTGGCTTATTTGTTGGAATTTCAACAACGTCAAGCGTATATATTTCTCTAAATTCAGCATCCTCGGTAAGAGCAGTACCTGTCATACCGGAAAGCTTTTTGTACATTCTAAAGTAGTTTTGGAAGGTGATAGTAGCAAGTGTTTGGTTCTCTTTTTGAATTTGCACTCTTTCTTTAGCTTCAATAGCTTGGTGAAGACCGTTTGAATATCTTCTGCCGGGCATAAGTCGACCTGTAAACGCGTCAACTATCATAACACCATTTTCGTTTACTACATAATCAACATCGCGCTTCATTGTACCGTATGCACGAATAGCTTGGTTAATATGATGCGCAATTTCATTATTCTCAGGATCACTAAGGTTTTCAATACCAAAGAAGTTTTCTACCTTTTTTGTACCTGAAGGGGTAAGAACAGCATTCTTTGCTTTTTCATCAACGATATAGTCCGCATCTACATCATCGTTATCTTCCTTAGCGTCAATTTCTTTAACAACAAGCTTTTTGAACTTTCTAACAACAGCATCGGCCTTGCTATAGAGATCGGTAGAAGGATCCCCTGCACCTGAAATAATAAGAGGTGTTCTTGCCTCATCTATCAAAATGGAGTCAACCTCGTCAACAATGGCAAATGCATGTCCTCTTTGTACAAGATTGCTCTTATAAACAACCATGTTGTCACGAAGATAGTCAAATCCAAATTCATTATTTGTTCCGTAGGTAATATCAGCATTATATGCTTCTTGTTTTTGCTCAGGGCTTTGTCCATGAACTACAATACCTGTTTTAAGTCCCATAAAGCCATAAACTCTTCCCATCTCCTCGCTGTCACGGCAAGCAAGATAATCGTTAACGGTTACGATATGAACGCCTTCACCAGTAAGAGCATTGAGGTATGCAGGCATAGTTGCAACAAGAGTTTTACCTTCACCGGTTTTCATTTCAGCAATTCTTCCCTGATGAAGAATAATACCACCAATAATTTGGACACGGAAAGGACGCTTGCCAAGAACACGGTCAGCAGCCTCTCTAATCGCAGCAAATGCATCTGGCAAAATATCGTCAAGCGTTTCACCTTTTGCAAGTCTATTTTTAAATATGGGTGTCATGCCTGAAAGTTCAGCATCAGTCATTTTTTTATATTTATCAGCTAATGACTCAACTTCAGAAACCAATTTATCTATTTTTTTAAGTTCTCTTTCGCTATAGGTTCCAAACAATTTATCAAAAAGTCCCATTTGTTCCTCCGAAAATCAAAATATCATCTTATTATACTACAAAATGAAAATAATTACCATAGTTTTTTATAATTTTTTTAATTTATTATTGAAAAAATAGCACTTTTATTATATAATTAAATAACATATTGGAATTAATAAAGGAATAATTTTATGGCAAATATAAATATAGTTCTTCATGAACCCGAAATCCCTCAAAATACGGGTAATATTGCACGTACTTGTGCTGCAACAGGAGCTGCTTTACACATCATCAAACCTATGGGCTTTACCATTGATGACAAAAAGTTAAAACGCGCAGGACTTGATTATTGGCATCTCCTTGACATAACCTACTATGAGAATCTTGATGATTTTTTTGCTAAGAATTCTGAGGCTAATGTTTTTTATTTCACAACTAAAGCTCCAAGAAATTATACCGAAGCAAACTATGAAGGCAAGGTTTTTATTATGTTTGGCAAAGAGTCAAAGGGGCTCCCTGAGTCGTTGCTTGCTCAACATCCACAATCCTGTGTAAGAATACCTATGCGTCCCAATCTTCGTTCACTTAATCTCTCTAATTCAGTTGCAATTGCTGTTTATGAGGTGTTTAGACAAAATAACTTTGAAGGTCTTCTTGAAGAAGGAACCCCCACTACATTTATGTGGGAGGACTATAAAATTTGAAAGGAGTTAATATATGAAGGTTCTCGTTGCAATGAGTGGTGGCGTTGATAGTGCCGTTTCAGCTCATCTTATCAAGCAATACCATGAAGCCCTTGGTGTTACAATGAAGCTTCATGATGAAACCGACAACTTAATATATGGTGAAAATTCCTGTTGTTCAAATCAAGATATAGCAGATGCAAAGTCAGTTTGCAAGCTTGTTGGCATTCCACACGAGGTACACGATTTTGGCACTTCCTTTAAGGAATGTGTTATAGGTGATTTTATAAGCTGCTATAAAAACGGTTCAACTCCTAACCCCTGCGTTATATGTAATAGAAAGATTAAGTTCGAAGCGCTTCTTAAAATGGCTTTAGAGCGTGGATACGATGCCATAGCCACAGGACACTATGCCCGTATAGAAAAACGAGCTGATGGTCGCTACGTGCTTAAAAAAGCGCTTGATTTAACCAAGGATCAAAGCTACGTTCTCTATTCCCTGACGCAGCATCAACTCTCACACACAATTTTCCCTTTAGGTGGAATGACAAAGCAGGATGCTAGAAATCTTGCTGAGCAAATCGGATTTACAAATGCTAGAAAGCACGATAGCCAAGACATTTGCTTTGTGCCCGACGGTAACTACGTTTCATTTATTGAGCGCACCACGGGAGAAAAATTTGAAAAAGGTAATTTTGTTGATCTTAACGGCAAAATTTTGGGAAAACACGAAGGTATTATCAAATATACAATTGGACAAAGAAAAGGACTTGGAATTGCTTTTGGCGAGCCAATTTACGTTGTTAAAAAGGATATTGAAAACAATACAGTTATACTTGGAAAAAACTCGGATCTTTTTGGAACAACTCTTACAGCAACCAATATAAATTTGATTTCTTGTGATAAAATTACTGAACCCATGCGCGTTAAGGCAAAGATTAGATATAATCAAAAAGAACAGCCTGCTACCGTTATCCAAATTGATGAAAACAGAATTCAAGTAACCTTCGATGAGCCACAAAGAGCTATTACAAAGGGCCAATCAGTTGTTCTTTATGATAACGATGTGGTTGTTGGTGGAGGAATAATAGAATAATTCTCAACTTTTATTGATTTTTTTATAGACCTGTTGACTATAATAAAGTAATATGGTATAATCTATCCACTCGAGGGAGTAGTTTGCGTATTACGTGATATGTCAACAGCTTAACCTATTTGGTTTGGCATATCTTAATGAACAAGACTCAAGTGTAGAAATACACTTGAGTCTTTTTTATTTGTCTATAAAATATTATCATAAAAGGAGAAATCAATGAAATTTTACAACCAAAGAAAAGAAGAAGTGCTTTCTTTTTTTGAAAGCGATTACTGTGGCTTAAATTCAAATGAAGCGAAATTGAGATTAGAAAAACACGGTAAAAACAAATTAGCAGAAAAGAAAAAAGAATCTATTTTGCATAGATTCTTAAAGCAGCTTGCCGAACCCATGACAATTATACTTATAGTTGCCGCAGCAATATCGGCAGGAATGGAAATATATGAAGGATTATCAAGTGGTCATTTCAGCTTTCCTGCTGACGTTATAATAATTCTTGCAGTAGTACTTATTAATGCGATTTTAGGAGTTATTCAAGAAAGTAAGGCTGAAGAGGCAATAGATGCACTTCAAGAAATATCCGGTGCAACAAGTAAAGTTATTAGAGATGGAAAACAAATTACCATTAAAAGCGAAGACTTAGTTATTGGTGATATTATTATCTTGGAGGCAGGTGATGCTGTTCCCGCTGATGCCAGATTGTTAGAATGTGCTTCATTAAAGGTAGAAGAAGCTGCATTGACAGGAGAATCAGTACCAGTAAACAAAACTGATGAAATAATATCTAATGATAACGTTTCGTTAGGTGATAGAAAAAATATGGTTTATATGGGTAGCATCATCGTTTACGGACGAGGAAAGGCAATCGTTACACAAACTGGGATGAATACTGAAATGGGCAAGATTGCTAATGCCCTATCCAATGCCAAGGAAGGTAAAACTCCACTACAAATAAAATTAGAGCAGCTTTCTAAAATTCTTACCATCTTGGTTATCATCATTTCCGTCGTTGTATTTGGAATAAACATTGCTCGCGAATTAATAATTAATGGCAACTTTACATTTGATAAAATAATGAACTTTTTTATGGTTGCAATTTCATTAGCAGTTGCTGCAATTCCTGAAGGACTTTCTACAGTTGTAACTATCGTTCTATCTATTGGTGTTACTAATATGTCAAAGCAAAATGCCATTATTCGTAAATTAACTGCAGTTGAAACTCTTGGATGTACACAAATTATTTGTTCTGACAAAACCGGCACATTAACGCAAAACAAAATGACCGTAGTTGAGCATTACGGAGATGATGAACTATTTCTTGCAAATGCAATGTCACTTTGTTCAGATGCCGAATTTGATATAGAAAATCAAACTTCAGTTGGTGAACCAACAGAATGTGCATTAGTTAACTATGCTGAAAAGGTTGGTGTTTCAAAAAATGTACAAAAGAACCTTCTTGTAAGAATAGGCGAAATTCCTTTTGATTCCAATCGCAAAATGATGACAACCGTGCACCAAAGTCAAGATAACAAAATAATACAATTTACCAAAGGCGCACCCGATGAGATACTAAAAATATGCACACACGCGTTAATCGACGGACAGCAAGTAAAGATTAATCCTGAAGTAATCAACAAAATCCTTAATACTAATAAGAGTATGGCTGATCATGCACTTAGAGTTCTCGCAGTTGCATTTAAAACACTTGAAGAGACACCAACACTCTATGAAAGTGAGTGTCTTGAAAATGAAATGTGCTTTGTGGGAATGGTAGGTATGATTGATCCTGTTCGTATTGAAGTAAAGGATGCAATAGAAGAATGTAAAATTGCAGGAATACGCCCCATTATGATAACCGGTGACCATAAGGATACCGCAGTAGCAATTGCTAAAGAGCTTGGCATAATAAAAAATTCAAATGAAGCAATTACAGGAACTGAACTTGATGATATTTCGGACGAAGACTTTGAAAAATTAGTATATAATTATTCTGTTTATGCGCGAGTACAACCTGAACACAAAACAAGAATAGTTAATGCATGGCAAAAAAATGGCAAAATAACTGCTATGACCGGAGATGGAGTAAACGATGCTCCGTCAATAAAAAATGCCGACATAGGTATAGGAATGGGTATCACAGGCACGGACGTAACCAAGAACGTAGCTGATATGATTCTTGCTGATGATAATTTTGCAACTATAGTTTACGCTGCCGGAGAGGGACGTAGAATATATGAAAATATAAGAAAAGCAATACAATTTTTGTTAGCTTCAAATCTTTCTGAAGTTCTTACTATATTTTTTGCAACGCTTTTGGGCATTGAAAATATCTTTTTAGCAGTGCATCTGCTTTGGATAAATTTAATAACCGACTGCTTCCCTGCGCTTTCACTTGGCATGGAACAGCCTGAAGATGATCTTATGAAACGCAAGCCCAGAGATTCAAAGGAAGGTATTTTTGCAGGTGGACTTGGTGCATCTATAGTATATCAAGGTGCTCTTGTTACAATGATTACTCTTATTTCTTACTTTATAGGCAGAGATTATCTTGCAAAATCTTACGTGGGACAGTATTCACCCGAAATGATTGGCACGTCAATGGCATTTTTGACACTTTCATTATCCGAAATATTCCATTCTTTTAATATGAGATCACTTCACGGATCTATATTTAAAATAAAATACCAAAATCCTTGGCTTATAGGTGCCGCTATTATATCCTTTATATTGACAATAGCTGTTATCGAAATAGATTTTCTTTCAAATGCATTTTCTCTTGCAAATCTTAATTTAAGAGAATATGCTATCGCGATTCTATTATCCATCACAATTATTCCAATAGTTGAAGTAATTAAAGCAATTAATGGGTCAACAAAAAAATAAACAACAAAAAGCACCTGATTAACAGGTGCTTTTTATTATCTAATTTTTACAAGCTTTTGAATTCCCTCTTTAAGATTTTCAACAAGCTCGTCTATATCTTCCTTAGTGTTAAATGGCGAAAAACTAATTCGCATTGAACAATCAGCTTCAAAATCGGTAAGTCCGAAGCCCTTCAATGCGCGACTAACACGCTTAGTTGCTGAGTTTGAGGAGCATGCTGAACCACTTGAAACAAAAATTCCATTTGCTGAAAGATGATGAAGCATAGTTTCACTCTTAATAGAGGGTAACATTACGTTAAGAATATGTGGTGCACATTCCCCATTAGGTACGTTAAATTTTACATCAATACTTGACAATTTCTCAATAGCATATGCGCGAAGCTCTCTCATTTTAAGCACATCTTTTGAAAGATTCTTAAATCCTCTTTCCGCTGCTGCTCCAAAGCCCGCAATACCAACAAGATTTTCAGTGCCTGAACGGAATCCGAATTCTTGTCCGCCACCGAAAATTATAGGTTTAAGCTGCTTTTTCTTAATAACCTCAGGGCTAACGTACAATGCGCCTATTCCCTTTGGCCCGTGTATCTTATGTGCACTGATGCTTATAAGGTCTGCACAAAGCTCAATTGGCGACACTTTTATTTTCATATATGATTGTACTGCATCAGTATGAGTAACTACGTCGGGATTAATCTCCTTGGCAAGCTTAAAGCATTCTTTAATGTTATAAACAGCTCCTGTTTCATTATTAACGTGCATAATAGAAACAAGCAAGGTATTCTTACTCATTACGGATTTAAATTCGTCCATATCTATAATTCCATTTTTGGTGGAAAGACGAACAACATCAAACCCATCATTTTCAAGAGATTTAAGAGTGTTTTCAATAGCAGAATGCTCTGAATCAGTTGTAATAATTCTATTTGCTCTACGTGTTTTGGCATATGCCACACCAACAAGTGCAAGATTATCAGCTTCAGTACCACCTGCAGTAAAAACAATATTTTCGGGCTTTCCATTTCTCACAAAAAGTGAAGAAAGAACCTTATTTCTTGCATCATCAATCATCTTAGATGAGGTGAACCCCTTGGAATGAAGAGATGATGGGTTACCATAGCATTCGATAGCTTCAAGCATTTTAGCCTTTGCTTCATCGCAAATAGGAGTGGTTGCACTATTATCTAAATATATCTCTCTCATTTGTCTAAATCCATAACGGTTTGAGCTGCGCTCATAATACCGATTTTTCCACTTTCATAAGTAAGTCCACCCTGGAAATACACAGTATAAGGAGGTCTAATTGGACCATCAGCTGAAAGTTCAATTGATGAACCCTGTGTAAAAGCACCTGCAGCCATAATAACCTTATCAGTATAACCCGGCATATCCCAAGGCTCCGGAGTAACAAAAGCATCAACGGGAGAGCCTGCTTGAATGCCGCGGCAAAATGCACAAAGCACCTCGGGGTTTTCAGTGATTACTGACTGAATGATATCAGAGCGCTTTTCATTCCACTTAGGATTAGCATTATATCCCATCTTTTCAAAAATATATGCGGCAAGATAAGCTGTTTTAAGTGCTTGAGCAGTTGTATGAGGAGCATAGAAAAGTCCTTTATACATGCTCTTATTTTGTCCTATAGTTGCACCAACTTCAGCTCCTGTACCAGGTGAAGTCAAACGGTATGACACAAGCTCAATAGCCTTTTTAGTACCGGCAAAATATCCTCCTGTTTCAGCCATACCACCACCGGGATTCTTTATAAGAGATCCAATGCAAAGGTCAGCTCCAACAGCAACGGGTTCTTTTTCTTCAACAAACTCACCATAGCAGTTATCCACAACAACGAAGGTATTGGGAGAAAGTGACTTAACAAAACGAGCCATCTCGCCTATTTCATCAACGGTGAGAGTTCTTCTATTAAGATAACCCTTAGAACGCTGAATAAATACCATTTTGATTTTTTGTGCATTCACCTTCAATTCCTTGCCTACGGTTTCAAAATCAAAAGTACCGTCTTCTTTTAGTTCGATTTGCTTATATTCAACACCAAAGTCTTTAAGTGAACCATTTCCCGATTCACCAACGATACCAATTACCTCTTCAAGTGTATCATAGGGCTTGCCCGCAACAGAAAGCATGATATCACCGGGACGCAAAATGCCAAAAAGACCAATCGTAAGGGCATGTGTACCACTAACTATTGAATGTCTTACAAGCGCTGCCTCACAGCCAAAGACATCAGCCCAAATTTCGTCAAGCACATCTCTTCCCTTGTCATCATAGCCATAACCACTCGTTGATGCAAACATACCGTCACTTACACGATGTTCAGCAAATGCATTCATAACCTTTTTCGTGTTATTGAATGAAACTTTGTCTATCTCATTAAATGTATTCTTGAGGGCGATTTCTGCCTCGCCCACAAGGTCCAAAATTTTATTTGAAAATTCCATATATAATTTATTCCTTAATAAATTCAAGAGCAAGCTCAATACATGCCTTGTAATCGTTCATATCAATCATTTCAACTCCTGAGTGAATATATCTAGAAGGAATTGAAATAGCACCTGCACGGCAGCCGACACCTGTCATTTGAATAGATGATGTATCTGTACCACCATGAGTAAGAATTTCAAGCTGACTCTTAATATTCTTTTGCTTTGCAATTTTTACAAGTTTGTCCACAATATCAGAATCGCAAATTACAGATGCATCCTTAATCTTAATTGCTGCGCCTGCACCAAGCTTAACTGCCATGGGCTTTGAACCTGCTGTATCTCCTGTACCTGTTACGTCAAAAGTGAGAGAAACGTCGGGCTCAATTGCAAATGCTGCAGTCTTTGATCCACGACATCCAACTTCTTCTTGAACACTGAATACATAGTAAACATCATCGGCAACGGGATCATTAGCAATTCTCTTTGCAATTTCAAAAACAATTCCACATCCTGCTCTATCGTCAAGAGGACGACCTACAACTCTATTAGCATTGAGCTTTGTAAGGTTTGATTTGAGAACAAAAGTATCACCAATCTTTACCTTTCTCTCAGCATTCTTTTTGCTATCAACACCAATATCTATGTAGAAAAGGTCGGGAGCAAAATCAGAAGCCTTTGTGCCTGAATTAGGAACGAGCACACCGTGAACACCATTTTGAGAAACAACTTCACCGAATGCACATGCCACCCAGTTGATACCACCAATGGGAGCAACGCGAATGAAACCATTGTCTTCAACAAAGTTTACGATAAATCCAATTTCATCCATATGTCCACAAAGCAATATCTTTTTGGGATTTGCAGATGTACCCTTTTTAAGAGCAATAAGATTGCCCATAGCATCAATGTGTGATTCATCACAATAAGGTGCAATCATTTCTTTAATTGTATTTGCAACACGATGTTCTTTACCGGAAACTCCATGAACAAGTGTAATCTGTTTCAATGTATTATACATAATTTATACCTCAGCTTTCATATTTTTGAGCATTGCAAAAACAAGCTCCCTAATTGATTCATAATCTTCAATGCTTGCAACACAAGCAGGTGAATGAAGATATCTTGTACCCATAGAAATGGCTACGCATTTAACACCCTTGCCTGATTTATGAATATGTCCAGCGTCGTTACCACCTGAAACATATCTCTTAACCTGTGCTTTAATATCATTATTTTTAGCAGTATCGAGTGTGAAATTTACAAATTCGGTATCATAGATAGTTGATCTATCCATAAGAGAAATTACTCCTCCACTACCTACGTCGGCTACTCTCTTGTGCGCAGGAGCACCCGCGATATCACCAATTGCTGTGCTTTCAAGAATAATAGCTCGGGAGGGCTTAACCTTTTCAGCAGCAACTCTTGCGCCTGAAAGACCAACCTCTTCTCTTACTGTAAAGCAAAAATAAATATTGAACGGAAGTGTTATATTATTTTCTCTGATTTTTCTGATTGTTTCAATCATAGCGCAGCAGCCTGCTCTATCATCAATTGCCTTTCCCTTCATGTACTTATTGTCTGTACCAAAGTACACAAAATCAGAATTAAAAACGCCAAAATCACCAATATTAACATATTCTTTAGCTTCATCAGCATCCTTAGCGCCGATATCAATGTACATTTCCTTGATGGGAGTTACAGTGAATCTATCTTCTCTACGTTTGTGATGAATTGCCTTTGCAGCAATTACACCGTTTATTCTTGTTTTTTCATTGCCAAGAACAACCTGTTTGCCATAGAGAACCTTGGGGTCAATTCCACCGAGATTAGCAAATTTGATATATCCATCACCGTCAATATCAGTAATCATAAAGCCAACCTCGTCCATATGTGATGAAATCATTACTCTATCATCACTTTCACCCTTAACAAGTGCATAAACGTTACCAAATGTGTCTTGTACTATCTTGTCGCAATCATCACCAAGCTGTTCAATAATTGCATCGGCAACCTCATTTTCAAAGCCAGTAGGACCGAATTTTTGGCAAAGATATTCTAAAAGCTCAACGCCATACTTTTTCATATTTCAAGTCCTCCTTTGCCATATACTTCTGCAATCTTCTTATCTGTAATAAATGCAGCAATAAGATCACTGAGTGTTTTTGTATCATCAAGAGAAATAATCTCATTATACGTATGCATTGATGCAAGAGGAAGCCCTACGTCAACTGTTGGAATTCCCTCTCTTGCAAGTTGAATGGAAACTGCATTTGTTCCTGTATGTGTGGGAGAAACTGAAATTTGATAAGGAATCTCCTTTTCCTTAGCTACGTCAACAAGCATATTTGTAAGCTTTCTGTCAGTAACTGCAGAAATGGTAATTGAAGGCCCTTTTCCAAGCTCGACAGTTTCCTCTTTCTTTGTACCGGGTACTCTACCAAGATTTACGTCAATGCTCATAGCATAATCAGGATTAAGAGCATACGCACCGGGAGCAACCATTCCTGTTACCTCTTCGCAGCAGGAAAGCATTACGTAAACGTCACCTGCAAGTTCATTTCGTGGTGTTGCAACTGTTGCATATATCGCACACGCAGCGCAAGCCTTATCGTCAAAGCTCTTACCCATAATCTTGTTATTGAGTATTTCAGTATATTTAGGAGCAAATCCAACAGGTGTACCAATTCTAATTTTCTCTTCAAGTTCTTCTTTGGTATAGCAAGTGTCAATCAAAAGCTCATCAATTTTGGGAAGATCCTTTCCACTACCACTAGCAAGATGGGGTGGAGTTGAAGCTATAACACCAAACAATCTTTCTTCTTTGCCATAAATGACAACGTCACTTGCCTGCAAAATATGTGTATCAATTCCACCGATATTTATAACGCGAAGGAATCCACCTTCGAGAATCTCGGTAACGTACATACCTATTTCGTCCATGTGAGCATCAAGCATAATTTTAGGTGCATTCTCTTTGCCACATCTTTTAACAAATATTTGATTTCCAACGTTATCAAGATAATTTTCGTCAAAATCATTTGCAATAAGAGAAAGCAATTTTTCTCTTTCAAATCTTTCAAATCCGCCAATGCTCATAAGACCTGAAAGATCAACAATTAACTTTTTAAGTTCCATAATTTTCTCCAATCTATTAAAATTCGTTTACTATCTCTTTAAATCTATTTCCACGCTGCATAAAGTTATCAAAAGCATCAAAGCTAGCACAGGCTGGAGAAAGCAAAACAATATCCCACTTTTGCGCTATTTCTTTAGCTTTAATAACAGCATTTTTAAAATCGCGTTCAACGTAAACTTCAATTTCTGTGTCACTCGCCCTTAAAACGTCGTGTATCTTATCAGCCGTTGCACCTGTAAGAATCACTGCCTTGGCCCCATTATTAAGAGCATCAGCCAAAGGTTCAAACGGAATGTTTTTATCATATCCACCGCAAATAACTATGGGCTTTTTAGGTAGAGCTGAAAGTGCAGCCGCGGTGCGTGACGGACTTGAATCAATTGAACTGTTTATATATATAACCCCTTCATGCTCACGAACAAGCTCAAGTCTATGCTCAACACCACCAAAGGTTTTAGCAATGTGCTTTATCGTTTGCTCTGAAACCATTCCCCAAGTAAGAGAAATTGCCGCCATATAGTTTTCAATGTTATGTCTACCTGGCAAAAGAATTGATTTTAAGTCCAGTATTTTTAATACGTGATTGTTATAGTAACGATATATTGCATCATCATAAACAAACATTGCAGATTCGGATTTTTCTTGAGGGTTATCCTTATATTTTTTTACAATGTCCTCATAGGTATAGTCAACTGAAAACAAGGACAATTTAATCTCGTTGCCAATCAAAAGATTTTTTGAAGGCTCATTATTACCATTCAAGGTCAAATGAGTTGCACCGTACTTATATATACTTGTTTTGGCGTCGATATACTCCTGCATTCCCTTATGCCAATCAAGATGATTGGGAGAAAGGTTAGTAATCACCGCGCGACTGGGTGATTTTTTCGCAGTAAAAAGCTGAAAGCTTGAGAGCTCGAGAACGCATATATCTCTTTCACTCATCTCTCCAACCTTGGACAACAAGGGGGTCCCAATATTACCGCCAACATATATTTTGCGATCACTATTTTCAAATTCTTTTTGAAGCAATTTATATGCAATAGTTGTTGTAGTTGTTTTGCCGTCACTTCCCGTAACACCTAAAACGCAAGCCGGAGTAAGCTCCAAAAACAGTTCCATTTCAGATGTCAATTCTGCGCCGCTTTCGATAGCTTTTTTTATACCATCATAATCCGGGCGAATTCCGGGTGAGCGAAAAATGATATCCGCGTTGATTTCATCAAGATAATTCTCGCCGGTAACAAAGCATATGCCTTTATTAGAAAATTCAACAGCTTTATCTCCAAGCTTTTGAACATCCTTCTTATCATAAACAATTATCTCGTTTCCACATTCTAATAAAAGTTCAACTAATGGAATATTGGAAACTCCAAATCCAAGAACCGCACAACGCGCGTTTTTTATTCTGTTTTTAATGAGTTCAACTGTTTTCATATATACCTCCCAAAAACAAAATCACCTATTTTATATTATATCTTTTTTTCTTCATTTTTGCAATAGAAAAATAGTTGATTTTTCACGATTTTTTTATAAAAAACCCTTTTCAAATGTAAATTTTTTTGGTATAATTATATTATTATATAGATTATTATATTTTTGGAGATAAAAATGGCAAAAAGTAAGAATACCACACCACAATATGATAACCAAAGTATCAAGGCCTTAAAGGGTGCTGATCGTGTTAGAATGCGTCCCGGCGTTATTTTCGGTTCGGATGGACTTGAAGGCTGCGAGCACTCATTTTTTGAAATTCTTTCAAACTCCGTTGACGAGGCTCGTGAGGGTCACGGTAACGTTATTAAGGTAACTGCATATAAAGACCATTCTATCGAGGTTGACGACCACGGACGTGGTGTTCCCCTTGGCTATAATGAAGCAGAAGGTAGATGGAACTGGGATCTTATTTACTGTGAACTTTATGCAGGCGGTAAATATGATAACAACAACGAAGATTCAGCATATGAGTATTCCCTTGGCCTTAATGGTCTTGGTGCATGTGCTACACAGTACAGCTCGGAATATATGGACGTTTATTCATATGACGGCACAAATGTGCATTCAATTCATTTTAAAAAAGGTGAACCTGTAAGTGAGCTGGAAACTCGCGAGCTTGCGAAAGGTGAAAAACGTACAGGCACAACAATTCGTTGGAAACCCGACCTTGACGTATTTACCGATATAAATATCCCCGTTTCCTTCTTTGAAGAAACTCTTCACCGTCAAGCAGTTATTAACTCTGGAATTGAGTTCGAGCTTTGGGTGGAGGAGGACGGCAAAAAGTTCTCTAAAAAATCCTTTAAATATGAGCACGGAATTTCCGATTATATCAAGGAAATGTGCGGTGACAGTGCTACCACTGAACCCGTTTTATGGCATCTTGAAACACAGGGTCGCGATAGAAATGACAAAGACGAATATAAGCTTAAGGCTGACTTCTCTTTCTGCGTTTCAAACACAGTAAACAAGCTTGAGTACTACCACAACTCAAGTTTCCTTGAGCACGGTGGCTCCCCCGATAAAGCTGTTAAGGTGGCATTTGTATATGCGCTTGACAAATACATCAAAAATGCAGGCAAATACAATAAGACTGAATCCAAAATCCAGTTTACTGACGTTGCAGATTGCTTGTGCCTTGTAATCAATAGCTTTTCAACAATGACCTCTTATGAAAACCAAACTAAGAAGTCAATTACAAACACATTTATCTATGAAGCGATGACGGAATTCTTAAAGAAGAATCTTGAAATCTACTTTATGGAAAATCCCATTGATGCTGAAAAGTTTGCAAACCAAGTTCTTCTAAATAGACGTTCACGAGAAACCGCTGAAAAGACAAGAATTCAGCTTAAAGAAAGTCTTAAGAGTAAAATGGACTTCTCGAACAAAGTTGAAAAGTTTGTTAACTGCCGTAGTAAAGATCCTGCAGTTCGTGAGCTTTACATAGTTGAGGGTGACTCTGCTCTTACATCCTGTAAGCTCGGCAGAAATGCTGAATTCCAGGCAATTATTCCTGTTAGAGGTAAAACTCTTAACTGTTTGAAATCTTCATACGAAAAGATTTTCAAAAACGAAATCATCACTGACCTTCTTCGTGTAATTGGTTGCGGCGTTGAAATTAAGGGCAAGGTTAAGGGTAATATTGACCCATTTGATATAAATGACCTCAAGTGGTCAAAAATTATTCTTTGTACTGATGCTGACGAGGACGGGTTCCAAATTAGAACACTTCTTTTGACTCTTTTCTATCGTTTGCTCCCTACACTCTTGAAAGAGCATAAGGTATTTATTGCTGAAACTCCTTTGTTCGAAATCACTGCAAAAGATAAAACCTACTTCGCATTTGACGAATTTGAAAAAACAGCTATTCTTAAGAAGCTTGAGGGTACAAAATATACCATCCAGCGTTCAAAGGGACTTGGTGAAAACGAGCCCGATATGATGTGGGAAACAACTATGAATCCCGAAACACGTCGACTCATCTCAGTTGACCCAACTGACCCATATCTTACTGAAGTAATGTTCGAAACCCTCCTTGGTGACGACCTTGCTGCAAGAAAGAAATTCATCGCCGAACACGGAAGTGAGTATATTAAGGATATTGATGTTTAAGTTAATAAAAACAAAGCCATCTTGTATTTACAAGGTGGCTTACTTTTTGTAATAAGGATTTTTTAAAACAAAAAAGGAGATGCAATGCATCTCCTTTTGGCGTGCCATGAGGGATTCGAACCCCCGACCTTTTGGTTCGTAGCCAAATACTCTATCCGGCTGAGCTAATGGCACATATCGCTCTCTGCGACTTATATATATTAACACATATATCGTAATTTGTCAAGCATATTTTGAAAATATTTCTAATTATTTTTTATATTCCTATTCCCTTTTTAATAAATTTGTGTTACAATATGTATGTAATTTTGTATAATTGGAGGTTTAGTATGAGTTCATTTCCCTCACTTGAAGAATTTTCACCCGACGTGCAGCAGTTTGCCATCTATAAACGCACTATTCAAGGGTGCTCTGAAAAAACTGTAAATGAATATATGCTCGACCTTCGCACCTTCTTTCGTTATCTTTTAGCGGTTGAGCAAAAAACAGAAATTGATTCCGAAGAATTTGTTAACATCGACGTAAGAACAATTGATGCAAAATATCTTTCTAAGGTTAAAACTGAACAAATTTATGAATTTCTATTTTATGCCGGTGATACTCGTCAAAATATGTGGAGTGCCAAAGCCCGCAAGCTTTCAGCCATAAAAGGAATTTATAAGTTCTTCACTCTTAAAAGAAACTACTTTGAAGAAAATCCCGCAATTAATATTGAATCTCCAAAACCTAAAAAAACATTGCCCAAATTTTTGTCACTTGATGAATCTATGCTCCTTCTTCAAGCTATTCTCGACGATGAGGAATCTAATACTAAAGAACGAGATTATTGTATAGTTACCCTTTTCTTGAATTGTGGAATGCGTCTCTCAGAGCTTTGCGGAATAAACCTCAACGACATTGACCGCGAGCTTCGTTCCCTTCGAGTGCTCGGTAAAGGTAACAAGGAGCGCATAATCTATCTCAATGAGTCTTGTAGAACAGTACTTCTTGATTATTTTGAGCTTAGATTAAGTCCAAAATATGACAACGTGCAAACTAAGGCTCTGTTTTTAAGCCGACTTAACAAAAGAATTAGCGTAAAAACTGTACAATGGATGGTTTACAAATACCTTGAGCTTGCAGGACTTGAGGCTAAGCACTTCTCTGTTCACAAGCTTCGTCACACTGCTGCTACTCTTATGTATCAAAGCGGAAACGTTGACGTTCGAGTTCTTAAAGATATTTTAGGTCATGAGCAGCTTAATACAACACAAATATACACGCACGTCTCAAATGAGAATATGAAAAACGCAATGGAGCAAAACCCACTTGCAAAACTAAAAAAGAACAATTAAACAAAAAACCGTGTTTATCAAACACGGTTTTTCTTTTGGAATTCAATTTGTGATATAAGAACCGCCATAAATATCAGTGCCGATCCAACATACTCTCTAAACTCTAATTTTGCGCCCAACATAACAACTGCGCCCAAAAGCCCAAATACGGACTCGAGAGACAATATTAAAGAGGCAACTGCATGATGAACATTTCTTTGTCCAACAACTTGCAAGGTATATGCAATTCCACTTGAACAAATACCAAGATACAAAAATGGCCAAATATGTGTGCCTATTTCTGTCCAATTAACAGCCGGCTCAAATATTAATACTCCGGCAGCACTTACCAAAAATGCAAAGAAAAATTGCAAGCAAGACATTCTTATACAGTCGCATTTGGGTGCATAATGGTCAATGGCAAGAATTTGTATCGGATAAATTGCCGCGCTAATAATAATCCACGTATCGGACGGAACAATGGTTAAATTCTCTTTAACACAAAGGAAATAGAAGCCCACGACCGCAATAAAAATCGCAATCCAAACATTAAGCTTTGCTTTTTTCCTTAAAAAGAGTGCATATATCGGCACTAAAACCACATATAATGCAGTTATAAATGAAGCTTTACCACTTGAAGTACCTGCGCTTATACCCATTTGCTGAAATATAGATGCTATTGATACAATAACACCTGTAATCAATCCAGCTATTATTTCGGTTTTGGTAAAATCTAAACCTCTTTTACTAATAAGTTGTCTTCCATTTTTACTAATCTTATCTGAAATAACGATTACAAATAAAAGGAAGAGCGCACCAATAAACCATCTTACAGCTCCGACAGTCATTGGGGGGATATCTGCCACAAGCTCTTGTGCAACAAAAGCCAATCCCCATAAAAATGCTGCTAAAAACAATAGCAGCATTGATATGTATTTGTTATTTTTCATATTCTTATTTTTTCCACCTATATACTCTTGTTTCATAGGGCTTGAGTTTAGTTCCTTCAAGCTCTTTATAGTTTGCAAGCAAAAGCTCTGCAGTTTCAAGATCAAATCCGGCAGGAGCGCTCCATTTCTTTGTCTTCTCAGTAAATGAGCAAACTACAAGGAGTTTTTCTTTATCATCCTCACGTGAATATGTGTAGAATGATGATGAGAGCTTGCCGTATTCTATATAATTACCGTTTTTAACACATGAAAGTTCCTTACGCAACTTAATTGCATTGCGATAGAAATTCAAAACAGAAGATTTATCTTTTTCTTGATCGGCAACGTTAATTTCCTTATAATTCTCATTCACATAGAACCATGGTTTGCCCGTTGTAAAGCCGGCATTCTCTTCAGAACTCCATTGAACGGGAGTACGAGCTGAATCGCGAGATCCGTTCCACAATCTTTGAAGTCTCTTTTCAGGAGATTTCTTTGTTGCTACGTTATTATACTGCCAACGAGTTTGAACATCCTCATACATTTCCGGATCGCTTGGATACCAGTTTGTCATACCAATTTCTTGACCTTGATAGATAAATGGAGTTCCCTTTTGGAAAAGGTAAGATACTGCAAGCATCATAGCACTTTCAGTTTTAAACTTTTCACTTCCATAACGAGATACCATTCTTGGATGGTCATGGTTTTCAATATAGAGCATATTCCATCCCTTGCCATCAAGCTGCTTTTGCCACTTTGTATAGCATCTCTTGAGCTTGCGAAGATTGAATGGCATATGGTAATAGTCGGTCATAAAGCTATCTGCCTCTTGAGTTGAGAACTGAATCATCATATCAAGAACAGGGCTATTATTTTCATCTATATATTCAAGCGCTTTCTTAGGGGTTACAAGGGGCGCTTCGGCAAGAGTCATACAATCGTATTTAGAAAAAACATCTCGATTAAATTCTTCAAGATATTCATGAAGATGGGGCCCGTGATTAAACATGAAGATGCCCTTAGATGCAGGCATTATTCTATCATCAGGAAGTCCTTCGGGCTTGGAAATGAATGTAATTACATCCTCTCTGAATCCATCAACACCTTTATCAAGCCAGAAACGAAGAATATTCTTCACCTCTTCACGAACAAGGGGATTATCCATATTCAAATCTGCCTGCTGAATTGCAAACAAGTGCATATAATATTCTTTACGCACATCATCCCATGCCCATGCTTTACCCTCAAAAAGTGAATCCCAGTTATTAGGGAGTTTACCATTCTTTTTAGCAGGACGCCAAATATAGTAATCAGTATAGGGCTCTATTCTTTGACGGCTCTTTTGAAACCATTCGTGTTGATCACTCGTATGGTTAACAACAAGATCCATAATAACCTTCATGCCTCTTTCGTGGGCACCGTTAAGCACCTTTTCAAATGCTTCCATGCCTCCGAATTCTTCGGCAATGTTATAATAATCGGAAATATCATATCCACAGTCCACTCCGGGAGAGGGATAGAGCGGTGAAAACCAAATTCCATCACATCCAAGAGATTTTATGTAGTCAAGCTTTTCATAAACACCCCAAAGATCACCCATACCGTCACCGTCACCATCCTTAAAAGAACGGGGCCATATTTGGTAGAATACCATATCCTTATACCATCTATTTTTTGCCATAATTATCTCCTTTGACAAAATTTTCGTACTTATTTATTATACCAATTTTAAAGGAAAAAGTCAATCAATTATTTCAACAATTTTGAAAAGCTTTCTCCCAAAATCAAGCGCCATGATTCCTCATTATGAGGTTTTTCTGAATCGTAGGTTTCAAACACCTTTTCGTGTGGATATCCATATTTTTCGAGTGTGCCCTTCATTTCCTTTGAAGAACCAACGAGCAATCTTTCAAGTGGATCTCCCTCTCCGCAATAAATATGTATTTTAGGCAATTCTTCGATATTTTGAGCAAATTTTTTATGTGAAAACCAATTTTCAAACGCACTCATTTCGTAAAGCCCATAAGCAGGAGAATATGAAAGAATGTATTTATAGAATCCAATCTCACGGAGTCCACAATAGAAGGATGCAATTCCACCCATTGATGCACCACCAACGCCAATATTATTTTCATTTACACAATAGTTTTGCTTAATAAACGGATGAAGTGTTTGTTTTATAAAATCATCGAGCCCCTCAAGTTGACCGTTAGAATAGTCCTCATCAGGCAATGCTGTAGCTAACGGCGCAAGCTCACCAAAATCGGCAGGATTCATAAAAAGCTCCTGATCTCTATATCTATCAGCATTATCAATAGCAACTACTATTATATTTTTACCAAATTGACGCGTTACTTCACTCAAAACAATATCCAACTGCCATGATCCATATGGATCTCCATTTTCAGTATAATGCCCTGCTGAAACAAAAAGATTTTGCGCATCAAAGAAGTATAAAATATCGTGCTGTGTTATGCCATCATATGTGGCTGGAACAAATACACTTATCTTCTTGCTTTTATCATCTCGGTGAGAAAGATTTTTTTCATCCTTAAGAACGAAATTGTCCACTCTTCCCGTTGTTTCTATATTTTTTGCAAACAAATAGGTTAAGCATTTACCCATTTCTTCGTTTTTCTTATATTCAACACCCAAATCAAGAGCACCGGGATACACAATACCCGTTTTTACTCCAAGTTCATTTTCAAAGTAAATTCCATCTTGATTTTCATTGTCAAAAATGTAATCTCCGTCAACATCAACGTTTTTAAGCTCATATCTTTGATTAGACACAACAGCATATATTTTTGACCAATTTTCTGAATTTTTAAAATAGATTTTTGACATAATTATCTCCATTAAATAATCTATTAGCCGCTACAAGCTTTGTATTTTTTATTATATCATATTTCTTTGATTTTTTCCACTATTATTTTAGATTTATATAAACAAAACCACCGCGGTTAAAACCGCGGTGGTTAATATTTTGTTTTTGTTTAACTAATAGTTAGTTAGCTATTAGAAATTACAAGATTTCTAATATATGCGCAGTCATTACCGGTAGAAACTGAACCATCCTTAGAATAAGTGAATGTCAAAGTATCTCCCGCATTAAGTGTTACTGAATAGGATCTTGAAGATGTTGATCCTGAGCAGCTTGTAAGAGTGCTTCCGTTCTTTTTAATAGAAAGAGTGTCACAACCAGATTCAGATGATGTATAGTAGCTAAATGTTACCGTTACTCTAGTGTGTGCAGTAATCGTATAGGTTGAGCTTGATCCATGTGATTTATTAGTTGATGTCAAATTGCCATTTGATACTGACCAAGGATAAGATGAGCTATTTGATGTTGTCACCGGATCATTAGTCCAGTTTGCTGTAAGTGTAACGTTACTTGCAGTATTCCAAGTACCACTCTCTACTCTTGTGTTTCCATTATACCAACCACCAAATACGTATCCTGCTTTTGTGGGAGTTGGTAATGTAACAGTTGAACCGTATGTCACAGTCATACTTGATGATGAAACAGTACCACCATTAGCATTCAAAGTGATTGTATATGTATTTGCTGTCCAGCTGGGTGTAAGTGTCAAATTAGAAGTATAATTCCACTTTCCACTTTCAACCTTTGTGCTTCCGTTATACCAACCATTGAATGTATATCCTGCTCTTGTAGGTGTGGGCAATGTTACTGTGGAATCATATGATACAGTAGTATTATATGATGTTCCTTGGCTAAATGTAGCCCCTGCCACTGTAGAGCAAGATGCCTTAGCTGTGCTTGTGGGCTTTTGTGTACCAGTGATATAAACAGTAGCAGTACCGGATGTAGAGCTTGAATAAGCTCTTACACCTATATAATAAAGGGTTCCTGCAGTTACATTGTAGGTATATGAGAAGTTAGCTCCTGAACCAGCATCATCATTATATGTAAGTGTTGATAATGAGGAATTATATAAGTATCCATAAGTATCATAACTACTTGATGAATAAACAGTAATATTACCACTTACCAACGGAACAAACGCATAATAACGAACACTTGTGCCATTCAAGGAAACAGAAGCAGATGAGGAAACATTGATTACATTATATGATGTACTTACCCATTTAGCATACAAAGTTGTATCTTGAGTTAATGTTCCACTAAAGTTATAAAGTGTGGTGCAAGAACTATTAGTGTACCAACCAGCAAATATATATCCGCTACGAGTAGGAATTGTAGGATATGACAATGTTTGATTGTTGCTAAGTTCTACAACTAAGTTAGTTGAACCAGAATAGTTATAGTTAAATGTAACCTTAATCTTATCTGTAGTAACTGATGTATTGTTCAATACAAGATTATATGTATTAGCAGTCCAATTTGCTGTAAGTGTAAGATTGCTTGTATAACTCCATGTGCCACTTGTCACTCTTGTTGAACCGTTATACCAACCATTGAATCTATAACCTGTTCTTGTGGGTGTGGGTAATGTAAAGGATGATCCATACGTCACATTTTGAGTTGTGTTAGTAACACCTGTACCACCATTAACATTAAGTGTCATTGTATATGTGTTTATTGTCCAAGTTGCTTTAAGTGTAATATTGCTTGTATAGTTCCAAGTTCCACTTTCTACCTTAGTACCATCATTATACCAACCATTAAAGGTATAGCCTGTTCTTGTGGGTGTAGGCAATGTAAAGGCTGATCCATATGTTACCTGCATTGATGATGAAGTTACACTACCACCATTTGCATCAAAACGTACTGAATAGTTATTAGCAGTCCAGCTTGCTGTAAGTGTAATATTACTTGTAGAATTCCATGTGCCACTTGTCACTCTTGTAGAGCCATTATACCAACCATTGAATGTATAACCTGTTCTTGTGGGTGTGGGTAATGTAAAGGATGATCCATATGTTACACTTTGAGTTGCATTTACACCTGTACCACCGTTAGCATTAAGTGTAATGGTGTATCTATTAACTGTCCAGCTTGCTGTAAGTGAAAAGTTGCTTGTGTACTTCCATGTACCACTTTCTACTTTAGTATTACCACTATACCAACCGTTGAACGTATAACCTGTTCTTGTGGGTGTGGGCAAAGTTACTGTAGAGTCATAAGTTACATACATATAGGAAGTATTTACGCTACCACCGTTTGCATCAAAGGACAAAGAATACATATTAGGAGTCCAGCTTGCTGTAAGTGTTACGTCTGCACCGTAATTCCAAACTCCACCTGTCCATTCTGTACCATCATAGAACCAACCGTTGAACGTGTAACCTGTTCTTGTAGGTGTGGGCAATGTATATTCGGAATCATAAGATACTGTTTGGCTAGCATCAACTCCTGTACCACCATTTGCATCAAATGTGATTGTATAAGTGTTAGCCTGCCAATTAGCTGTATATGTTTTGTTTCCTATTGTACCAACGGGAATTGTTACAGACTCAGTGCCTTCAGATACCATTTCTCCATATAAAGACCAGCCCAAGAATGTATAACCCAATCTTGTAGGTGCATGAAGCACAAAGCCTTCATCAGTAATGTATGTATAGGGGTTAGATGCTGAGTTTACACCACCCTGGAGGTTATAGGTAAGATAATAAGTAATTGAATCCCAATGAGCTACCAATTTAATATCAGTTGTGAAGTTATAGATATCGTTAGCATTTACCTTTGTATTGTCCAAGTACCAGCCAGTAAATTCATGTCCAGGCCATGTAGGTTTAGGCAAATTCATAACTGAATCATATTCTACATCTTTATCAGTAACTGCGTTACCACCGTTTTCGTCAAATTCAATTCTATATGTATTTGCTTTCCATATAGCCTTGTATTCCTTTGTGCCCCAGTTCCTCCACTGACGAATTATTACTTCTTTTGTTATTTCTTGGGGTTCTTCTGAAGTGTCATCAACTATTTGCCAACCCTCAAAAGTATAACCATCTCTTGTAGGATTGTTCAAGGTTATATCTTCAGTCAAGATTGTGTATGTATCGGGATTTTCAGCAGTTAAAACACCACCGTCAAGATTATATACAATTTCGTGCTTCCATGTTCCAACTATAATAGCAGCAACAATCAAAGCTACCAATACAAATGCAATTACGGAAATAAGAATAATCTTTTTTGCCTTAGCCTTTGCTTTAGCTTTGCGAATTCTTTCGGCTTCTTCAAAAGCTGCCTTGTCCTTATACCATTTTTCAAGACGAGCTTCAGTTTCAGTAACCTTCTTGGGTGAATCCTTAAATTCACCAAGTGACTTGAAGGCCGCAATTGCTTCTTTAATTTGCAAGTCATTTGCTGCAGGCGCATTGAGAACTGCCACGGATTTGTTATATACAAATTCCTTACGAGCCAATTCCTTTGCTTCCATAAACTTTTTAAGACGAGTTTCTAATTCAGCAATCTTATCCTTGGAGTCCTTATAGTCAACAATGGATTTAAGGGCGTCAATTGCCTTTTTCATCTCAACGTCAGTAATATTGGGAGCTGATATCATTGCTATAGAGCTTGCATATATTGATTCTTTTCTTGCATTTTCTCTAGCTTCGATACACTCTCTAGCCTTAGCCTTTGAATCGCTATAATCACCCAATCTATTAAAGATGGGCAATGCTTGGTCATAGCGCTTTTCTTCAAGCATCTTCACAGCATATTCATACTGGCGCTTATCCTGCTCTTCTTTGTTTACTGTGGGCGCTGCTGCAGGTGCTGCCCCCTGAGTTGTTCTCTTGCCACAATTCTGGCAGAACATATCACCAACGGGATATTTGCTTCCACAATATACGCAGAATTCAAATGCTTGTCGTTGGGGTGGTGCCATCTTAGGAACGGGAGTTCCACATGTGGTACAAAACGCGCTATCGGGCGTTAATATTGATCCGCATTTTTGGCACGTTCTTTTTGATTGAAGTTCTTGGTTATTCATAACTTCTCCTTCGCATAAATGCAATTCGTTTTTCTATAAATTTGACAATTGTAAGCAAACACTTACAATAAGTCAAAAAATTATGGCTATTTAGCCATATAATTATATATAGATATCTTATTATATCACTCACATATATCTTTGTCAATAGAAAAAGACCATTATCTACAAACTTCGGTAATTTTCACCAAAACAAAAAGCTGAGGCATTACCTCAGCTTTTATTAATTATAATTGTTTCTTATTGAAAAGTGGCACACTTGCTACAAAACACAGTATAGTTACTGCAATTGATATAATTACCGCTGGTATATATGTCTTGACTTCCACCATACCGTACACCAAAGAAATACCGTCCTGCAAAATAGTAGGAAAATAATCGCTAACCTTTGGAATTATAGAAAGAAATGTTAATCCAAACACTACTCCTCCGGTACAACCAAGCACGCCGATATACGAATTTATCATTGTTGAAAACAAAACCACCAACGAAATTGTGAATAATCCAAACAACCAAAAGCTCACGGCTGCAAAACCAAGATTTTTAGTTGTTAAGTCATCCCAAAAGAACATATTGGTAAAATAATTTACCGCAAAATGCAACCAATATATGAGTGTCCAAAATACAACTAAAATAAATGATTTAGAAGCGACAACCTTATATCTATCAAGACCTTTAGTCAATGACAATATCAATGTGCCTGTGCCATATTCCCTTGTGAAAATGTTGCCTTCCATCATTACAAAAGCAAGCAATAGCATTGGAACGTTGCTAAAAAATTGCATCCAAGAATCCAAAACACTAACTTCAGCAATTGTAATATTCATTCCACTTTCAGCCATTGATTCTGAAAGTAATTCAAGAAGTACTGGGGTAATTTTAGCTGTCACGGGATTTAATATTGCAAATATTACAAACAATACTATCAAAATTACGAATTTTGCAGAACGCAATTGTGCCGTGATTTCTTTTTTTGTAAAGGCAATTAAAGATTTCATTTATCAATCACCTCCATAAACAAGGATTCAAGAGTTGGCTCGATTTTTTCCAATTTAATAACATTTATATGATTTTCCGCTATGAAATTCAAAATTTCAAACAAAGAATACTCTTTTTCTGAAAAAATCAGTTTTTCGTTTTCGATTTTAATGATTTTGGGGAATTTTTCAACCAAAATGCTAACATCATTTTGTTCTTCAAGCTCCAAATGATATTCATCAGTGCGATATTTAGTTTTGATTTCCGAAAGTTTTCCACTAACGGCTATTACACCGTCGTTAAGAAATGCTACGTCAGTACAAATACGCTCGACATCTGAAAGAATGTGGGTTGAGAACAAAACTGTTGTTTGATCCTTTATTGCTAAGAAAATATCCAAAATTTCTTTTCTTCCTACAGGGTCAAGTGCCGATGTGGGCTCATCGCAAATAAGAAGCTTGGGACGATTTAAAAGCGCTTGAGCTATGCCCAAACGTTGCTTCATTCCCCTTGAAAATCCTTTGATTTTATGATTATCATTGCGCAAGCCAACTAAATCTAACAATTCTTGGCAACGTGCATCAATTGTATCAGCAGGCAATTCAGTAATTTCACCACAGAATCTAAGATACTCCTTCGCGGTCATAAAAGAATAATACTCGGGAACATCGGGCAAGTATCCAATATAACGGTTGGTACTTGTTTGACCGTAAACTACTTTTTCTCCATTTACTAAAATATCACCACTATCAGCTTTTAAAAGACCTAAAACAGTCTTCATAGTAGTGGTCTTACCTGAACCATTTTTACCAATAAAACCAAATATGCTATTTTCAGGTACGGACAAATTTATACCACGCAATACTTCTATATCGCCAAAGCTTTTATGCAAATCAGTGATTTCTAACATATTCATTAAAATCCCCTCCTTTAATAAAACGTTATATACTCATATTGTAACATAGATACTATTTTTTGTCAACACTACTTAAAATTATTTTAAATAGTGTGTTAAGAAGGATGAAGACGTTTGGATTTAATCAAGAAAAGAAATCAAAACAAAAAACCGAGGCGTTTGCCTCGGTTTCTTTGTTTTGGCTCCCCTTTTTTGGACTTGAACCAAAGACCCCCTGATTTCACGCTACGCAACAAATTTTACTTGCCCGTCTTACGACGGTCATTTTCTTTCGAAAACCGTAAAAGTTTGCAGTCAGAGCAACCTTCGGTTGCCTGAATCTTAATTGATGAGAGTATTAGCTTAAACTCAAAAAAGAGGCAAAACAAAAACGGAGCCCGATTGGACTCCGTTTTCATTTTGTGGCTCCCCTTTTTGGACTTGAACCAAAGACCCCCTGATTAACAGTCAGGTGCTCTAACCAACTGAGCTAAAGAGGAATATTTAAGCAGGAAGTGTTTAACGCTTCCTGCTATGTGTCGGCTATGACCTATCTTCCCGGTCCGTCTCCAGACAAGTATTTTCGGCACTGCAGAGCTTAACTTCTGTGTTCGGAATGGGTACAGGTGGACCCTCTGCGTTAAAAACACTGACTTGCAAGACCTTTCTCCCTTTTGGGTTCTGGGTCAAGATCAAGAACTTAGTTCTTGTGGTGCACCTTCGGGGACTCGAACCCCGGACCCACTGATTAAGAGTCAGTTGCTCTACCAGCTGAGCTAAAGGTGCATTTCCCTTCCGGATTGCCTTGCTTCTTTCTGCTCAATTGAGCATTGAAAACCGAATAAAGAAGTAGGGTTGTTGAGTGAAACTCAAGTAATTGTGTAACGCTTGATTACCTTTGGAAGGTTCAAGCCCTCGGGCTATTAGTATCAGTCAGCTAAATACATTACTGTACTTAA
>JAZTYY010000003.1:0-32448 GCA_045637205.1 Eubacteriales bacterium | reverse complement strand
GTACCAAAGCCGATTTCAACGTAATCGTCTGCGATAACGGGAATTTCACGGTTTACGATGGGTAAAATAAGAGTTTTTCCGATGAGATGCTTTGTGTTTTCGTCCTCGGGGTTAACTGCCACCGCTGTGTCACCGAACATTCTTTCAGGACGAGTTGTAGCAACCTCAACGTAGCCATCCTCACCCTTAATGGGGTATTTGATGTGCCAGAAGTTACCGGGCATATCCTTGTATTCAACCTCAGCATCGGAAAGGGCAGTGAGGCATCTTGGGCACCAGTTAATAATTCTATAGCCACGGTAGATAAGACCCTTGTTGTAAAGGTTAACGAAAACCTCACGAACTGCGTGTGAGCAGCCCTCATCCATAGTGAATCTTTGACGTGACCAGTCACAAGAAGCACCAAGCTTCTTCAACTGACTTGTAATTCTTGCCTCGTAAGTATCTTTCCATCCCCAAACGCGTTCAAGGAATTTTTCACGACCAAGGTCATAACGAGAAAGACCTTCATCAACGCGAAGACGCTCCTCAACCTTGATTTGTGTTGCAATACCTGCATGGTCAGTACCGGGAACCCAAAGGGTATTAAAGCCCTGCATTCTCTTGTAACGAACAAGAATGTCCTGCAAGGTTTCGTCAAGGGCATGACCCATGTGGAGCTGACCTGTAACGTTTGGCGGAGGAATTACGATTGAAAACGCGGGATTATTGTTATTTTTGTCGGGTGTGAAGTAACCTTTATCACACCATTCTTGATATATTCTGTCCTCGAATTCTTGGGGCGAATATGTCTTTGGAAGCTCGTTATAGCTGTTCATTTTTTGAACCTCGCTTTCTTAAAATATGTAAATAAATTTTAACCGAAAAAACAAAAAATCCCACATCCTGATATCAGGACGTGGGAACGCGGTACCACCTGATTTCGCACAAAAAAGTGCGCACTCAAAATCTTTAACGGAGAAAGCCGTTCCTTGCTACTTTCTTTAAAAGCCGTTTCACAAGGACCGCTCGGGGACTACTTCATTCATCTTAGCCACGGACTCACACCAACCGTCCGTTCTCTTTGCGCATAAGGGGTGAATTACTCCTTCCCGTCAGGGCGTTTCATATCAAGGATTAGTATATCATAGCAAATAAAAAATGTCAATAAATTTATAAAAAAAACTTCATTTTGACAGAAAATTGTCGCCCTGCGGGAAAAAAATATGCTACAATCTAAATGGAATAACAAAAAAGCGTCGAGAAAGGAGAAATATGACTTGGGAAATAGCGGTCGGAGTTTTTGGAATAATCTCGGCATTTATTGCTGTGATGAACGTGGTTGTTAAAATTAATTCCACACTTGCAAAGCTTGAAAGTGCCGTGGTTCAACTGAAGGAAACGATGGAAAATCAGTCGGACAAGAACAATCATTTTTATACTGAGCTTGCCGAACACGAAAAGCGCATTTTAGTGCTTGAAAGAGAGTGGGGTACAAAAATATGAAAATTGATTGGAAGCAAAAGTTATCAAGCCGCAAGTTTTGGATGGCACTTAGTGCACTTGTGTGCACCTTGTGTGTGCTTTTCGGTATTGATGAAATGACAATAGAAAAGCTCATTGCGACAATTAGTGCAATGTCCGTTCTTGCGACATATATTTTAACTGAAGGACACATCGATTCAAAACGTATTGACAAACAGTAATTAAATCACCTCGGCATTTGCCGAGGTGATTTAATTTGTCGGTTTTTGATTTCGCATAATATTTTTGAAAATATACGTATATATTTTATTGCTAAATATTGATTTTTTTCTTGAGGTGTGATAAAATAATATGGATAATCTTGTGAAAGGAGTAGTCGCTTTGAAGGATAAGTATATTTCTAAAAGAAAACGCTTTTGGGCAGAGATTGATATGAATGCTGCCGAGCAAAATTTTAACTTAATAAAAGGAAAGCTTAGCCCTGATACAAAGCTTTGCTGCGTGGTTAAGGCAAATGCCTATGGGCACGGTGCCGTGTATCTTTCAAAGCTTTATGAAAGGCTTGGTGCTGATTTTTTTGCAGTTTCTAATATTGAAGAGGCAATGCAGCTTCGCAATAACGGAATAAGCACAAAAATTCTTATTCTTGGCTACACTCCAACCTCCTGCGCATCAATTCTTGCTGAAAATAACATTTCACAAAGTGTATTCTCATATGCCTATGCAAAGGAGCTTTCAAAGAGTGCAGAGGCCGATGGTGTCAAGGTTAAAATACACATTAAGCTCGACTCGGGAATGGGAAGAATCGGGTTTGATTGCATACATAAAAACGAGGAAATGCTTGATAGCATAATTGACGTTTGTAGTATGCCGGGCCTTGAAAATGAAGGAATTTTCACTCACTTTGCGCTTGCCGATGATGGCACGGACGGCGCTGAATTTACAAGATTACAATATGAGAGATTTATATTTGCCGTTGATTCCTTGAAGGAACGTGGCGTTGAATTTAAAATTAAGCATTGTGCCAACAGCGCAACAACCTTTGAATATCCGGAGTACCATATGGATATGGTTCGTGTGGGTGTTGTACTTTACGGTCTTGCTCCCTCAAGCAAGGTGCACGGATGTGATAATCTTGTGCCCGTTATGAGCTTGAAATCAGTTATTTCTATGATTAAAGAAATTGAAGAAGGCGATACGGTGAGCTATGGCTGCACCTTCGTTGCCGACAAGAAAACTAAGATTGCAACAGCACCCGTTGGATATGCTGACGGATTTTGGCGCTCTAATGCTACAAACGGCACTCAAATGCTGATTAGAGGTCAAAGAGTTAATATCGTTGGCAGAGTATGTATGGATCAGCTTATGCTTGACGTTTCAAGTGTAAAGGGTGTTAGAGAGGGAGATTATATTACCCTTATCGGCGCTGACAAGAATGAAACCATTACAGCTGATGAGTTGGCAAAAAACAATGGCACAATCGGATATGAAATGATATGCTCAATAGGTGAGCGTGTGCCAAGATTTTATATCAAGGATCATCAAATTGTTTTTGTTAAGGATAACATTGTATCCTACGAAATTTCAGAATAATGAATTTATTCATAAAAAATGAATAAAAATGCATAACAAATGTATAAATTCATTAGAAAGAGAAAATATCTATGGAAAATAAATTTATGTTAAGAGCCCTTGAAAATGCCAAAATTGCCTTTCAAAACGGTGACGTTCCTGTTGGTGCCGTTGTGGTTAAGGATGGTGAAATCATCGCTGAGGCATATAACGAGAGGGAGTATTCGGGAAGGGCAACTGCGCACGCAGAAATTCTTGCAATTGAGCGCGCGTCTGAGCGCCTTGGAAGATGGCGCCTTTCCGACTGCGAAATTTACGTCACCTTGGAGCCGTGTCCTATGTGCGCAGGTGCAATATTGAATGCAAGGGTTGGAAAGCTCTTTTACGCGCTTAAGGAATCCAATTCCGGCGCATTTGGAAGTGTTATCAATCTCAATTCATACCCACTCTTACACAAGGTGCAAGCTGAGGTGGGCATGTGTGAGAACGAGAGCAGGGAGCTTATCTCCACCTTTTTCAAACTGAAAAGGGATAAATAGACGCAAAAACAAAACGGTCTGTATCAACGCTTTTTGCGATACAGACCGTTTTATTTTGTTATTTTTGATTAAAGTGTTTCAAGATAATTAACAACGTCACGGATAGTTACAAACTGACCGATATTTTCGTCGCTGATTTCAATGTCGAATTTATCTTCGCAAATCATAACAAGGTCAGCAAGCTCGATGGAGTTGATACCGAGGTCGTTGGCAAGCTCAGCGTCAAGAGTAATAAGGTGTTCTTCAACCTGAAGCTCCTCAATAAGAATCTGTTTTACTTTTTCAAACATAGCAATCTCCTTAAATGTGTAATAATCATATTAATAAGTTAACATCGGGATAAATATGCACAAAATATACATTTATCCTACTGTCTTTGAGTATTATACAAGGTTTTTGTGGATTTGTCAACAACTAAATTAAAAATTTTTTAAGGATTTTTTAAGGAAATGCCATATGAACGCGTTCAGTAAAAGATTTTTCGTCCTGATTGCCTTGATTTACTTAGGTTTTACGGCAATTTCGTTCGAAATAAAAAATTTAATATTTTTTCCAATTTTTTTGGCGCTTCTGCTTGGAATTTACCTTATTTTGTCAAAAAGCAAGAGCAAGATAAAAAATTTAAGGCTTGTTTGCTGTCTTTTGGCGTTAGCTGCGCTTTTGGGTGTATTGTGTCCGCGCGCCCTCATTTTTAAAAACGAGGGTATGAAAGAGGACTATTCGGGAGAGCACAAAATCAAGGGCTACGTCAGTGAGGTTTCGTCATCCTATAGCTTTATGAGTGAGTGCGTTGTGCACGTTGAAGCCATAGACGGCAAAAACGTAAATTTTAACGTTGTGCTTGTTTCGGATTATCAGTGTGAGCTTTCTCGTGGAGATTTCTTTGAATTGACGGGCAAGATTTCCCCTATTTCCGACTACAAAGACTTGGAGTATTTGAAAAACAAAAACGAGTACGATTACCCGTTGATTTGTACAATTGATGATAAAACTCCAATACAGTATCTTGACGACGAATTTCGCATAACCCTGATGCTTGCCGATTTAAATTCCAGGTGGTCATCTACATTAAAGGCAATTTTGGGCAAGGAGAACGGTTCACTTGCAAGTGCGCTTTTGCTTGGCAACAGGGAATTGCTTTCCGATAACACTCTTCGCGATTTTAAGCGCGCAGGCGTTTATCATATGCTTGCGTTAAGCGGACTTCACGTTGCCATACTTATCGGTATATTTGATTGGATATTGAAGAAGTTGCTTTTGCCTCGCAATGCAAGAATATGTGTTTTGACGCTTTTGTCATTGTTTTATGTAGCTCTTACCGGATTTGCGCTTTCGTCGTGCCGTTCAATACTTATGCTTTGGGTGATGTATCTTGCATTCACTCTCGGAAAAAAGAGGGATTCCATGACCTCGCTTTTTGTGGCGGTGACAGTTATCGTTTTGATAAATCCTTCGGCAATACTTGATATTGGCTTGCAGTTGTCATTTTTATCCACACTTGGTGTAATTGCTTCAAGCATCATTTGCGATAAAATAAGATGGTTTAAAAAGGATTTTGGAGATGGTGCGCTGGGATTTGCGTTAAAGATGATTCGCAAGATAGCTATTTTAACACTTGCGTCACTTTGTGTGTTTATTTTAACCCTGCCTATTATTATGAAATATTTTGGTGAGGTGTCACTTGCCACCTTTATAAGCAATCTTTTTATGGGTATAATTTGCGAAATATTTATGATATTCTCGCTTTTAGCGCTAATTCTTTCATTCAATTCATATTTATGCTTCCCATTTGCCGAAATATCAGTGCGAATAGGGGACTTTATGACGGATGTCGTCGCTTATATTGCTGACGTTGATGGAGTTATGCTTTCGCTTTCTCACCCGCGTACTGAAATTTTGGTTTGGGGATTGTTCCTTGGATTTTTGTTTTTCTTTGCAATTCGTACAAGTAGAAAATGGCTTATATTTGTGCCAACAATTCTTTTTGTCATTTTGTTGTCGATAAATATTGCAGTTTATGGTTCTTCAAGGGATGATTTTGTGCGCACGGAATATATTGCAGGAGATAGCCTTGTTTTGTCATCGGCTGACGAGGTTTATATATGTGATATGTCGGATGGCTCATATGGAAGCTTTTATGAGAGCGTGCAGATCGCAAAGGAAAATTGCTTTACTGAAATTGATGGAATTATCCTAACACACTATCATTCAAAGCACGTTGTTTCACTTGAAAGATTGGCAAAGAATTATAAGATACACAACGTTCTTTTGCCAAGACCACAAAACAGTGATGAGGATTTGATTATGAGAAGCCTTGTTCGTGTGTTAGATGATGAGGGGGTAGACGTATATATTTATGAAAATGACAAGAGCTTAGAGATACTTAAAGGAATTTTGAACGTAAGTCCGCGCGCGTATATTGCGGGCTATGCGCAACCAAGTGTTGCTTTGAGCTTTGCTTTTAATAATGAAAGAATAACGCTTTTATCAAGACCATATTTTGATACTTATCTTGAAAAATCGGGTATATTTGAATGGTATATTAAGGATAGTGAATATATCATTTTTGGTGCTGACGGACGGGATGTACAAGGGGAATACGAGATATTTACAATGCTTCAAAATGGTTGTGAAATTTCGTTTTCGGATTTCGATTTGATGAACAAATCCGATTTTGACGACTACCTTGATGACTATAAAATCTATTTTAACGTTGAGTACAAAAAATACGACTTAAAATGATATAAAAATTCAAAATTCTATTGAAAAAATGAAAATATTATGATACAATATTGCTAAAGTATTTTGACTACATTGATCGGAGATATATTTATGCAAAAAAATCAAACTATGAATATTTTAATGTGGGTTGCAGCAGTTGTTTCTTTTGTGCTTGCAATTGTTACAGCTGTGTTTGCCATCAACACCGAAACTGTTTACGTTAAGATCATGTTGTTCGTAACAGTTGCATTGTTCGTTGTTTTGGCAGCGCTTGTTGGCTTCCTTGCATACATTGATATGACAAAGGTTGTTCCAAGCAAGCACGGTACAAAGGCACGTCCCCTTAACTATTTCCTTAACGCTAAGGGAAGCAGAAAAAGATTGGCTCCTGAAGAGCTCACATTTGAAATAATTGATGAGCAGATGAATAAATTCATTATTGATGCTTTCGGTTCACCCATCGCACTTTGGAAGAACAACGTTTTTTCAGGTGATCAGTCAGTATTTGGCAAGGAAGGGGCATTCAAGGTTCTTCTTGCTTATAAGATGCTTTCCGACCTTCAGGCACATCACAGCAAAAAGGCATGGAGAATGTTCTTTGAGCTTCCCGACGTTGATTTTGCAGATATACAGGAATGTCTTCTTAAGAACGGTGATGACGAGCTCGCAAAGGCACTTAATATGTACCGTTTGACAGGTGAGAGCTGTGTTGGTGAAGCGGCTGCATTCCTTGATGAAAATGCAAACTATATTCAGCGCAGAATGCTCAACTATGTAACAAGAAAAATTGCTTGCTTTGATATGTAATTTGTAATTAAAATCCCAACGAATTTCGTTGGGATTTTTTTCTTGACTCTGTTGTTTTATTGTGCTATAATAATAAAAAAGCGGACACAAAACGTGCCCGAGAGCGAAAATATAACGCAGAGTCGGGCATTGTGCCTTACTCTGCGATTTTTTATATAATTTTTGAATATAATACAAATTAAGAAAGGAGTAATCATATGAAAAAAGTAATCAGCTTGTTGGTCGTTGTTGCTATTATCAGTTCCTTGCTTGTGGGGTGTGATTGGATTAATAGTATAAATACAGAAGCCCATAACCAAGCACAAAGCTTACCAGATAATCCAAATGTTGAAGTTATTGGAGATTTTTCCGAAGATGATATAGAGTTTGTAAAAACATTGCACGGAAAACAGATAAAAAATGATGTGGGTATTTATGATTATCCTGATTATACAATTGGTAAGATTATAGATGTTGCAAAAGCAGGATCTCCACTTTTTTTAATGCATTTTGAAAATCCTTATGTTATTTGTGCATATCTTAAAGTTAATAATGATGGACATATTAAAACCGAGAATGGAAGCAAATATTTAGACATTACCCAATATGTTTGGTATAAATTTTACGATGTTAAATCCATGCCAAAAGTGATAGATGGCATGAAAAAAACCTCATATTCATATTTGTTATATGACTGCACTATAATCAGTGATATAGCTAATAGTGTAGAATACAATAGGCAATGTAAGTACTATTTAAAATATAGTGATGAATCAAGTTTTCAGCATACAACGACGGATATGATTATGTATTTTTTGGGTGAGAATATAGGTGAATTAAACAAAAAATTTATTATGGAAAATCCAACTGAAACGACAAGATACCAAGTTTACACCGATGAATCTGGAGTGCAATACCTTGTTTTGTTAGATGAAGAGTATCATAGTGACGAAGGTAGAGGGTATCCACTTGCTCAAATGTTTTTAGAAGAATATTACGATTATTTGTATCCGTATTTTGTAGAAAATGAGTCTTTAGAAGTAAAGCGAATGCATCAAAACGGTGTTGATTTTACTATTGACAAATACAAGCAAATAGAATTAGATTTGTTTGTTGATTTGTTGTTTAATACGAATGGAGAATAACAGTATGAAAATGGCACACTCATTTTCTATGACAAGGATCAATTGCCACAAACACAATAGATAAATTTAATCACCCTGCTTAAAAGTGGGGTGATTTTTTGTTAAAATAAAATCTTTTATTGCTTTATATCTTGAAAAAAACGCGAATTTGTGGTACAATAAATCATATATTTGATTTATCGGAGAAACAAATGCAAAATTTAAATGATAGATATTTAAAGGCTAAAAGGGCGCTCTTTGAAAAGGCGTATTCCGAGCTTAATGCCGAGCAAAGAAAGGCAGTGTTCACAGTTGATGGACCGCTTCTCATTTTGGCAGGTGCGGGCAGTGGAAAAACAACGGTTTTGGTTAAAAGAATTGCCTTCATTATTAAATATGGTAATGCGTATTTCAGTGAATACGTGCCATTTGATATCACTGAGCAAGAGGTGGCAAATCTTGAGTTTGCCTCCAATTTGACTAAAAATGAAATATTCCATTTTCTTGACCAGTTTACAACTAACCCTTGCCCCCCGTGGAGAATGCTTGCAATAACGTTTACAAATAAGGCGGCAGGTGAGATTCGTTCAAGAATAAACACTCAACTTGGTGACGATCAATTGGCAAGTGAAATTTGGAGTGGCACGTTCCACTCGGTTTGCCTTCGTATTTTGCGCTCACACGGTGAGAAGCTTGGCTATGCGCCGGGATTTTCAATTTATGATGCCGACGATACTAAAAAGGCAATTACTTCCTGCATGAAGGACCTTGATATTGATACAAAATCACTCCCTGTGAAGAGCGTGCAAATTACGATTTCACGAGCTAAGGATAAGATGATAACTCCCGAAATGTTTTATAGTGAGGTTGGCAACGATTATCGCTTAAAGCAAATTGGTAGAATATATGAGGCATATCAAAACAAGCTTAAAACGTCAAATGCACTTGACTTTGACGATATCATTATGCAAACTGTTATTTTGCTTCGCAAATTCCCTGAGGTTAGGGAGTATTATCAAAACCGTTTCCGCTACGTTTGTGTGGACGAGTATCAGGATACAAATGAGGCACAGTTTGCCCTTACTGCGCTCTTGTCGGGCGGATATGGCAATATTATGGTTGTTGGTGATGATGACCAGAGTATTTATAAATTCCGTGGTGCTACAATCGAAAACATTTTGAATTTTGATAAAACCTTCCCAAGTGCTAAAATTATTCGTCTTGAGCAAAATTACCGTTCAACTCAAAATATTCTTGATGCTGCAAATGCTGTTATTAGAAATAACACGGGTAGAAAGGGTAAAACCCTTTGGACAAATGCAGGAGAGGGTGAAAAGATTCACTTAAAGAAGGTATTTGACCATAACGAAGAGGCAAGATATATTGCCGATAAGATTGAAAAAATGGTTAGTGATGGCAAGCAATTCCGTGACTTTGCTCTTTTGTACAGAAACAATGCACAGTCAAGCACTATTGAGCGTACCTTTGCAAAGAGTGGTATTCCTTATAGAATTATAGGCGGCGTACGCTTTGCCGATAGAAAAGAAATTAAGGATATCGTTGCATATTTGCAGCTTATTCAAAACCATAACGATGATGAAAGACTTGTTCGTATCATCAACGAGCCCAAGCGTAAGATTGGTGACAAAACCATTGACGGCGTAAGAGCTATTGCGAGAGAGCAGGGATGCTCTATGTTCAAGATTCTTGAGAATGCCGACAAGTACATTGCTCTTTCAAAGAGTGCTGACAAGCTCAAGGAATTTGCCGAGCTTATTAACTATCTTTCGGCAATAGTTTCAAGTGTTTCTCTTGAAAACCTTATCAATCAGGTTATGGATAAAACGGGTTACCGTCAAATGCTTATTGCCGGTGGTGAAGCTGAGCGCGACCGTCTTGAAAACCTTGAGGAATTTTTGACTGGTGCTATCGAATATGAAAACAACTATGTCGACGATGGCTCATATACCTCAGTACTTGAGGGCTTTATGGAGGAAACATCACTTGTTGCTGACGTGGACCGTTATGATGAAACGGCTGATGCCGTTGTGCTTATGACGGCACACAGTGCAAAGGGACTTGAATTTCCTTACGTATTTTTGCCGGGTATGGAGGAGGGACTTTTTCCGTCAATGCAATCAATAACCTCTACAAGTGCCGAGGTTGAGGAGGAGCGTAGACTTTGCTACGTTGCAATTACAAGAGCAAAGAAGGAGCTTTTCATTGTACATACAAATCAAAGAATGCTCTACGGTCGCACCCAGTTCAATCCCGAATCTCGATTCTTAAAGGAAATTCCCGAGCAGCTTATTGAACGCGAGCGCTCACCGTATGACAAGCCTAAGAAACCGGTTTACTCATATTCCGATAATAACTATAAGCCTGTTTATGATACTCTTACAATCAATGCAAAGCCCAAAGCGCCAATCAATGCAGGCGCGCAAGTGCTTGAAGCAGGGGATAGAGTGTACCATGCTACCTTTGGAGAGGGAGATATTATTTCCGCAAAGAAAATGGGAGCTGACTGGCTCTATGAGGTTGTTTTTGATAAAGTGGGTACAAAAAAGCTTATGGGAACATATGCTAAATTAAAGAAAATGTAAAATTGTTTTTTGCGTATTGGGGGCAAATATGCCCCCCAATATATTAATGAAAAAACTTTTCAAAAAAATGAAAAAAACTATTGACAAAGCGCATATAATGTGGTAAAATACTTCAGTAAACAAAGCAGAACTCCCGTTCTCACCCTGCCACAAAAGTGCGCTTGTGTTGATATTTTTTGATGTAAAAGCCTAAATTGGGCTTGGTGTGTCGTACGGGAATTGTCTGCGTACGACTTTTTATTTTTTGGAGGTGTTTAACCATCGCTAACGCAAAAGAAATGCTCATCAATGAACAAATTGATGCAAAGGAAATTCGAGTAATCGGCGCTGACGGAGAGCAGCTTGGAATCATGAGCACAGAACAGGCGCTCAGAATGGCATATAACGACGGTCTTGACCTTGTTATGATGACAGGCAATGCAACTCCCCCCGTTTGTAAAATTATGAATTTCGGAAAGTTCCGTTTTGAACGCGAAAAGAAAGAGAAGGAAGCTAAGAAGAAGCAGCAGATTGTTGAGCTTAAAGAAATTCAGCTTTCTTGCAGAATTGAAACTCACGATTTTGAAACAAAGCTCAAGCACGCTCACAAATTTTTGTCGAGTGGAAACAAGGTTCGCGTAGTCCTTAGATTTAAGGGTAGAGAAATGTCGCACCAGGATCTTGGCGTTGAAATTATGGAAAAATTCCGCGTTGCTTGTGAGGAGCTTGGTACGGTTGATAAAAAACCCGTGCTTGACGGCAGAATCATGAGTATGGTAATTTCACCGGTTAAGAAATAAAATCAGTACACAATAGGTCAAAAGACCTCAATATAAAAAATTATGTTTCGGTATTCCGAAATAAATATCAAAGGAGATAAAACAATGGGAAAGATCAAAACACATAAGGCTTCATCCAAGAGATTTTCTGTAACAGGTACAGGTAAGGTTAAGCTTAATCACTGCTTCCGTCGTCATAAGACAGGTAAGAAGACAGGTAAAGCACTTAGACAGGGTAGAGAAAATGCATACCTTAGCGATGCTATGGCTGCAAACTACAGAGCACTTATTCAGAAATAATCTAAAGGAATTTTTTAGGAGGATAGAAAAATGGCAAGAATTAAGGGCGCGATGATGACGCGTAAGAGAAGAAATAAAGTACTTAAGGCAGCTAAGGGTTATTGGGGTGCAAAGTCTAAGCACTACAAGATGGCTAAGCAGGCCGTAATGAAGAGCGGTAACTACGCATTTGCTGGTAGAAAGATGAAGAAGAGAGACTTCCGTTCTCTTTGGATCGCTCGTATCAATGCACAGGCTAAGGTAAACGGCATCAACTACTCACAGTTTATGCACGGCCTTAAAAAAGCTGGTATTGACCTCAATAGAAAGATGCTTGCAGAGCTTGCAGTTAACGACAAGGCAGCATTTGCTGCACTCGTAGAGCAGGCAAAGGCAGCTCTCTAATTACTGATAAAAAACCCGGACTTGCCGGGTTTTTGTCATATTTATTTATAATGAATTCGGTACGGTTTTTGCTCTTTATTGTGCAAAATCCGTACCGTTAGACACCTTTATGACATTTGAAAAGGAAGTTATTTTTAATTGATTTTTCAATTTTCATAAATGAATTATGAACACACACTTCACGAGAAAGGAGTAAAATACAATGGCACAGTGGCAATATATTTCATCAAAAAGCAATGCGCTAATCGTTAGAATGGCAAAGCTTAAGGATAAAAAATATAGAAAAGCTGAGGGGCTTTTTCGTTTTGACGGAATAAAGCTTTTTGTGGAGGCTGCTCAAAACGGCGCGCCCATTCAGTACGTATTTGTGTCTGAATCTGCAAGTGAAAAATTCAAGAGCATTGTTGAAGAAATCTCACTTGAGGCTATGTTTTACGTTCTTTCAGATGATGTTTTCTTAAAGCTTACCGATGAGCAAGCTCCTGAGGGTATTATTACCGTTTGCGAAAATCTTTCGTCAATCGTAAAAAGTGACGATTTGGATTTCCTTGCAAATGAAATTAAAGAAAAGTCCATTTTGATGCTTGAAAGTGTTAGGGACGTTGGCAATATGGGAACTATTCTTCGTACAGCCAAGGCATTTGGAATTGATGCTATAGTTATTAGCTCCGACTGTGCCGACCTTTACAATCCCAAGACTATTCGCGCTGCCATGGGGGCTCTCTTTACTCAAAGGGTATTTATTGTTGACGATATTTCATCTACGGTAAAAGCACTCCGTCAAAATGGAACAAGAGTTTTTGCTGCTGCGCTTGAAAGAGAAGCACGAAAGCTTGGCTCCTTTGAGCTTAGAAGAGGAGATGCCATCTTAGTTGGTAATGAAGGACACGGGCTTTCAAGGGAAGCAATAGATGCATGTGATGAATGTGTGTATATCCCGATGGAAAGCGGAAGCGAATCATTAAATGCTTCAATAGCTGCCTCGGTTTGTATGTGGGAACTTTATAAAACGAAATAATATTGGTGAAAATATGGAATTTAACTTGTTCAAAAAATCCGATCAGGTATATTGGATCTGGTTATCATTAAAACTTAATAATCAGAACTCTGTATTTCAGCGTTTGCTTGATCTTTTTGGCAATTCTCCATATGAGATTTATAAAGCGAACGAGGATGAATTAAATCGCGCAGCACACCTTAGTGAATTTCAAAAGAAGGTGCTTTTAGATAAAAATCTTGATGAGGCACTTTCTATTTTCAATTACTGCAAGTGGAACAACGTGGGCATTATTACATATGGTGATAGCATTTATCCCGAATTGCTCAAATCAATGAAGAATCCACCTATTTTGCTTTATTATATGGGACATATGCCCAACCTTAATAACAGAGTTTGCGTTTCTGTGGTTGGTACTCGTAAAATGACGGAATACGGAATGCGCTCTTGCTATAAAATAGCATATGAGCTTGCTTCAGCAGGTGCTGTAATTGTAAGTGGAATGGCGCTTGGTATTGATAGTGTTGCGCACGCAGGCGCAATTGGTGCGCGAGGCACGACTATTGCCGTTCTCGGTTGCGGAATTGACGTTATTTACCCCAAGCAACATAGAAAGCTTAGAAAATACATATGTGAGCACGGTGCAGTTATAACTGCTTATCATCCATCCACTCCCGCATATAAAAATAATTTCCCGGAGCGAAATGCGATTATTAGTGCGCTTAGTGAGGGAACACTCATAGTTGAAGCACCGCGCTCAAGTGGAGCTCTTATAACTGCAGAGCGTGCTAATGAGCAGTCTAGAACTGTTTACGCACTTCCCGGTAGTATTGAAGAGCCAATGAGTGAAGGCCCTAATACTCTTATTAAAAACGGCGCAGTTGCAATCACAAGCGCAAGGGACATTTTATCATATTATTTTGAAAATCATTCCCGTCTTGTTGACCCCGTTAAGCTTCGTCAGGGTGAGCTTAGCTCCGAATTTGATAACGGCATTTTAGAAGAGGTCGGAATCAGTGCTACCTGCTATGGACAGGGACCTAAGGGAACTCCCTCTGCTTTGCTTAAAAAGCTTAACGAGCAGCTTAATAATAATGCTGAGCAAAACAGCGACTATTATTCAGCTCCCAAAATCAAAAAAATTCATGAAAAGGAATCTCCTAAAAAGGAGACTATTCAGATTGAAGAAAGTATCACGATAGAACCCACTCCCGTGGATGAGAGTGTGCTTGAGGGCTTGACTGAAGAACAAAGAAGGATTTTTAATGATCTTCCTTGTGATAAGCCAACCTCAGTTGACCTACTTTTAAAGAGTGGATATAATATCGGCACGCTTATGGCAAGTCTTACAATCCTTGAAATCAAGGGTCTTATTACATCCTTGCCGGGCGGTATGTACATAAGAAAATAATCCTATAAAAACGAAAGGAATTATATATGGCAAATCTTGTTATTGTGGAATCACCCACAAAGGTCGGACCAATAAAGAAATATCTTGGTTCAAATTATAAGGTAATGGCTTCAAAGGGACATTTGCGTGACCTTCCAAAAAGCTCACTCGGCGTTGATATCGAAAACGGATTTGACGCGCATTATATAAATATCAGAGGTAAGGGTGACCTTATTAAAGAAATCAAAAAAGAAGCAAAGAATGCAAAAAAGGTATTCTTGGCAACTGACCCTGACCGTGAAGGTGAGGCAATTGCTTGGCACTTGGCAACAGTACTTGGCATTCCCGTTGAAAAGACACTTAGAGTTGGTTTTAACGAGATTACACCCACAGTTGTTAAGGCGGCAATCAAAGAGCCAAGAAATATTGATATGAATCTTGTTAACTCTCAGCAGACAAGAAGAATTCTTGATAGAATCGTTGGCTATAAGATTAGTCCACTTCTTTGGAAAACTGTTAAGAGTGGCTTGTCAGCAGGACGCGTGCAGTCCGTTGCAACAAGAATCATTGTTGATAGAGAAAATGAAATCAGCGCTTTCGTTCCCGTTGAATATTGGACAATTGAGGCTGATCTTTGCAATGCTGAGGGCAAGAGCTTTTCAGTTCGTTTCTTCGGTAATGAGGACGGCAAGATAAAGCTTGAGTGCGAAGAGGATGCAAACAAGGTTTTGACCGCTATTAATAACGGTGAATTCTTTGTTAAGGGAATTAAAAAGGCAGATAAGCAAAAGCTTCCTGCACCGCCCTTTACAACATCAACACTTCAGCAGGAGGCTGCTAATAAGCTTGGATTCCAGTCAGCTCGTACAATGAGAGTTGCACAGGAGCTTTATGAAGGTGTTAATATCGGCACTGAATTTGGTGGTGTGCAGGGTCTTATTACCTATATGAGAACTGACTCACTCAGAATCTCTGATGAAGCGCAAGAGGCAGCTAAAACATTTATCGTAGAAAAATACGGTGAAGAATATGCTCCCAAGACCGCAAGAAAGTTTAAGGCTAATAAGGGTGCACAGGATGCCCACGAAGCAATTAGACCTTCTCAGGTTGAGCTTACTCCCGCACTTATCAGAAAGTCACTTACACCCGATCAGTATAAGCTTTACAAGCTCATTTGGGAAAGATTTGTTGCATCTCAAATGCAGTCCGCAAAGCTCAACACAATCACAGCTGATTTTGAAAATAATGGATATATCTTCCGCGCTAGTGGATATAGTGTTGCATTCCAGGGCTATATGGCAGTTTACGAGGCAACTGAGGAGGTTAAATCATCCAACGATGACGTAACCGAGGTTAAGGATATTCGTATTCCCAGTCTCAAAGACGGTGAAAAACTCAATATGCTTTCCATCAATCCCGAAAAGCACTTTACTGAAGCGCCCCCAAGATATACTGAAGCGTCCCTTATCAAATTCCTTGAGGAAAGAGGAATTGGACGCCCCAGCACATATACTCCCATCATTACAACTATTATCGCAAGAAACTACGTTCGTCGTGAGGGTAAGGTGTTTGTTCCCACTCAGCTTGGAACACTCACAACAAAAATCATGGAAGAAAACTTCAATGATATCGTTGACTATAAGTTCACTGCAAATATGGAAACTGACCTTGATAAAATTGAGGATGGTTCACTTGAATATATTGACGTTCTTTCTGATTTTTGGAAGGACTTTGAGGTTGACTTGAAGCGCGCAGAAGAAAAGATTGGATCTGAGGATATTAAGATTCCCGTTGAAGAAACTGACATTATTTGTGATAAATGTGGCGCAAAGATGGTTGTTAGAACAGGTAAATTCGGCAAGTTTGCTGCATGCCCCAACTTCCCCAAGTGTAGAAATACAAAGCCCTTGACTCCTGCTGTTGAAGAAAAGAAGGAAGAAAAGGTTGTTGAAAAGAAGGAAGAGGTTGCACCCTTCAAGTGCGAAAAATGTGGCTCTGATATGGTGCTTCGTTCAAGTAGATACGGTACCTTCTATGCTTGCTCAAAATATCCCGAATGTAAATTTATTAAAACCAAAACTAAAGAGCTTGACGTTCCTTGTCCCACTTGTGGCGCAAAGGTAATTACAAAGTACGGCAAGAAAAAGACAGTGTTCTATAGCTGTGAAAACTATCCCAAGTGTGATTTCTCAAGCTGGGATATGCCCACAAATGAGCATTGCCCCGACTGTGGAAAGATTCTTTTCCGCAAGAAGGGAAAGAACATTCTTGTTTGTGCCGAAAAGGGATGCGGATTTAAAAAGGACGCAGAGCCGTTAGTAGAACAGGAATAATAAAATGTCAAATAATAAATTTGTAAACGTATACGGCGCAGGACTTGCAGGATGTGAGGCGGCATGGCAAATTGCTGAGCGCGGAGTAAAGGTAAGGCTTTATGAAATGAAGCCACATAAATATACTCCTGCCCATCATTCAGAGGGCTTTGCTGAGCTTGTTTGCTCCAATTCCTTGCGTTCGGATAGCGTTATAAATGCAGTTGGTCTTCTCAAGGAGGAGATGCGCCGACTTGGTTCACTTATAATGACGGCAGCTGAAAACACCAAGGTTCCCGCAGGCTCAGCACTTGCGGTGGATAGGGAGCTTTTCTCTGCATTCATTACTGAAAAAATCAAAAATCATCCTCTTATCGAGGTTGTTGAAGCTGAAATGACTGAGGTTAATTCCGATGAAATTACAGTTATTGCAACTGGTCCACTTACAAGCGATAAGATGGCTGAATATATTGAAAACGAGCTTGGATGCTCAGGTCTTCATTTCTTTGATGCGGCGGCTCCAATCGTTGATTTTTCAACTATTGACATGGATGTTGCATTTTTTGCATCACGTTATGATAAGGGTGATGCTGACTATATCAACTGTCCCATGACACGTGAGCAATACGATGCCTTCTATACAGAACTTATCGGTGCAAAAGAGGCTGAAATCAAAGAGTTTGACCGTGAGGAGCAGAAGAAAAAGCTTCAAGTTTTTGAGGGCTGTATGCCCGTTGAGGTAATGGCAAAGCGCGGATATGATACACTTTGTTATGGCCCACTTAAGCCCGTTGGACTTGTTGACCCAAGAACGAATAAAGAGTCCTTTGCAGTTGTTCAGCTTCGTAAGGAGAACAAGGAGGGGACTATGTATAACATAGTTGGCTTCCAAACACACCTCACCTTCCCTGAACAAAGAAGAGTGTTTAGAATGATTCCCGGTCTTGAAAATGCTGAATTTTTGAGATATGGAATTATGCATAGAAATACCTATCTTAATTCCCCCGGACTCCTTAGAAACGACTATTCAATGATTAAAAATCCCAATATCTTCTTCGCAGGTCAGATGACGGGCGTTGAAGGATATATCGAAAGCGCGGGTAGTGGTCTTGTGGCAGGAATAAATGCTGCAGCGCGTGCTCTTGATGAAGAGGGAACAATCTTCCCTGAAACCACTATGATTGGTTCAATGGCTAATTACGTTCAAAACGGTTCAATGAGTAAATTTGTTCCAATGAATGCAAACTTTGGTATTATTAAGCCACTTGAATATCGAGTAAAGGGTGGTAAGAGTGCAAAAAATGAGGTTATCTCAAATCGTGCACTTGAGGCAATAGACGAAGTTATTGCCAATATGAAAAAATAGAAAGGAATGTAGATAATGCAGAATACGAATTTGCACGAGCTTGAAGCAAAGCTTGGATATACGTTTAAAAATATAGAATATCTTAAAACTGCGCTTACGCATTCCTCTTATACAAATGAGTTGAAGCTCAGAGGAAAGCTTGTTGAGAGCAATGAGCGTCTTGAGTTTCTTGGTGACAGTGTACTTTCAATTATTGCGGCAAATTATTTGTTTAACAAGTATCCCAATTATCCCGAAGGTGAGCTCACACGTCGTCGTGCAGTAATTGTTTGCCGTGATGCGCTTTCATCATATGCGAAATATTTTGAGCTTGGCTCATTTCTTTTCCTTGGAAATGGAGAAGAGAAAAACAATGCAAGAGAAAGAAAGTCCTTGCTTGAAAACACATTTGAGGCGCTTATCGGTGCAATTTATCTTGATGGCGCTGATGATAGAATGGAATTTATTGCAAGCCTTGTTCATCCGTTTTTTGAAAGAGAAATAGGTTATTGGGAGCAGGGTAAAATCGTTCAGGATTACAAGTCCGAGCTTCAGCAAATGATTCAGCAGTCGGGTATTGACACCCTTACATACGTTGTGGTTGCCACAAGTGGTCCCGACCACGCTAAAACCTTTGAGGTTGAGGCCAGAATGAACTCCAACATTATTGGTAGAGGTAAGGGAAGCACCAAGCGTGAAGCTGAGCAAAACGCAGCTAAGGAAGCCCTTGCTTTGTTTGGAGAAATATAAGAATATTAAGAATTGGAATCGCGGAAAAATCCCCGATTCCCTTTCTTGCTTTTTATAGAAGGTTTAAAATTGATTAGAAAGGAGAAAAAAGTGAGATGAGACATGTAAATATACCCATTTTTATACCCCATATGGGATGTCCAAATATGTGTGTTTTTTGCAATCAAAGGTCTATTTCAGGTAAGATGAGCTTTGATATTTCAAGGGTGAAAAACGAGATAGAAGAAGCGCTTTCAACTACCCGTCCTGATGATGAAATTGAGATTGCTTTCTTTGGTGGCTCGTTTACGGGTATTGACCGTGAGCTTATGATATCACTTCTTTCTCTTGCGCAAGAATATATTGATTGTGACAGGGCTTCGTCAATTCGACTTTCCACCCGTCCCGACTATATTGATGACGAGATACTTGATATTTTGGCTTCATATTCAGTTAAAACAATTGAGCTTGGACTTCAAAGCATGGACGATGGGGTGCTTGAAAAATCCAAGAGAGGACACACCTCAATTTGCGCCGAAAACGCGTGCAAAATGATCAAAGATAGAGGATTTTCACTCATTGGTCAAATGATGATTGGGCTTCCCGATTCAACCGTTGAAAAAGAAATTTACACGGCAAAAAAGATATGTGACATGGGTGCTGATGGGGCTCGCATATACCCCACGGTTGTCTTTTATGAAACCGAGCTTTGCTCAATGATGCAAGGTGGAGTTTACTCCCCCCTTACAAACGAGGATGCAGTTGAGCGTACAAAAGAGGCGCTAAGAGTGTTCGTTGAACATAAGATTCCGTGCATTAGAGTTGGACTTCAATCGGGTGAGAATTTGTCGGATGAATCCCTTGTGGCAGGTGGAGCAAATCATTCTGCCATCGGTGAGCTTTCTATGAGTGCCCTGTATCTTGATAAAATTTGCGAATATATTGACGCGAATGCACCCTTCAAAATTCCCGAAAAAATAGTGATTTATTGTCCACGTGGTGAAATTTCAAAAATAGTTGGACAAAAACGCAAAAATATGCAAAAAATTTATGAAAAATATGGAATAAAGAGTGCAAAAGTTCTTGAAAAAAATGAACTTTTGAGTTATAATATAATAATAGATTTTAACTAATTATTATTTATCCCGAAAAAAGGAGGATAAAGCTTTGTATTTAAAGAGTCTTGAAATGCAGGGGTTTAAATCATTCCCTGATAAAACCAAGCTTACCTTTGAACACGGTGCAACTGTAATCGTTGGACCTAACGGTAGCGGTAAATCAAATATCTCAGATGCTATGCGTTGGGTACTTGGCGAAATTTCGTCAAAGAGCTTGCGTTCAAGCAAAATGGAGGACGTTATCTTTGGCGGTGCTGATTCAAGAAAGCCCATGGGCTTTGCTGAGGTATCGGTTACTTTCGATAACACTGATCCTGATAATCGCCTTGAAGCACCCTATGATGAGGTTATCGTAACAAGACGTTACTACCGTTCAGGTGAGAGTGAATATTTTATAAATAAAAGAGCAGTGCGCCTTCGTGATATCTATGAGTTGTTTATGAATACAGGTATCGGCCGTGAGGGGTATTCAATCATCGGTCAGGGTAAGATTGCTGAAATCATCTCTCGTAAGAGTGAGGATAGAAGAAGCATATTTGAGGATGCATCCGGTATTGCTAAATTCCGTCACAAGAAGACAGAGAGTGAAAGAAAGCTTGCACAAACTGAGGATAATATGACTCGTATCAACGATATCTTCGTTGAGATTAGTGCGCAGGTTGGCCCACTTGAAAAAGAAGCGGAGAAGGCAAAGCGTGCAATTGAGCTTCTTGAAACAAAGAAGAAGGTTGACGTTCAGCTTTGGTTTTTCGATACTGAAAAATATAGAAACGATATTGCAAGAGTTGAGGCTCTTTATAAGCAGTCATCATTTGAGCTTTCTACTGTTGAAGAGGCTATTTCTACCTTTGAAACACAGAGAGATCATCTTATGGAGGTTTCTGCTGCGAATAGATATGAATCCGAAAGATTGCTCACTCAAATTAGAGAGCAAACTGAGGCAAATCACAAGCTTGAAAGCACGTATCGTGTAAACGAGAACGATGCTGTACATATTCAATCCTTGATTGATGCAACCGGTGATACAAAGGCACAAATTCGCGCAAGCATTGAGGCAGAAAATAAGGAAATTGAAAATCACTTTGCTAAGATTGAACAAATCAAGCTGGAGGCAAAGGCAAAGTTTAAGGAACACGATGATGCTGAAGACGAGATTGAACGTCTTGAAAAGGAAATTGCCCGCCTTGAAAAAGAGATTGCTATCGCATTCGAGGATATGCGCGCTCTTGAAAGTGAAGAGATGCAGCTTAAGGTTCGTCTTTCCGTAATTGAGAATGCGAAGAATACTGATAATGATAAAAATGACACACTCATTGCTGAAATGCAGGAGTATGCGAGAATCGACGATGAGCTTACCAAAAATCAAAAGCAGGTACAGCGCGCCGTTGATGAATACAATGAGGACATTGCTAAGAGTGATGAAAAGATTGCTGAGCTTGACGAAAGCTTGCAAAGAACCTTGCAGCAAAAGGATTCTCTTGATACTGAGCTTACACAAAAGAAGCTCGCACTTCAGTCAACAAGACAAAGAATTGATACCTACAAGGCAATGGATGACCAGTTTGAAGGGTATAATAATAGCGTGCGCTTCGTAATGAAGTCTTATAACGAGGGCAAGCTTACAAATCCTGATGGAAGCAGCGTTGGTAAGATTTACGGCCCTGTTTCAAAGCTTATTTCCGTTGACGAGAAATACGTTATTGCTGTTGAAACCTCCCTTGGAGCTTCAATTCAGAACATCGTTGTTGAAAACGAAAGCGTTGCTAAGGCGGCTATGCTCTCTCTTAAGAAGAACGAGCAGGGTAGAGCAACGTTTATGCCCATAACCGCTATCAAAGCGCCTACCATATCCCAGGATATGAAGGATGCGTCCGGCTTCCGCGGATTTATCGCGTTTGCTGACGACCTTGTAAGCGCTAAGAGTGAATATATGAATATTGTGTCCTATATGCTTGGTCGAATTGCGGTGTTTGATAACATCGACAATGCAACCGAAATGGCAAAGGCACTTAAATACCGTGTAAGAGCAATCACACTTGACGGTCAGCAAATTAACGTTGGTGGTTCATTCACAGGTGGTTCAGTTAAGCATGGACAAAGCATTTTGTCACGCGCAGGTGAAATCAAAAAGCTTGAGGATGAGGCTGTGAAGCTTGAAGCATCCGTTTCAAAGCTTTCTGAAACGTATAAGTCCTTGACAAATGACGTTGAGGGAATTGAGCGCGAGGTGAAGGCGCTTGAGGATAGAAAGAAAATCATCGCGCTTATGGCAGGAAGTGAAAATACAAAGCTTCAGCAAATCAACGCGAAGATTGATGCAAATAAGACCCTTATGAATAAGCTTCACGATGATTACGATAATATCGTGAAAATGCGTGAGCGCTATGATGAGGACTTTGCAACTCTCACTGAGCAAATTGCTGTATTTGAAGAAAAAATTGCAGCTGTTTCTGAGACAAGAACTGATAAAGACGTTCAAAAGAATGAGCTTTTGGATATGAAGGAAGAGCTTTCAGGTGCTTTGACTGCTATCTTTATCAAGATTAATGAGCTTCAAAAGGATATTGAAACTGAAAATCTTCTTATCGAAAAGAGCCGTGAGCACATTGAAGCGCTCAAGGGTGACATTGAAGGTCAGGATGAAAAGGTTAAGGAATATAAGGATCGCTTGAATTCTCTTGAACAAGAGAGAAAAGAAAACCGTGAAAAGCTTAATGAGGGTGAAAGTATTCTTGCTTCTCTTAATTCCGACCGTGCTCGTCTTGAAGAGAACGGCACTGAATATGAGCAAAAGATTAATGCAGTCAATGCAAAGATCAAAGAAAAGATTTCCCATAAGGATATTCTTGTAAGAGAAAATTCCACAAATGAAAACAAGCTCTTGAATCTTAGAAATGAGTATGATAAGCTTTCAAGTAAGCTTTGGGATGACCATGAATTAACACGTAATCAGGCTATGGAGCTTGGATATGAGCAAATTACTGCTGAGGAGCGTCCTGCTATTGCTAAGATTCAAACCGAGTGTAGAAATAAGCTTCGTGCAATTGGGCACGTTGACCTTGACGCTGTGAATAAATACAAAGAGGTTAAGGAACGCTACGATTATATGGATAAGCAAATTCGCGACCTTACAGCGTCTAAGAATGAGCTTGAAAAAATTATTTCTCAGCTTGACAATGAGATGAAGACCTCGTTTATTGAATCCTTCCATAAGATTAACGAAAACTTCAATAGAGTATTCGTTGAGCTTTTCGGCGGTGGATATGCAGAGCTTCAGCTTACTGATCCAGAGGACGTACTTAACTGCGGCATTGAGATTAAAGCCGCACCTCCCGGAAAGATTATTAAAAACCTTATGCAGCTTTCTGGTGGTGAGCAGGCATTTATTGCCATTGCTTTGTTCTTTGCGGTGCTTCAGGTTAATCCGTCACCGTTCTGTATCCTTGACGAAATTGAAGCTGCTCTTGACGAAGCAAACGTTTCAAGATTCTCTGAATACATCAAAAAATACACAGGCGGAACACAGTTCATTCTTATCACACACAGACGTGGTACAATGGAATCCGCAAACCGTCTTTACGGTGTAACTATGCCCGAGCACGGTATATCAAAGATACTTTCTTTGAATGTTGCTGACATTGCAAAGAAGAAGGAAGGAGATTGGGATGGCATTTTTGGATAAATTAAAGGCAGGTCTTCAAAAAACCAAGAACGCACTTTTTAAGCCGATTGACCAAATGCTTAAGGCATTTACAAAGGTTGATGAGGAGCTTCTTGAGGAGCTTGAGGAAATGCTTATTTGCGCTGACGTAGGTGCAGGCGCAACTGATGAAATTATTGAAAAGCTTCGCGATGACATCAAAGAAGAAAAGATTAAGGATGCTGATGAGGTTAGAGCATTCTTGAAGAATACTCTTAAGGATATGATTGGTGAGGGTGGCCCACTTGTGCTTGATACCAAGCCCTCTGTAATTCTCGTTATCGGTGTAAACGGCGCGGGAAAGACAACGTCAATCGGTAAGATTTCAAATAGACTCCGTCAAGAAGGTAAAAAGGTAGTTGTTGCAGCGGCGGATACCTTCCGAGCAGCAGCAATTGACCAGCTTGCAGTTTGGTGTGAGAGAAGTGGAGTTGACCTTGTTAAGCAAAGCGAGGGAAGTGACCCTGCAGCGGTTGTTTACGATGCTATCAGCTATGCTAAGAATAAGCAGGCAGACGTGCTTATCGTTGATACTGCAGGACGTCTTCACAACAAGAAAAACCTTATGAACGAGCTTGAAAAGATTAACCGTGTAATTTCAAGAGAATTGCCCGGTGCATCACGCGAAAACCTTTTGGTGCTTGACGCAACAACTGGTCAGAATGCAGTTCTTCAGGCTAAGGAATTTAAGAATGCTGCCGAAATTACAGGCCTTGTACTTAACAAGCTTGACGGCACGGCAAAGGGTGGTATTGTTCTTTCAATCAAGAGAGAACTTGGTATTCCCGTTAAATTCATTGGCGTTGGTGAAAAGATTGATGATATGCAGCCCTTTAATGCTGAGGAGTTTATTTCCGCATTGTTTGAATAATGAAAAATGTAAAAATAGTTTTTGCTTCAGGCAATAAGCACAAAATAGAAGAATTTGGCGCAATTTTAAAAAGATATATCTGTGACGTTGAGGTCATCTCAATGAAGGAAGCAGGTATTTTCGACGATATTGTTGAGGACGGCTTGACCTTTGAGGAGAATGCGATGATAAAGGCGCGAGCAGTTGCAAAGCACGGATATATCGGGGTTGCGGACGATTCGGGAATATCTGTTGACGCGCTTGGTGGCGCTCCCGGAATTTATTCCGCGAGATATGCTGGTGAGCACGGCAACGATAAAAAGAATAATCAAAAATTGCTTGCCGATTTGATGGGAATTGAAAATCGCAGTGGCGCATTCGTTTGTGCTATTGCATGCGCATTCCCTGAGAATATGGCAAACGAGGATTTTTGCGTTAGAGGAGAGTGCCGTGGAGTTGTCCTTCACGAAGAAAAGGGTGAAGGTGGCTTTGGATATGATCCGTTGTTCTTTATTGAAGAATATGGTAAAACCTTTGGTGAGCTCTCATCGGACGTGAAAAACAAAATAAGCCACAGAGCTGTGGCCACTGAGCTTTTTGCAAAGAAATTTTGCTTGGAGCTTGATATTTAGGAGTACTAATGAAAAGATATTTTACAACAGGGCTCTTGATATTCAGTGTTTTGGGTGGTTTAGTTACGTATATGATCGTATCGTCGATGACTGATATGGCAACTTCGGTGTTCTTTTCCGCAATGGCTACGCTTGTAATATCGATAATTATTCCGGCCCTCTTTGCTTTGGGTGACAGAAAATTTAGTCATCTAAGAAAGGAGATCAAAGAGCCGATAGTTATTGACGAGAGAGTCAACTATCTTGTTGGAAAGGAATTAAAGCAGGGCTTTATTCTTACCACCAAGGATAGTTTGTTTGTTATTTCTTTGGACGATGACAAACCCGTAAAATTCGAATTAAAAAAGAGCGATATTAAAAAGATTTCAGTAAGTGAAGGGATTTATTTAAATATCTTCCTTGACTACGATAAATGCATCAGAGTTTTTCCTGCGGACTGTGAGGATCTCTCCTCAAGATTGAAAGCAGAGGGCTTTGGTAAATAAAATGGAGTATAAATATGTTGAATTCAAAGCAAAGAGCCGCACTTCGTTCAATGGCGGCGCAAATACAGCCTATCATGCAGGTAGGTAAGGGCGGTATTACAGAGAATCTTGTTAAGACCGTTTCCGATGCTCTTGAAGCAAGAGAGCTTATTAAGCTCACAGTTCTTGAAAACTGTGATTACGGTACACGCGACATTGCTGAAGAATTAGCTGAGGCAACTGAAGCTGAGGTTGTGGCTGTAATTGGTAGAAAGGTAGTTCTTTACAGAGAGAGTGAAAATAAAAAGAGAATTGAGATTTGATTATGAGTGAAGAAATCACAAGAATTGGTATATACGGTGGCACTTTTGCCCCCATACATAACGGGCATATAAACGCGGCTAAAGCGTTTATGGATCAAATGCAGCTTCATTATTTGTTCATCGTACCCACAGCGCTTTCCCCTTGGAAGATAAGAGATGAGGGTGATGACGCGAGCCATAGAATGAAAATGTGTGAGCTTGCATTTGAGGGTGAGGTTGGAGTTGTTGTAAGTGATATGGAAATTGAGCGCGGTGGTATTTGCTATACAGTTGATACGCTTCGTTCACTTGCAAGAGAGGATAGACGTCTTTTCATGCTTGTTGGCACTGACATGGCACTTAAGCTTGACCAATGGAGAGAGCCTGAGGAGATTTTCAAGCTTTGCTATCCAACGTACGTTAGACGCGAAAGTGATAAATTGCTTGAAAATCAAATAATTGAAAAGAATACGCAATATCTTGCCAAATACGGTAAAATTTGCAGAAGAATTATGACGAATGAAATTGAGCTTTCATCAAGTGAAATTCGTCAAAGAGTTAGAGAGGGAAAGGATATTTCCCATCTTGTTCCTGAAAAGGTTGCACAGTACATTAAGGAAAACAATCTTTATTTGTAATTTTTATTTTTCTTGACAAAAATTAACCGACGTTGTTCGGTGCATATAGAGTGAGGCAAATATGAATAATAATTTTAGTGAAGAAATGCTTTCGTCATTGCGCGAAAGAGTAAAAAATGAAATGGGAGAAAAGCGCTATTTTCATACTCTTGAGGTTGAAAAAATGGCGGCTCGTCTTGGGGAAATCTATGCTCCTGAGCAAATACCAATGCTTCGCGCGGCGGCACTTTTGCATGACGTTACTAAAGAGAGAACGACTGAAGAGCATATCGAAATTTGTGAGCAAGCGGGGCTTTTAGTTCTTAAGGCTGAAAGGAAATCGCCCAAAATGTTCCATGCCAAAACTGCGGCACTTATAATTCCGTCAAAGTATCCCGAATTTGCAACGCCTGAAATTATTTCCGCTGTTCGTTATCATACAACGGGCAAGGCTGATATGACTATCTATGAAAAAATTATCTATCTTGCTGACTATATAGATATGTCAAGAAAGTTTGAGGATTGTGTTATACTTAGAAATTACTTTTTCGATTTTGATTTTGAAAAATCAACTAAGGAAGAGGCAATTTCACATCTTAACGATACTCTAATTATGTCCTATAACCTCACAATACGTGGACTTTTAGAGGATGATAAGCACATAGATACCACAACCTTTGAAGCAAGAAATTATTTGGTTTTGAATAAATAATTTTTGACCTCTTTTGTTTACATAAAAAATAAAAGAGGTTGAATATGAAAAATAAATTAAGCAATTTTTTGTGCGCGTTAGCAGTTATTTCTATTATGATTTCACTCTTGATTGTGTTATTTGTTTCCAATTCCAAGGTAGAGGAAGAGGAGGCTACTACCGACACTATAAAGAGAGCAAATGAGGATAATATTTGTAATTTCCTTTTGCTTGGTAGGGATGCTGCCGCAGGACTTTGCGACGTTGTTATTTTGGGTACGGTGAATACCGATAACGGAAACATAAGCTTTATGCAAATTCCACGCGATACGTATTTCAACTGTACCGAAGCAACGTATAAGAAAATCAATGGGGCATATAATTCGTTGGGTTCGGCCGCTGCGATGTCAAATGAGCTGTCAAATGCGCTTGGCATTAAGATTGACTATTATATGTGCTTGGGGCTTGACACCATTGAAAAAATGGTGGATGCTGTGAAGGGAATTGAAATCAATATTCCAAAGGATATGGATTATACTGATTCCGAGCAAAATTTGACAATAAATTTGAAGGCAGGAAAGCAAATTCTTGACGGCAAGAATGCAGTTAAATTTCTTAGATATCGTGCAGGCTATACAACGGGTGACCTTGGACGAATTGATGCACAAAAGTTGTTTTTGAATGCTTTTGCAACAAGAATTGCCGATATTGGCAATCCGTTTGCGCTTTATAATGTGTTTAAGCTCGTTTGTGAAAACAGTGAAACCAATATCAAGGTTAACGATTTGATTTCAATCGCGTTTAAATGTATTCAAGCAAAGGGTGGAAAGGTTTCATATTTGACTGCCCCGGGTGAAGCAATCCAAAGCGAGCAAAGTGGTGCGTGGTATTATATTTTGTCCTATTCATCAATGAATGAAATTTTAAAATCGCGATTTGATGGTAAGGATGCCTTTGATAAAAACAGTAAATTTGTTGATAAAAATGTGAGAGCATTTTTGGATATATACAATAAGACCTGCGATATAAATATTTATACCGCGGATGACATTGAAAACAATAAGATTAATATAAACTAAGATCGGAGAAAATCAATGGAAGAAATGATCAATTTGAATGAAGAGATAGTATCTCTTGAGAATGCAACTCCCCTTGAGGTTGCAAAGGCAGTTGAAGAATTCCTTGACAATAAGAAGGGTAGAGATATTAAAGTCCTTCACGTTGAGGATGTTTCAAACATTGCTGACTATTTTGTAGTTTGTACAGCAACAAGCAACACACATGTAAAGGCGCTTTCAGGTGAGGTTGAATACCAGTTGGGACGTCGCGGAGTGAATGCATATCACATTGAGGGCAGAGATAACAACTCTTGGGTAGTTCTTGACTATTGTAATGTTATCGTTCACATCTTTAACAGAGAAGCAAGAGATTTTTATAATCTTGACAAATTGTATGAAAATACTACAGCAGTAGAGGAATAAAAAATGAAATACGAACATTTAGTTATTGAAAAAAAGTGGCAGGAATTTTGGGAGAAGAATCAAACCTTTAAAACTGATGTGTGGGATTTTTCAAAGCCCAAATATTACGTGCTTGATATGTTTCCATATCCGTCAGGTGTAGGACTTCATGCAGGTCACCCTGAGGGTTATACGGCAACTGACATCGTTTCTCGTATGAAGAGAATGCAGGGCTATAACGTCCTTCACCCCATGGGATATGATTCCTTTGGTCTTCCCGCTGAACAGTATGCGGTAAGCACAGGCAACCATCCCAATGGCTTTACACAGGCAAATATCAAGACATTCTCAAACCAGCTTCGTGAGCTTGGCTTTGACTATGACTGGGATAAGATGATTGCTACAAGTGACCCCGACTTCTATAAGTGGACACAGTGGATTTTTAAGCAGCTCTATCTTGACGGATATGCACAGTACATAGATATGCCCGTTAACTGGTGTGAGGAGCTTGGAACAGTTCTTTCCAACGATGAGGTTATCGACGGCAAGAGTGAACGTGGTGGATTCCCTGTAGTAAGAAAGAATATGAAGCAGTGGGTAATCAATCAGCCCGCATTTGCAGAAAAGCTTCTTGAGGGACTTGAAGAAATTGATTGGCCCGAATCCACAAAGCTTATGCAAAAGAACTGGATTGGCAAATCCACAGGCGTTGAAGTTAAATTCCAAATCGTAGGTGGCGGTGAATTTTCAATTTTCACAACCTGCATTGAAACAATTTATGGTATCACATTTATGGTGCTTGCTCCTGATGGTGACGTTGTTAAGCAGTTGATGCCCAGAATTGAAAATAAGGAAGAGGTTGAAGCATATATTGCTGAAACTCTCAAGAAAAATGATATGGACCGCACTGAGCTCAACAAGACAAAGTCCGGTTGTGAGCTTAAGGGTGTAACATGCATCAACCCCGTTAACGGTAAGGAAGCAAGAATGTTCATTGGTGACTTTGTTCTTGCAAGCTACGGCACAGGTGCCGTAATGGCAGTTCCTTCACACGACCAGCGTGACTTTGAATATGCGCAGGCGCATAATATTAATATGATTCAAGTTATCGACGGAGATGAAAAACTTGGTCACGTTGATGTGAGTGAGCACGCATTTGAAAAGGGAGATTATCTTGGCAAGGGATATCGTCTTGTTAATTCCGAAGAATTTACAGGACTTACTGTTGAAGAGGCAAAGGAAGCAATCACATCAAAGCTTGAAGCAATGGGTGTTGCAAAGAGAACTGTAAACTATCACTTCAGAGAATGGATTTTTGCTCGTCAAAGATATTGGGGTGAGCCCGTTCCCGTTGTTCACGGTGAAGATGGCACAGTTCACGTGCTTTCCGATGAGGAGCTTCCTCTTGTTCTTCCCGAGCTTGAAAACTATAAGGGTGTTGGCGGTAAAGCACCTCTTGAAAATGCAGAGGAATGGAAATACTACGATAATAACGGTATCAAGGGTAAGAGAGAAACATCCACAATGCCCGGTTCTGCAGGCTCAAGCTGGTATTTCCTTAGATACATTGACCCCAAGAACGATAAGGCTCTTGCTGATCCCGAGCTTTTGAAGCATTGGATGCCCGTTGACCTTTATATTGGTGGTCCTGAGCATGCCGTTGGTCACCTTATGTATTCAAGAATTTGGAACAGATACCTTTACGATAAGGGCATTGCTCCTACAAAGGAACCCTTCAAGAAGCTCGTTCATCAGGGTATGATTCTCGGTTCAAACGGCATCAAGATGGGTAAACGTTTCCCTGAATTCGTTGTTAACCCCTCTGACGTTGTTAGAGAATACGGCGCAGATACACTTCGTCTTTACGAAATGTTTATGGGTCCGCTTGAGGTTTCTAAGCCTTGGAGTGACCAGGGTGTTGAAGGTGCAAGAAGATTTCTCAATCGTGTTTGGGCATTCTTTACTGAGGCTGAAAACGTAGTTGACACTGAAGTTCCTGTACTTGAAAAGATTTATCATAAGAGCGTTAAGAAGATTACTGAAGATTTTGAAAAGCTTGCATTCAACACAGCTATTTCACAGATGATGATTTTCGTTAATGCTGTTTATAAAGAAGGCAAATGCCCAAGAGAATATGCAGAAGGACTTATTAAGATGCTTTCTTGCATCACTCCTCACATCGGTGAAGAAATGTGGAGCGTTCTTGGTCATAATGAAACCATCGCATATGAGCCTTGGCCCACATATGATGAAGCAAAGACTGCAGACGATTCCGTTGAGGTTGCAGTTCAGGTTAACGGCAAGCTCCGTGCAACAGTAATGCTTCCCGTAAACTGTGATAAGGACGAGGCAATTGCCATCGCCAAGGCTGACGAAAAGGTTCAGGCAGCTATTGAAGGCAAGACAATTGTTAAGGAAATTTCCGTTCCCAACAAAATTGTAAATATCGTTGTAAAATAATTAAAAAACCCCTTGACAAAAAGGGAATTATGGTGTAAAATATAACAGTATATTGTTCGAGTAGCTCGAACCTTGAGGGGAGGGAAACAGAAAATGGCAGAAGTAAGAGTTAAAGAAGGCGAATCTTTGGATAGTGCTCTTCGTCGCTTCAAGCGCCAGTGCGCTCGTTCCGGTATCCTCACTGAACTTCGTAAGAGAGAACACTACGAAAAACCCAGTGTTAAGCGCAAGAAGAAGTCAGAGGCTGCAAGAAAGCGCAAATACAAATAATATTTGTTAATAACAAAAATGGAGATGTGATTTCACATCTCCTTTTGTTTTTGTGTTTATTATAAACAAAGAGAAGTTTTAGGATTTATTTATATTTCACAAAATTCCTATTTTTGATAAAACTATATTGTCAAAATATATTTTCCAAGATATAATTTAATTAGAATAGAAATAAATTCAAACATTTGAAGAAAAAATGTAAAAAAACAGGTAATATATTATAGATAACTTTATATAGTTCCAAATTTTTAATGAAAAACTGTTTGAAAGGAGAAATTTATTATGAATTTCAAAACAAACAAAACAAAACTTATCGCAAGGGTGCTTGTTTTGGTGCTTTTGGTGACGAGTGCATTTAGCTTTACGGGGTGTGCAGAGCCACATGTAAAAAAAGGTCAGTATTACTCAGTATCTGCAGGTCATTATGATGGTCTGGCTTTAAAAGTAGTATCTGATACCGAAAATTTTGAATTGGATAATGTAACATTTCAATTGTATTTTGGACTTCATCCTCAAGATATTTCGTGGGTCGATTGGTTTTTTAATGATGAAAATAAATCTAACAATACAACTGAGGAGTCTATAAAAATTCCTGATTCTTACAAGAATTATTGTTATCTTCTATATATCCATGATTATCGTTTAGTGAAGGATGAAGACGGCATTCACCTAATTGATATTGATTTTAATCATGAAAATCTACATATTTTGAAAGAAATTTCCTACGAAGAGTCATTAACCGATGAAAGATATACTTATCCAAGATATCCTAATGGAACATATTATTTTAACTATTCACAAACAATAACCATCCCAGAGGATACTTTTCTTGGAAATTCAGGTACTATTTGCATAGTGAT
>JAZTYY010000002.1:0-6215 GCA_045637205.1 Eubacteriales bacterium | reverse complement strand
ACTGCACCGACCTGATAGTTTTTCACACAGTTTGTATTCGCATAACAATTGAGAGTAACATTCGCATTTAATAACTCCGCTCGCGTCGCCTTTTTTGTGCTATCTGAAATCCCATTTACTATGTCATAATACTTTTTGCCGTTTTCATCTGTTAAAACAATACATATAATTACGGCGGAATGTTTGGATATAGGTTGAGTTAAAAACGACACCTTTTTGCAAGTGATTTCGATGGTTTGTTCGCTCATAGATTTGATTTTATTTATCTTTGTATAGATTATAAATCGACGAAGAAAAAGAAAAGCGAAAAAAATAGTGAAACCAAGAATAATGGGTGTAGCGCCAAAAACAATTCGTTTTGAATGCGCAGCATCTTCGGTTAAAAGGCCAACTACAAAAACAACGAGAGCCATCACAAAAAACATAATCGCAGCACCCAAATAATCAAGAAAAGCTTTTTTCATTGTTTGTTTTTGTATTGATAAAACATCGTGAATTGATTGGCCTATATTTCGTCGTTCTTTTCTTTTGCGTGATTTTTTCGACATTTCGGTATCCCCTTTCTTCGATATGTTATACTAAACAGCTGTAAATGAGAGTTTTGAGCTTTTCTCAAAATCATTATTTGTCCCAACTCGAAATTGAGGCATTTTTTGTTTTTGAACACTTATTTTTTGAAATTTTATCTCAAAATCACTTGAAACGGCTTAATTTTGTCCATTTTAAGCCGATTTTGGCTTATTTTCTCGTCAGACAAACGACACTTTCGACGTGCCCAGTTCTTGGGAACATATCAACAGGATCAACTCCACCTATGGTATATCCAAGATCAGCAAACATTTTGCAATCTCTTGCAAGAGTATCGGGATCGCAAGAAACATAAACTATTCGTTTTATATCTCTCTTGGCAAGAAATTCTATAACTTCAGGTGTACATCCCTTTCTTGGGGGATCAAGTACAACCACATCGGGACTCAAAGTGCCGTGCTGTGCTTCAACCGAAGCAAACAAGCTTTCAATATCCTTGGCATCTCCAGCATAGAATTTTGCATTTTCAAAATTGTTGAGCTTTGCGTTGATTTTTGCACATTCAACTGCACCTTCAACGATTTCAACACCAACTATTTCTTTTGCAACATCAGCCATAGAAAGACCAATTGTGCCTGTTCCACAGTACATATCAACAATCGAAATTTTATTTTCAAAACCACATGTTGCTTTCTCTTTTGCAAGTCTATAGAGCATTTCTGCTCCATCGTGGTTTACCTGATAGAATGATTCAGGAGTTATACGAAAACGTACTCCACAAAGCACGTCCTCAATATATCTTTCTCCAAAAAGGACACGGTATTCATTGCCAAGAACAACATTGGTGTTTTTCTTATTAAAGTTAAGTTGAATACTTGTAACATTAGGAAACTTTTTGTTTATCAAGTCAACAAATTCTCTTGCATCGGGAATTTTATCGCCGTTGATTACAAGGCAAAGCATTATTTCGCCCGTGCCCTCTCCATAGCGCAGATAGAGATGACGAAGAAGTCCTTTGCCCGTTTCTTCGTTATAAACAGTAAGCTTCTTTTGATTAGCAAAATCGCAAACAACCCTCAATATTTCACCAAAAATCTTTGGTTGAAGTGAGCAATCAAATGCAGGTACAACATTGTGTGTTTTTGAAGCATAAAATCCTGCAACAATGCCATTTTTAGTCATGGCAAAAGGATACTGCGCTTTATTTCTATATGCTTTTGTCTTGTTTGTGCTATGCACGTCATTTATTATAACGTCGGGCAAGCCAGCTTTAATAAACGCGTGTTTTACATAGCTTTTTTTTATGTCTTTTTCGTGATTATATGTAATGTGGCGATATACGCATCCACCACAGCTTTCACTTGCCACACAAAAGCATTCATTATCACGAAAGCTTGATTTTTCGATAATTTCTTCAAGACGTGCAACTGCAAAATTAGTATTAACTTTAATAATTTTTGCTTTGATTTTATCGCCTGTTACTGCACCTCTGACAAAAACAACTCTACCATCCTCAAGATGAGAAACACCGGCGCCTAAATTGTTTATGTCTTCAATAGCAAGTTCAACAATATCGTTTTTATTTACATTAAACATAGTATTCGTCATTAGTTTCAAGGCAAATGCATACTACCTCATCGTTCTCGCTCATATCGCATGCAAGTGCAATATTATTATTCTTTGCACTTATTTTGCCGGCTCTGCCTTTTGGTGTATGCTCATAATCAAGATATCCAACCACCATGATTTTATTTGCATAATAAGTTTTTTCAATATCTAGATACCCATTCATAAAATCATCAAGCTCATAATCATAAAGATCAGTCTTCTCGTCAAAATTATCAATTCCGCGACAAGTAAGAACGAATTCCTTGCCATTTTTAAGCATTACCTCCTCAAATACAGGAAGGTCGGAAAGATAATCTAAGAATCCTTCTTTGTCATCAGTATCAGCATCCTTGAATGCTTCAAGTGTTGCCTGTCCACCGTTTTGAGCCCATTCTATCATCTCTCTAGAGAAGTTAGCTGAAGGTACACCTCCATCTTTAAGCATTCTATCAAATTCGGAAAGCAGCAAATATGCCTTATAATCATGTTCTCCAAGAACAGAATACACGTTATACAATCCACTAATATGGTTAATTAATTCAATGGATTGTTCACCATAGTCAACAATATTACCAAGAATATAAAGTGTATCACTTTCCTTAAGATTTATTTTATTTACCAGCTTTTCAAACTTTTCAAGTCTTCCGTAAAGATTTGAAACCACAAAAGTCATAACTATCTCCTTAAATTTGTTTAATTACATTACTTTCATAAAAGCCGCATTCGATATTAGAATCAGCAGCAAGTACGAATTTTGCAAGATATTTGAGAGAGGGATTTTCTGTAAAATAATGTCCCGCTTCAACAAGATTTATATGATTATCTTTGCAATCAGTAAGATTATGATAACCAATTTCACCTGAAAGATATGTGTCGGCGCCAGCAAAATGCGCATCTCTGATGTAGCTTCCACCGCCACCACCAACAACGGCTAAACGCTGTACCTTGCCACTGTTTGATGCATAATTCAAATGCTCACATCCAAGCTTTTCTTTAACAAGAGCAGCAAAAGCTTCTATGCTCATCTCTTCCTTAAGGTCACCAATTCTCATTAAGGGGGCACCGTCACACTCAATTTTTTCAACGTTAGAAAGCTCAAATATTTCAGCCAAAGCATCATTAACTCCACCGTCAACTGAATCAAAGCGCGTATGGAATGACATTACTGACACATCATTTTTTATGAGTTTAATAATTCGAGAAGGAATTCCGAAATCACCAGAAACACTCTTAACTCCTTTAAAAATAAGAGGATGATGAGATATTATAAGATTGTATCCGTTTTCAATAGCAAAATCAATTGCTTCGGGTGTAACATCCATACAAAAAAGTACTTTTTTTACCTGTATATTGCCGTCAGGACAGCACATAAGACCATCATTATCCCATGCACAAGAAAGCTCCCTTGGTATTCTTTCGTTCATATATTTGTTAAGTTCATATACTGTCATATTGATTACCTCTCTATGTATTTATTTATATTTTCAAGAATTTCTATTTCGTAAGAAATATCTTCTCCACCCTCTTGTTTACCCTTAATCTTACGTTCAAGTTTGTTTTTGGTAATATTAAAAAGGTCTAACAACAAAGGCTTGTTTTCTTTCAAAATAAATTCGCCGAATGCTAAATTAAATGCATCAAATTCACGAATATTGCCGTCATACCGGGCACAAATTGTTTGATAAATCTTTCCTCTATCAAAAGAAAGTGTTTCACCAACGATTTGAAATCCATTATCTGCAAGATACTCTCTAACCTTTTCGGGATGAGTCATTGGCTGAAGAATGAGTCTTTTATCTCTATCTTTTACCCAACCTGCTTCATCAATAATTTTAACAATGAGCTCTCCACCCATTCCGAATATTGCAATATCATCAACCATTTCACTATCAATTTTCGAAAGGCCGTCACAAAGTATGGTTTTAATGTTATCGCAGAGACCACACTTAATAATATTTTCTTGTGCTTTATCAAGTGGACCTTGATTAATATCGGCAGCAATGGCATTTGATATCTTGCCCATTTGCATGAGATATATAGGCAAATATGCATGATCGGTGCCAATATCAGCAAATCTTTTTCCCTCTCTAACAAAAGGAATTGCCGTTAATAATCTATCATTAATCTTAATTTGTTCCATAATTACCCCAAGAGCGAAAAGGGGCTTAATTAAGCCCCTTTTAATTAGTTTCCAAGAAATGCGTTGATTTTTTCAACAAGTTTGTCAGCATCTGTTCCGTGCACTGCGCATGCATCAGCAATGTTTTCACCGCGAGAAGCAGGACAACCAAGGCAATGCATTCCAATTTCAAAGAAGAACTGAGCTGTTTCAGGACAAAAATCAAGAACGTCGCCAATAATGGATTCTTTTGTAACCTTCATTTTGAAATCTCCAATCTTAAAATATTACATAGATATTATATAATATTTTAATGCTCATGTCAACAAAAATGTGATTTTTCAACTGATTTTTATAAAAATTCCTTCATTTTTTCGATATTTCTTTCTTCAAAAGCTACAATTTCTTTAGCAAGTGATACTGAATTCTTGCATTCGGGATATTTTTCATATGCACTTACCTTTTGCAAAAGGTCGGTTACATCCATGGTACAGCCTTGAACCATCATTTCAGCCATATGACTTGTCGTACTATCCTGCATGGACTTCATTTCCATTCCAATTTTAGCGCCAAGCTTTGAAACGGGATTCACCTCTTTAGGCTCAATGCCTTGTGAAACCAATTGATTTTTAACGTCCTTTGCATATTTTTCATATTGATCAAGCTGGGTAGTCATAAAGGTTTTCATATCATCATTCTTGATTTTGGGAAGCAAATTGATAATGGAATCCGAGCCCATTTTTACATTTGAATATATATCCTGCAAAAGCTCAGCATCTTTGTTCATAGAATTGTTGTTCATACTATTTCTCCTTGATAAATTTGGTAAAAATAGTGTTGCCAAATAAAATAAAAACTATGCAAAATTATTGACAATTAAATAAAAAATGCTATAATAAGTGTGAGGTGATAATATGAAAATTGATGAATTATATATATTTTCACAGGATGAAAAAGCGCATTTAATTACTTATATTAGGGACAATCCTCCCGAAATGAATAACGAGCCAAGACCTGCAATTTTGATTTGTCCAGGTGGAGGTTATCAATGGACCTCTAACCGTGAATCAGAGCCTGTTGCTTTGCAATTTTTGGCACGCGGATATAACGTTTTTGTGCTTAAATATTCAGTTGCAGAAATGGCAAAAAATCTCAATCCTTTGCATGAAATTGAGATAGCAATTAAGCATATCAGAGATAACGCAATACCTTATAATATAAGGGCTAACAAGGTTTTTGTGCTCGGTTTTTCTGCGGGTGGACATGTGGCACTTTCAAGTGGTACTTTAGCACCTAAAGAAGCACGTCCCGATGCTATGATCTTGTGCTATCCCGTGGTTACTGCAACATGTGAAACGCACCTTGGTTCACTCTATAATTTTTGCGGAACTGAGACTCCAAATGATGAGCAAAAGCATCAATTTTCACTTGATTTGCACGTTGATTTTGATACACCACCTGCCTTTATTTGGCACACTGAAAATGACCCTTCAGTGCCTGTTCAGAACTCCAAAAATTTAGCAGCGGCATTGGAAAAATGTGGCATAAAGCACGAGCTTGTTTTGTTCCCCGACGGACATCACGGTCTTTCGCTTGCAACACATGAAACTTGCAAAGATATTCCCGAAAATGTGCCTCATCCCTGCTCTGTTTGGGTTGATTTGGCACACGAATGGCTTAAGAAATTATAAACAAATCACATACTAAATCTACAGTAATTGGTAATATATAGGAGAAATTGTTATGCTTAATAGAAGCATTGGAATATTGATTGGACATATATTAATGTTGTTTGTAGCTGTAAAGCCTATTGGACAACCTGTCTATTTTTTTCAAGAACCTATGTATAAAATCTATAACCTTACTACGTTATCTATTAATTTGTTGGCTATGATTTTAGAATTATTATTTATTAATAATTGTAACGTTTGTGAACCAATTTTTTTTCTTTCCGTTTTTC
>JAZTYY010000001.1:0-22076 GCA_045637205.1 Eubacteriales bacterium | reverse complement strand
TGTTCAATTTTCAATGACCGATTTCGCTGCCCTCAAAATGTACAGCTTTGTTATTATATCACAAACTCTTTACATTGTCAAGTACTTTTTTTAACTTTCCTTAACTTTTTTAGCTTTCCTTGCCTTCCGCGTTCGCGACTTGCTTATATTATCATATCTTTATTCCTTTGTCAAGAGTTTTTTAAAAGTTTTTTATAAAAATTTGAAATATTTTTTAATTAAAATCTATTGACAAAATTATTCAGTTATGGTATATTAATTTACGTTGACACGGCCCGTTGGTCAAGCGGTCAAGACGTTAGCCTCTCACGCTGAAAACATGGGTTCGATTCCCGTACGGGTCACCAAAAAAAGCAGGACATCATTCGATGTCCTGCTTTTTTGTTCCCTTGCATGAGGAATCTAATCTATCACCAAAGCACTTGTGCTTTGGGATTGGGTTCGCAAATTTGACGTAAGGATGTTCCGTGCTTGCACAGGAACTCCTCGGCAAATTTAGTTCACAAGCAATGCGCGTGAACCTTTCCGTGGTTTTTGAGTGTAAAAAGCATTTTGTTAAACTTTTATATTAATTATGCAAAACAGGACGCAATTGCGTCCTGTTTTCTTCATTATATTATATATTACTTGCCCCAACCACCACTTATGATATATTGTGCAAGAAAATCGCGCGCAAATGTGGTTTCATCGTATTGCTCAATAGCTGTGCATCTTGCCCAAGAATAAAGCGCAGTCCAACTATCCGCCACGATATAGTAATATTCATTATCCTTAACTTGAGATGCAGTAATAGTTGAATATACACAATAATCACTATTATTCAAAAATCTGCTCTTAAGGTCACTTCCCTTTATTCTGCAAAGATACAAAGGATTATCAAAAGGAAGAATCATTTGCAAGTCGCCGTATTGAACGTTTCCTGCCTGCAAATCATAGGGGCTTCTTGTATTAATACTTCCACCACCAAGTACAATATTGTATTCATTTCCCCACTTGGCAACTCCTGCTTCGTAATAGAGCTGTGCGACCTTATTGCCGATTGATTTACTTGAACGATATGCATTGTTGTATCCAAGATTGTCATAAATCCAGCCAATTTCATCCCAATATTTATTAAGCAATTCTTGAATCAAGGGAGAATCTGTAAGATTTGCACACTTATTGTGATCAATATAATCAGTTACATTGATTTTGATTTCACCGTTAGCAAAGTTAACGTCAAGTTCAACGTGTGTCATACCCTTTGAGTTATCACCACCACCCTGAAGGTGAGGAACACCGTATCTATCAGTTGTGATGTAGTAGCTGTGTGTATGTCCACCGAATACAACGTCAACATAGCCGTCTCTTGAAAGTGTTTCGTCGTAATAATCAGTTACGTCAACGTTAGAATATGTAGTTCCGTCGTGAATCAAATAGATGATAATATCAGCACCCTCTTGACGCAATCTTGCGCTTTCAGCCTTAACAAGATTTGTAAGAGCGCTGCCAACCTTAAAATTGATGCCCACCGTGTTTTCACTTGAAATAGAAGAATAGCAATCACCGATAGCTCCAATGATACCAATCTTAACTCCACCGCGTTCAATCATAACGGAGGGCTCGCAATAATCAACTCTTTGACCTGTAGCATTATCATAAATATTGATAGCAAGGATTGGGAATTCTGCCATTGCAACATTTGTTTTGATAGCATCCTGACCCCAGTCGAATTCGTGGTTACCAAGTGCCATCGCCTCAAAGTTAAGCTCATTCATCCAATCAGTAATAATTCTACCGTGAGTTTCATTAGATGCGCTTCCACCCTGCCACATATCTCCTGTTGAAAGAAGAACAAAATGCTCATCAATCTCCATTCTGTTTTGAAGGTAGGTTGTAAGCTCGTCAACACCTGTATTATCATCTGTGTTTTCAAACTTGCCGTGAAGGTCGTTAAAATTATAGAAGTCGATTGTTTCTACTACGTCAATTCCACACGCATCACACAAGCCGTTATTATCAACGTCCAAGTGATCGTCACTTGGCATATTACCACCGTTGCCCGTTGTAGTGCCGGACGTTGTGGTTGAAGGTCTAATAACCGTTGTTGTGGTCGTAGATGTCGAAGGTGTTGTCGTTGTAGGTCCTGTTGTAGTGGTAGTTGTTCCAGATGGACGATTTTCTATTGGAGTTGTATAACCCACATCCTCATCGAAGCACGCAAAGAGCGAGCCTGCAAGCATTGCCACAAGAACAAGGACAGACAACAGTTTGAACATAAATTTGTTAGACATAAAATACTCCTATTTCTTTATTTTTTCCCAATATTCCTTCGCGGCGCGTTCAGTTTTGTTATCGCCGTAATTATAATATCTCTTGTTTTTAATATCATCAGGAAGATATTGTTGTTTTATATAATGATTTTCATAGTCATGTGGATATTTATATCCCTTATAAAGAGGTGAGCGCAAATGAACAGGAATATCCTTGCCAAGTCCTGCCTCAACGTCCGCCTTAGCGGCAAAGTATGCATTGTATGACGCGTTTGATTTTGGACTTGTTGCAAGCATTACCACAGCATTAGAAAGCGGAATTGCCGCCTCAGGTATTCCAAGCTCACGCGCGGAATCGCAGCATGCCTTTGTGATTGCTGCAGCCATCGGGTATGCAAGTCCGATGTCCTCACTTGCAATTACCTGCAAGCGTCGACAAACGGAAATCAGCTCACCGCAGTGCAAAAGCTTTGCAAGATAGAACACCGCAGCATCGGGATCGGAGCCTCTTATTGACTTTTGCAAGCAAGATAGGAGATCAAAATGCGCATCGTCCGAGAAATTATCAACGGGTATGTGAAGCGTTTTGACAAGCTCTGTGTCAATGGCGCCCTCGCAAGCGTAGTATGCTCCTTCAAGCAAGTTTATCGCGTGGCGCACGTCACCACCCGAGCATTGTGCGATATATTCAAGGGTTTCTTTATTTGCCTCAATTGAGGTTTCATCCCTATCATTTAAAAATTTCAACGCCCTTTCAAGCGCCTTGGCAAGCTCCGTTTTTTGAACGGGCTTAAATTCAAACAAGGTTGAACGAGAGATAATAGCATTATATATATAAAAATGAGGATTTTCGGTTGTGGACGCGATAAGTGTAACTCTGCCATCCTCCATGTATTCAAGAAGCGCCTGCTGTTGCTTACGATTGAAATACTGAATCTCGTCTATGTATAGAAGAATACCTCCAAAGCCAAAAACATTATTGGTTTGAGAAATAATATCCTTAACGTCGGACAAGGTTGCACTTGTTGCATTTATTCTATAAAAATCCATTCCCGACTGCTTTGCAATAATGCTTGCAGCAGTGGTTTTTCCCGTGCCGGGAGGGCCGAAGAATATCATATTGCTCATTCTTCCCTTTTCCATCATACGGCGCAAAATTCCGCGTTCACCGAAAAGGTGTCTCTGCCCAACTATATCATCAAAGGTCGCAGGGCGCAAAACGTCCGCAAGCACCTCGTTTTTGTTTGCCATAATATCACCTCGCATACATAATTATTATATCAAAAATGTAGAATATTGTCAATAGACCAAATGCAACCTTTTCTTCCTTTTATTGTGGGTTGAAACTAAACCTGAATTTTGGTAGAATAAATATGCAAAGGAAATCACTATCCCGAGCAATTTTTACGAAAGGAGTTTTATAAAAAAGAAAAAGAAAGGACAATTTTATGAAAATAAGAACCAAACTTCTAAGTGTTGTGTCGCTGTTGCTTTTGGCATTTATGATGATGCCAATGAACGTTTTTGCGGCACAAAAAACTGACTATGAGCAAATTCCCCTCTATCTTGAGGGCAAGGAAATCATTAGTGGCGAGGCTCTTTTAATTGATTCAATTACCTACGTTCCGCTTCGCCGTCTCGCAGAAAGTGCAAAAAATTGCACCATCAAATATGACGACAAAACGAAAACCGCCATCGTAAAATATGATGGACTAACAATTACCGTCACCACGGGAAAGCGTTACATATCCGTCAACGGTAGATATTTTTACGGAATTGGCGAGGTTAAAAATATAAACGGCTCGCTCTACGTTCCCCTTCGTCCCCTTGCAAGAGCGCTTCACCTTGACGTCAAGTGGAACGAAAAAACGCGCTCAGTAAATCTCACCAAGGCAACCTGGACACTTAAGGATGCCGAAAGCTACTATAACAGTGACGAGCTTTACTGGCTCTCTCGCATCATCGAAGCCGAGGCGGGCGGTGAAATTCTTGAGGGCAAGATTGCTGTTGGCAACGTTATTCTTAATCGCGTTGCAAGTAATCAATATCCCAACACAATATACGGTGTAATATTCGACTTTAAACACGGAATACAGTTTACACCTGCATACACGGGTACAGTTTATAACACTCCAAGTCAAGAAAGTATAATTGCCGCTAAAATTTGTCTTGAGGGTTATGAAATAGTTCCCGGAGTTATGTTTTTCTTTAACCCAAGAATTGCAACAAGCAACTGGATAAGCAAAAATCGTCCGTTTGCCGCAAGAATAGGATTGCACGATTTTTACTATTAACAAATTAACCTTTAATATGATTTGCTCATAACAAAATCCCCCAAGCACGCGCTTGGGGGATAATTTTATTTAAAACTATTTGTCAACAAACCAATCAAAAAGACGCATCCCCCTAGCTTTCGCCAGAGGGACTTGTCTAATTATTTTATTTATAAAGGAATCTCTTAATCTTCTTTGAGGGGGTTTTTTCAAACTCTTCATCTATGAATTCAAGAGCTGCAATTCTCTTATAACCAACAAGCTTTCTGTTAACCACGTTGATTTCTTCTCTGATTGCATTATACACTTCCTCTTTGGACTTAAGTCCAATGCTGTCAGTGTATTCAAAATCAGGATATACAATTGCGGTAATAGCAAGGTCGTTGTCCTTTTGACGTCCAACAACTACGCACTCCTTAACATGTGAAATTGCACCAATATATTCTTCAATTTCCTCAGGGAATACGTTCTTGCCATCCTGAAGAACGATGATGTTCTTCTTTCTACCTGTAATATAGAGATAGCCCTTCTTATCAACGTAACCGTAATCGCCTGTATAGAACCAACCGTTGTCCTTAAGAACCTCTTTAGTAGCACTCTCGTTCTTGTAATAGCCAAGCATTACGTTTTCACCCTTAACAACGATTTCACCGAATTCGTCACTTGAGTTTTCTTTATCGATAAACACCTGCATGGAATCAACTATCTTACCGCAGGATTTGGGGTTATAAACTCCGAAAGGAATTACTGATACAAGGGGTGCACACTCTGTAATACCATAGCCCTGAACTATCTCAATGCCGATAGCTCTAAACGTTGCTACAAGCTCAGGACGAAGCGCTGCGCCACCACAAACGAGCTTACAAAGACGTCCACCAAAAGCCTCAGTAATCTTACCAAAGAGCTTCTTTGAAAGGTCAATGTGAAGCTTGCTGGCAGCCTTGCTGAGCTTAAGACCCGTATTAAAGGTCTTTTCCATTCCCTGCTTTCTAACGTTTTTCATAATGCTATTATAGAACACCTCAACGTAAAGAGGAACTACAGCCATACCGGTTGGTCTATACTTTTTAAGATTCTTTGTAACGTGCTTGATTGAATCATTGATACAAATCTTACAACCGTGGTCCAAAGCAGCAAATATACCGCAAGTAAGCTCGTAGGTGTGGTGAACAGGAAGAACTGAAAGAAGTACATCATCTTCATCAAACTTAGCAAGAGGAACTCTTGCACTATTGATAACCGTGCAAATATTCTTCTGAGAAAGCATAACTATCTTGCTTGTTCCCGTTGTGCCCGATGTAAAGAGCATAATGCTCATTCTTTCAGAATCCTGTTTAGGAATCTTTATATTTGTGATTGCATTACCTGTGTGTGCAATCTTAGAAACACTTGTAAATCTTTCAAGCTCATATTCTTGAGCAGTTTGGAAATCAAAGGTATAGTCGTTGAGCTTAATAAAGTTAGAAACACCCTCAAATTCATCGACATGCTCCTCAACGAATGAAGCCCAAGAACTCGAATACACAAGCACCTCAATCTCAGCCATCTTTGCAAATTCAACAAGCTGCTCCTTTGAAAGAGCAACGTCAATCGGCACTGCAACACCACCGGATGTAATTGAAGCAAGATAAATACCAATCCATTCCGGGCAGTTTTCACCAATAATGGCAACTCTCTTTCCGGCGAGCTTCAAGTGAATTAAACCTCTTGTCAAGGCATTTACATATTCATAAAATTCTGTATATGAAATTTCATAGTCATTCCTATTTCTCTCAAAAGCAAATAAGGGATGCTCACCGTACTTTTGACTTGCAAGCTCAATGTTGTGATACAATGAGCGCACGGGCACAGCTTTAAGTTCTTTAAGTTCCATAATGGTCTCCTTTATTCTTCACTATCGGCTATTACTGAAATGTTTTGTGAAAGACGGAACAAGGTTTCATAAAACCTTTGCATTTCATCCTCAGGTATTCCAATTCTTGCTTGAGCCATATATATACCAATATCCTCATTGATATCTGATGCGATTTTTTCACTTTTTTCAGTGAGATAATATTTTTTGTTATAGCTTTTATCATCGCCTGCGGTCTTCGTTTCAAGAAAACCATCATTAGCGAGCTCCTTGACAACCCTTGATATCAATGCCTTGTCCGTACTCGTTGTCTTAGCAAGTTGGGTTATGGTCATGCCATTTTCACTTTGCTTTATTACTAACAAACAACGCATATGAACTGAGCGCAAACCATATTCACTCATATAGGATGCCTCTTTTTTCTTGATATCTTTCACGACTCTCTCAAAGCTTTGATAAAACAGTAAAAATCTATTAGCTTCCATAAGTCCTCCAATTGTTGACTTGTCAACATTTCTATAATACCACCTATTTGTGAATATTTTGTGAACAAATTGAATTTTTTTGTTATTTTTGTATATTATTCATCAAAAGCATCATTTATTCACTCTTTATTCACTTTCGTAGATGATTTTGGAGCTAATTTAAGGAGTGTTCATCTATTGAGAACATTTTTACAATCATTCTTTTAAGATTTTCATTATCCGAAAGGTCGGGAGATTTTTCAATTAATTCCCTTGCAGCCTCATATGCATCCGTCAAAATGCCCGAATCCTCACTCATATCGGCAAGCTTGAATTTAATTCCTCCACTTTGGCGAACAAGTGGGTCACTTGAACCCTTAATGAAGTCACCGGGGCCACGAAGAAGCAAATCCTTTTCAGCAATTTTAAATCCGTCATATTCCTTCTTCATTGTTTCAAGGCGCTCGCGAGCATTTTCTCCCTTACTATCCGAAACAAGAACACAATATGATTTTTTGTTTCCGCGGCCGACTCTTCCGCGAAGCTGATGCAGCTGCGCCAAGCCAAAGCGCTCAGCATTTTCAACCACCATAAGAGTTGCACGCGGCACGTTAACACCAACCTCAATTACTGTTGTTGAAACAAGCACATCAATTTCACCCGCCGCAAAGCGTTTCATTATATCGTCCTTCTCTGCGCCCTTCATTTTTCCGTGAAGAAATTCAATATTGAGATTAGGAAGGGCCTTTGCAAGCTCCTCTGAAAATTGAACCGCCGCCTTAAGTGGTGGCAATTCTTCTCTTTGCATACCAAATTCAGCAAAATTTATTTCTCCCAAATCCTCAGGCTCTTTTTCTTCTACCGCAGGACAAACTATATAGACCTGACCGCCCTCAACAACCTGCTTTTCAATAAAAGTATTCAAACGTGGACGGTAGTTTTCGTCAACCACAAAGGTATCCACTCTCTGTCTGCCGCGTGGCATCTCATTAATTTTTGAAAGATCCAAGTCACCGTACATAATAAGTGCAAGTGAACGTGGTATCGGTGTCGCGCTCATAACAAGCACGTGCGCCCTCTCACCCTTTTTTGAAAGAGTGGCTCTTTGCGCCACACCAAATCTATGCTGCTCGTCAGTTACAAGCACACCTGCCGAGTGGAATTCAACCCCCTCGGAAATGAGCGCGTGAGTACCGATAACAATGCTTGTGCGCTTTGATTCATCTTCATCGCAAAGGGATGCTCTTACCCTCTTCTTCTGCGCAGGAGTAAGTGAGCCAACCAAAAGCTCCACTCTATAGTCCATTTTCTCAAAAATGGGCGCAATATCATTATAATGCTGACGCGCAAGTATCTCAGTAGGTGCCATGAGCACCGCCTGACGTCCACTTTTTACAGCAATAAGCATTGCTGCCATGGCGCAAACGGTTTTTCCACATCCAACGTCACCAACCAAAATTCGACTCATTGGAGTATCCTTTGCCATATCGCGTTTAATATCATCAATGGCTTTCATTTGGTCACCTGTAAGCTCATATGGAAATGCAGCCAAAAGCTCACTTATGTCGTTGTTATCGCAAACGGGAGCTCCGTACTCCTTGCGCTTTTTACCACTCAATGTCATTCCAAGTGCAAATGTGAAAAACTCATCGAAAATGAGTCTTCTCTTTGCCCTTGCAACCGATTCGTAATCGGTGGGATCATGGATGGAACGAAGTGCAAACGGTAAAGTGCAAAGCTTATATCTTCTTCTAATCTCGTCAGGCAAGTAATCCTCAAGCTCGGGAGATAAAACGTTGATTGCCGCTTCAATATCGGCTGCAATTCTATTTTTGCTTATTCCCTCCGTAAGAGGATACACGGGTACAAGAGGCTTAAGCTCCTCTCCCTCTATTACCATCTCGTAAGAAGGAGTGTTCATTTTATATCTATTGCCAACTCTTTCAACCTGACCATAAAAGCGGAAGGTCGCACCAAGTGGGAATTTATCTACAAGATAGTTTTGATTGTAAAAAGTTATTTCACAGGTTCCACTTTCGTCAAAAGCAGTAAATTTCAAAAGAGTCATTCCTCTTCGTATTACGGACTTCTTTGGAACGGTGCCAATAACCATTTCAAGAGCCGCCTTGTTTCCTGGAATACACTCTGACAAAAGCTTTATATCTCCACGATTTTCATAAGCGCGCGGAAAATGATAAACAAGATCTGAAACCGTTTCAATTCCAAGCTTTGAATATGCCTTTACACGCGCAGGGCCAATGCCCGATAGCACCTTTACTGATGCGTCACTAAGCTTTGCCATATTGTACTCTCCTTTCAATTATATATTGTATATAAACTCTTTTCTCTTCTCTTTTATGTCTGCAGAATTTGGGTGCTTGAACCAAGGATACGCCCTCACTGCAAACGCTCTATCATTTTGATAAAAATCGCAGTTAAACAAATGATTCTCGGCTCTAAATTTGAAATTTTTAAGCTCGGCTACCTCGTTTTGCAACGATATAGACCTGTATTCTTCAGCAATTTCAAATCCAAACTCAAAATAAATGCCCATTTCATCAAAATAAACGTCCATCTTGGCTTTGCCCGTCGAGGAACAATTTCGCGCCGTAAATAATAAGCTTGTAAGCGCAAAAACATATGAGTCTATGCAAAGATCGTTTTTCATCTCAAACAGCCCAACACCGTTCGTTGTAAGCTCAAGCTCACATCCACAAAAACGTGAAAAATCATAGGCAATTTCGGACATCATCATGGATATATCTCCATTCGTGCGCCCGTGAACACGGTAATAATACGCTCCGCGATGCGTTGATAACAATCTTTCACAAAATTCATCGTGAGATTGGTCAAACTCAACGCAACTAGCCATAGCAAGCTCATCCTTCATATCGGGACTTGCAAGGACAATGGATTTTATCTTGTCACTAACCATAGCAAGCACCTCTTGCCTGCTAAAATGAGGAACAATCGCAATGAGTAAACGGTAGCTGCCGAAAAGCGAATCATCAATAAATATTGCACCAAGTGAGGATTGCACAAGCAAAAGAGGCTTTAAACCTGCAAAAAACATATTTTCACGAATAAATAAAAGCTCGTTTGCATCCACGTGGGCAAAAATATTTTTGATTTCCTCTCCCTTGTGCCTGCCACATAGCACCCTGCCGGAGTCATCAATCAAATATACGTCCTCATTAAATAATATCGGTTTTTCTTGTGTTATAGGTTTAAATTTTTTAAGCATAAAATTAATAAATCCACATATAATATTAATAGTTATAGCACTATTGTAACCTCTAAAACAAAAAAAGTCAACATTTTTTATTAAAAGGGTGTTGACAAATTGCATTTTGTGTGTTATACTATTCAAGCAATTAAGAGTGGACCACAAAAGTGGCGATGTAAATTCCGCCGGGGTGGCGAAATTGGCAGACGCCCGGGACTTAAAATCCCGTGGTGCGAGAGCACCGTACGGGTTCGATTCCCGTTCCCGGCACCACACTTAATTACCAGTATCGCGGGGTAGAGCAGCCTGGTAGCTCGTCGGGCTCATAACCCGGAGGTCGTGAGGTTCAAATCCCACCCCCGCAACCATAAAACAAAAGCACACCACTCGGTGTGCTTTTTGTTTTATCCTTGAGAGTAGATTTTGAATTGCCGAACGACCTCCGCAGAGGGAGTGAGCATCGAATTCGACCGCTGCCTGTGGCAGATGAAGGGAGAATGAGATGGGAGAAAATAAGGAGTATCGGGCAAATACTTTAGTATGTGCCCGAAACGACTATATTTTCGACTGTGCAATGAAAAATCCCACCCCCGCAACCATAAAACAAAAGCACACCACTCGGTGTGCTTTTTTATATCATTTTTTATCAACCAATTTGAGCTTTTTCCATTTTCCACTCTGCCAACGGCCACACATGAATATTGCACGCACGCATTCGTCAAGTGCCATACCAATATATGCTCCAACTGCCAGCCAGCCAAGATGCATACCAAAGAACCAAGTTCCTCCTGCAGCGCACAGGAACATAAACACAACGGCAATTATCATTGGGAACACAGCGTCACCACTCGTTTTAAGCGCAAAGCCGTAAATAAGGTTGGTTGAGCGCCCTATCTCTAAGAATATATCAACCACAAGCAACGCGCCAACCAAATTAATCATATCAACATCGTCGGTGAAAATCCCAACTATTGGTTGGTATAAGATTGCAAAAATTCCTGCAATCGTAATACCTGCACCAATACCAATCAAAGCCGAACGACGCGTGCTGCGTGCGCATTCCTCATACTCCCCTGCACCAAGATGCCAGCCAACCAATATCGCATTGGCATTTGCCAAGGCAGCTGATACGCAATATGAAAAATTGGAAATTTGCATAGCATATGAACGTGCCGTTACCTGTGCACCGGTGTCATCCATACGGTTAAGCATACTGATTACCAAGGTAATGGCAATGTTATATAACATGGTTTCCATTGCCGCAGGCAATCCAACGCGAACAATTTTTGTGAAAATTTCTTTATTTTTAGGTGGATTATCATCCTGCACAAATTTTATGCGACGTTTAGCAGCAACAGCAACCCAAACGAGATTTACAACTCGGGAAATTCCCGTTGCCAAGGCAACTCCCAAAACTCCCCATTTCATCACAAAGAGGAAAAATGCGTTAAGCGCAATATTCAAGCCGTTGGCAACCAAGGTTGCAACAAGAGTTGGAGTGGTGTGTCCAAAAGATCTCAAATAGCTTGAAATAATAGGCGTTAAAGCATTACACATACAAAAAATACCTATTGTTTGCAGATATATTTTTGCAGGCTCCTCAAGGTTTTCGGCAATACCAACCACGTTTAAAATGGGCCCTGCCCCAAAAATCAGTATTCCCGTAATCACAACGCCAACGATTCCATTAAAAATCAAGCCGATTTTTAATGCCTGACGCGCAACACCGGGGCGGTTTGCACCAATATACTGCGTCATAACTGCCACCATTCCCGAGGATATGATGGAAAACATAATGAGAAACAATCCAACGTAGGTGTTTGCCGTGCCCACGGCTCCAACCTCGTTATTTCCCTCACTTGAAAGCATTAGTGTATCCACTATGCCTGCAAGCATCATAAATAATATTTCCAAAAAAATTGGGAAGAAAAGCTGATGCAGCTTTTTTCTGCCCGTATTTGTCTTATTATCAGTTGATTTATCTGTATTTTTCATTTACTGTTCCTTTGGTTGATTTTACGAGATAAATTATAGCATAAATCTTGTGCAAAGTCAATCACACAAAAGCACTATAAATACACCAAAATATTTACTAAAGTCTTGAATTTGAAGGTTTTATGTGTTATAATTGCAAAAGCAACCGTTGGTTGCCTCACTTGTTGCATTTTAAAACTAAAATATATTGCGCAACCAAACGTTTTTTACTATAATGAGGTAAAAAGCAACGGAGATTTATTATGGTTAAGAAATTATGGAATAAAAATTTTATATTACTTTTGCAAAGCTCTGCTGTCAGCTTGATAGGTGACCTTATGTATAGCGTTGCTATCGGCTATTGGGTATATCAAAAGACGGGCTCTTCAGGACTTATGGGCGTTATGTCGTCCATTTCATTGTTTGTTACAATGTTTTTATCCCCCTTCACAGGCACTATAGTGGATAAAATAAATCGAAAATGGGTGCTTGTAATCGGTGATGCATTTCAAGGCGCGTTAATGCTGACGATTGGTGTGCTTGCCTATACGGACAAGTTAAGCGTCCCCATCGTTCTTGCCGCTGCCTTTCTTGCTTCCCTTGGTGGTGTGTTGTATTCACCCGCATCAAGCACGGTTCTTATTGATATCATACCTCGCGACGATATGGTGCGCGGACAATCCCTTTTTTCGGGTGTTAGCAACACAATCAACATGATTGGAACGGCTTTGAGTGGCGTGTTAGTGGCATTCTTCGGTGTTCCACTTATCATTATCATCAATGGCTGCAGCAACCTTTACGCTGCCATCTCGGAAATATTTGTTTCGGTTCCAAAAACCGTAAATCAGGGTGCTAAGGTTTCAATAAAAAGCATTCTCAAGGATAGCAAAATTGCTATCAAAACAATTTTTGATAATCCAAGCTTACGCATATTCATTCCTTGTGCAGTAATTATCAATTTCCTTGGTGCAGGTCCATTTACACTCATGATTCCTTTCACCGCGCAAAAAGGCTTTAACGAGGCAGAATACGGTGTGCTGATGTCTATGTGGATGGCTTCGGCAATAGCTTGTGTTGTTCTTTTGGGTATAATCAAATTCAGCCAAAGGTCGCGCTATTGGATTATGGCAATATGCTTTTCTGCGTCCTGCATATTTTTAATTATGGCATATTTGTCGACTCAGTTTGTGCCAATGTGTGTATTTGCATTTCTTGGCGGATTTTGTAACACCGCAGGAAACACGGTATTCAGTGCATCTATGATGTTGGCTCTTCCTGAAGAAAATCGTGGAGCAATTCTTGGATTTTTCTCATCAGCAACAACGTGTGGAACTGCAATATCTACTGTTGTGTACGGATTTTTAGGCGAGATATTCCCCTTATACATCATATTTGCCATCGGTTCACTTATCTCAATTGCACCCATGATGTATATGTGCTTTAACCGCAACGTAAAAAAATTTATCTTAGAAAGTACATAAAAAAGCTCATTAAATCACCCCTCGAAAAAGGGGTGATTTTGTATATGATAAATGTTCATAAAATTATACTTGCATTTATATATAATATATGTTATAATAGATGTGTATGCAATTAAAATTAATAAAGGAGAAAAACACAGAATGAAATTTTGCGTAAGATTGTTGGCTGTTTTATTGGTTTTAGTGACCTTTGCAACTCAGTTTGCTTCTTGTTCATTCCCTTGGAATCAAAACAATGAAAACAGCAACACAACTGAAAACAACGTTGTTATAATTCCCCCCAATAGCAACGCTGGCAACGACAACGGAAATGACCTTGGCAACACAGTGCTTGGTAGCTTGGCAGCACCCTATATTGCCGACGTACATATCTCAGCATCCGTTGACCCCGACGAAGGAAATAAGGTTCCTGTAGGTGGTGTAAGCATCGAAGGCGCAACTGCAAGCGCAACCGTTCCCGGTGGCGTTCAGATGGAAGTTGGCGCTAATGAACTTGCTCTTACCATTAATGGTATTGAAAAGAGTGAGGCAGACGTTAGCCTTTCAGACACTGAAGTTTCAACATCCCTTGACGTACACGTGGAAGGTGTTGCTGTTGGCAACCTCGTTCCCATGGAAATCAAGCTTCAGGCTGCAGCCATTAAGGGCCTTAACTCCACAAGCATTAGACTTTATCACGTAGAAAATGGCAAAACAATTGAGATGGCGCTTGTTTCTAACAACGCACCCTTCTCAGCACACAATCAGTTTAAGTATGATCCCATAACAGGTGACGTTACAGTTTATATCGCATCCTTCTCTGAAATCGCAATCATTTCCGATACAGAGAATGCATGGGATGGCACTCGCGACTACTCTTGGTACGATGCAAGCAAAACAGAGCTTGTTATTGCAAACGCAGAGCAGCTTGCAGGATTTAGTGCAATTGTTGGCGGTATGGATAATCAAACAAAGGATAATTTCGCAGGCAAGACAGTTAAGCTTATTGCCGACATCAACCTCGGTGATGCTGAGCGCGAAAATGATCCCGACAAGATCTTCTACCCCATCGGTTACTACAACAACGAAGGAACTTATGAAAAGTCAAGTAACGTTATTACAAGTAACGTTTCCGCATTCAGAGGTACCTTTGATGGTAACGGTCACACAATCTCTAACTTCTTCCAAAGCACTTTGGAAATGAAGGGTGACAGTGTGGATTACGATGCAACCTTGCAGCACTACAATGATGCAATGGGTCTTTTCGGATACGTATTCGGAGCTACCATTAAGAATCTCACAGTGGATAACTTCTCATCCGCGGGTGAAAACACACCCACCGGTGTAATCGCAGCATACGCGGTTGCTTCAAAATTCGAAAACATCGCAATCAAAAACTGCAATCCCAGAGTTTATAATTCCGGTAACGGTGGTATCATTGGTATAGCAGGTAGAGAGCATAGCGCAGTTGAAGCAATTGAATTGACTAACATCACAGTTGACAGCACAAATAAGATTGGTGTTCTTAACGAATCTTGTGACGTTGCTTGTGGCGGTCTTGTTGGTATGTACCGTGGCAATGCCAATGCAAGCGGCAGCGCTACAGGTGACACAATCATCTTCAAAAACTGTAACGTTTCAGCACAATTGGACGTATACAACGACGTTTGCTCAAACTACCAGTACGGCTCTTACCGTTATAGCGGTATGTTGATTGGTTCAATCAGACATAACACAACAAGCACAGAAGGTAAGGTTATTCCTAACATGGCAGGAGTTGAGGCATATGGATGCACAGTTAACTTCAGCTCTTGGAACTATTACTTCTACTGTGAATTTGAAGCAAATACAATGGCTTCTCAGTCCGGTGATTACCAGTTTAGCAGAGTTCCCCACTCTGAGCTTAACTTTATAGATACAAACGGCAACGGTATCGTAGATACTGAAGCTGAAAAGGATTCAGTAACAGGCTGTAAGCACAGTCATACAGCAGCTGAAGATAAACAGGCAGTTTACCTTGAATTCGATAACCTCTTTGCAGGTTACGGTTGGGGTATCTCCAGCATGGGTATTAACAGATGGAACGGCGTAAACATTGAGGACGTTATTGAAATCAATGAGGGTACAGTTGAAAACTCCGTTCAAAAGTTTGAGAGCACAGGAACAACAATGGTTGGTACAGGCTCCACAATAACACTTGACAAATTGTTCAAGGAAATCACAGGCAACACAGTAGCAATCAATAGCGAAAACGTTGTAGTTACTATCTCTCCTGTTGATACAAGCGCAACAGTTAGTGCAGTATATAACATGAATACTTCCGATTGGAAGCAAAGCACACTTTCATTTAGTGGCATCGGTAAATTGAATTTGACAATTACTGACTACTACTTCTGTGAATCAACAACCATCCAGGTCGACGTTGTTATTGCTGATAAGTTTGATACAAAGCTCACAGGCGACTTCACTTACCGTATTGGTAACCAGAACACAGTTGCTCTTGGTCTTCTCTTCAAGCAGAAGGACGGCACACCCGCTGTTGATAGCACAAGCGTAAGTGTTACAGCTACTAACGGTACATTCACAGCAAATACAAACGATTGGACAAAGGCAACACTCAACTTCGCAGGCTACACAGGCCTTGCTACAATCGCTATTAAGGATTCCTCAAGCACGGAATACTCAATTCAGGTTGAAATTGTTGATGGTGTAAATGCAAGCAGCGCTCAGAGTGTAAAGACCAACAACGTTGTTCTTCTTAACGACGTTGGCTTCTCTACAATCGAAGTATCCGGCGGTTATACACTTTACGGTAACGGCTTTAAGATGACTGCTGCAAATGACGTAATGTACGATGCAATGGGTGTAGGCTTTGTAACACTTAAAAACGGTACACTTGATAACGTTCAGATTGTTTGTCCTAACTTCTCATTTGCAATTCTTTATTCATCTCAGATTAAAGATGCCAACAACACTGCTAAGCCCAGTGATTCTTCAAACGATGCGCGCGGTAACGTTAGAAGTGCAGTAATAGTTGACGGTAATAGTAAGATTATTAACTCTTATATTCATGGTGGACGTGCAGCAATCTATCTTAGATCCGGAAATCTTGTTATTGATGGTTCTACAATTAGCGGTGGCGCAGTAGCCAATATTCATGCAGTTTCTGCACAAAGCTTAACATTGGAGGATGTAACACTTATTCAGAAACCCTTCCAGGCAACTGTTCATGATACATCCAAGACATTGATGGGCTTTAGCGTGCTTCTTGAATGTGATGAAAATGGAACATCCACTCCCATTATTTTGGAAGGTAATTTTGTTCAAGACGCTTGGGTAAACAAAGAATATTCTAAATATGCCCCCAGCGCTGCATCATCAATTATTAATACTGCCCTTAGCAAGACAGCATACCTTCATGATATTGACGGAGACGGAACAAATGAATCTTTGAACCTTGGCTTTACACATATGCCTCAAGCTTTAGGTTCAAAAGTAAGTGTTAACGTAACTGATAATCGTACTAATAAGAATTCAGTTCCTTATGAAACTGTAGAGGTTAGTGGTTCACATGTATTCTCATATAAGAATACTAACGGTACAATTGATGAATTTAAAAATGTGGCAGACTACGTTCCTTTCGCACAAGGTCCTACAGCTCCCACAGTATCATTTACTGATACAAATGCAGAAAGAGAATTCTCAACTGTGTTTGACACAAGCGATAATCGTTGGGAATCAACTCTTACAATCGATTTGAAATCTAATTACAACTTTAGCTTTGATAAACTTTTGGCTCAGAAGCACGGTCAAAGCTTGTCATATACAGTTAAAACTGCTGATGGCACTGTAATTGATACGTCTAAGGTAATTACATTGTCTCAAACCGGTACTACTGAATATATTTTGACAGTAGTAGATGGTGATGCAACTCACACAATTTACTTTATCATTGCTGCTACAAAGAAAGAAATTCCCGCTCCAGAAGTTGTTAACAAGGTTGGTGCCGATCCCTTGTTGGTTGTTAAATCCAAAAACAGTGACTGGTCTTGTGCAGTTCCTGCACTTGAAGGAATTAAAGTTAAATACTATACTGCAGACGGTAATGAAGTAATTCTTGACCTTGCTACACTTACTCCCACAAGTACAGGCAAGCAGAACGGTACAAATAACTATTGGGAAACCACAAAAGATGGATATTCATTGAAGATTACTTCAGGCTATATTCATGAAGGTAAGCAGGTATATGGTATGCCTGTAGTAGTTGACAACAACGGAACTAAGCAGATGTATTTCACTATTAGTTCTACTAGCGGTTACGTTTCAACAGGCACTTCTGCAAGAGCTGTAACACTTACTTATGAGTTTACAGACCCCAACGGTAAGTCAGTTAAATTTACAGTATCTTGGACTGTAACATATGCAGACTATAAGGATAAAGCACAGTACTCTTACTCTGATTTTGTTGACGGTAAAATGACTGATCTTTTGACTTCATCCTCCAGTGGCGGCGGCAATTGTGTAACCCCCGAAACACTCATCACACTTGCTGATGGTACACAGGTACGCGTTGATTCTCTTACAGGCAACGAAATGCTCCTCGTTTGGAACATGGAAACAGGTAAGCTTGATGCAGCTCCCATTATGTTCCTTGATAGCGATCCTACAGCTGAATACGAAGTAATTCGTCTCTACTTCTCAGATGGAACAAGTGTTAACGTAATCAGTGAACACGGCTTCTGGGATTACGACCTTAACAGATACGTATATCTCGACAAGAATGCCGCAGATTACATTGGTCATACATTCGCAAAACAGAATGGTGACACACTTGAAAAGGTTCAGCTCGTTGACGTTGTTATCGAAACAGAAACAACAACTGCATGGAGCCCTGTAACAGTTGGACATCTTTGCTACTTCGTAAACGGTATGCTTTCAATGCCCGGTGGCGTTGGCGGTCTCTTCAATATCTTTGAAGTTGATCCTGAAACAATGACATACGATTACGAACAGATTGCAAAGGATATCGAAACTTACGGTCTCTTTACATACGAAGAATTAAATGCAATTTGTCCTCTTTCCGAAGATATGTTCAACGCGGCAGGCGGTGCATATTTGAAGATTTCTATTGGCAAGGGTAACCTTACTATGGAAGAATTGGTTGCAATGATTACTCGTTATAGCAAATACATTTAATTAATAAAACAACAACCCCCTCGGATAAAGTCCGAGGGGGTATTTTTATATTCGATTTAGTCAAGATTTTCTATTGCCACTATCAAAGCTTTAACGATATCGTCGAGCTCGACTGATGGAACTTTATTTTGAATTGTGGTATATGGCACGTGTATGAATCCTGCGCGCGTTTGTGTTCCTTCAAAATGCGCAAGCAGGGTATAAATTAAATCATTACAAACGTATGCGCCTGCAGAATAGGAAACGTGCGCAATTATTCCCTTTTCATTTATTGCTTCGGCAATTTTTCGCATGGGCAAGGTCGAAAAGTATGCAGTGCTTCCTCCTGCGATAATTGGTTCATCATGTGGCTTATATCCACTATTGTCGGGAATGGATGCGTTTCTTAAATTGATTGCAACAAGCTCGGGTGTTATAGCACCTCTGCCACCTGCCTGCCCAATACAAAGAATAACGTCGGGACAAGCACTCTTTGAAAGATCAATTACCATTTGAGCCGCCCTTGAAAACTCCACGGGCAAGCACAATTTTATCAATTCATATTCATTTATTTCATTAGGCAATTTTGCAACTGCTTCCCAAGAGGGATTAATCTCTTCCCCACCAAACGGCTCAAATCCCGTTATCAACAGCTTTTTCATTTTTGCACCTCATATCAAAGTTTATTACATTATAACATATATAACAACCCTTGCACAAGCCCCAAAAATATTATTATTGAAATATTTGTTTTTTATGGTATAATTGCTATATATACATAAAATCATGACTACTTTGGTTAACATCCACATATAATTCCTAAAATTCAGGAAAGGAAATTCCGTTATCAAACGGCTAAAATAAGATTATGAAATATGATTATCTTATAGTCGGAGCAGGACTCTTTGGGGCTTGTTTTGCTCAAAAAGCAAAGGAAGCAGGAAAATCTGTGCTTGTAATTGACAAGCGCCCCCATGTAGGAGGAAATATTTATACCGAAAACATTGAAGGAATTCAAGTGCACAAATACGGGGCTCACATATTTCACACGAACGATAAAAGAGTTTGGGAATATGTAAATCGCTTTGCTGAATTCAATCGCTATACAAACTCCCCAATGGCAAATTACAAGGGTGAGCTCTATTCCCTCCCCTTCAATATGCTTACCTTTAATAAAATGTGGGGTGTTATCACTCCCGAGGAGGCAAAAAGAAAAATTGCCGAGCAAAGAGATTTAGCGTGTATAAAAGAGCCCAAAAATCTTGAGGAGCAAGCAATCAGTCTTGTTGGCACAGATATATACGAAAAGCTAATCAAGGGCTACACTAAAAAGCAACTGAACCTTTGTTGTATCATTTCCAAGAAATTCAATGTCGATTTCGTGCCATGGCCAACCTGTGTAGGTGAAAAATGAAGAAATGACACCGGGACATTTTGCCGCCTTCATAGAAACGGAATAATATCCGTATGAAAATCTTGCACCCGAACGGTATTCAGCGCCTTTATAACTCCTTTCTCCACCCTTGGTGAGAGAAAGAGTTAAGAGCCCATTGTTAATAACGGCATTTTCATTATTAAACGAGCAATTAAAGGGATGACCGTTTCCCCTGTCGTTTCTTGCCCAAAATCCTTCAACGTATCCCGAGTCAAAAACGGCAATTTTATCTTCGTCGGGAGTAAATCTTCCCCTCGATACATTTTCGGGTGGGATGTTTCCCGGGCCTCCCATCGAAGGCGAATGGATTTGCTCTGTGGGTTCACACGATACCAAAAGCATCAAAGTCACACACAAAACAAATACTACAATTCTTCTTTTATTACCAAAATAAAGCTTCAAATATCTCAACCTCAATTTATTTTTTATCAGTTTCTTTGAAAATAAGTCTATTAGCAAAAAAGAATACCAGCATTGCAACACCACCCGTTATAAAGGTTGTACCGAGACTATACCAGAAAGAAGGTATAAAATGTATTGCAACGTTTACCCAAATATTGCTTATTGACATTGCCAAGCAATTTACAATAACAAAAGCACTGAAGTATAAGATTATTTGGCGCAAAAGGTGACTCTTGGCGCAAAAAACGAATTTTCTTTGCAAACAGAAGTTAATAATCTCACAAATCCAAAGTGAAACCAAAAATGCCACAAAATATGCAAGACCTCCCTGATCTTCGTTTGCACCAAGGATATACCACTCAAACTCATATCCCAAAACGTTTAATGTAACGTTGGGTGGAAATCCAATTGCGGCAGTTCCAAGCGGTTTAATAAACAAAAGGGTTAAAGCTTCTATCATAACTGATCTTATAATGGTTATCAATATACTCACTAATGTGAAAAGTCCGCCTTCTTTGACCCATTGAGAAATTTTGGGGTGCTTTTCAACAAATGAGTTCCAAAACTGTTTCAATTTTTCCATATTTTCCTCTCCACTTGTTCAATTATATCTACTATATATAAATATAATAACTCACTTGTTCATAAAAAACAAGGGTTTTGAATAAAGATTATTTTTTTCGTCACATAGCATAATATCGCACACTTTTTTGCGATTTACTTCCCCAAATATGTGAAAAATGCACAAAGAATTTACTCTTTGTGCATTAAAATTATCTAATATATTATTTAGTTTTTTCCTTTGCTTTTATCTCATTATATTTTTGTTCATTAATTACTCCGTTTGCAAGCATCCTTTCACACCAAAGCTGAAGTGTTTCAACGGTTATCGAAATGCGCTCAAGCTCCTCTTGAATATTAATAAAATCAGCAATTTCGTCATTTTCAATTTGACCGTTTACGGTAATTTCAATAAGGCGCTCGCGCTTTGCATTCATCGTATTAAGAGATGCCAAAAGCTCAAGTGTAATTTGTGAAAGCTCCTTAACCTTCACCTCAGGCACATATTCTTGCCCAATGGGGCACTGATTTGCACAATAATAATTGCAAAGTCTTGGTAATTTATATTTATCAGCCATTTGCAAAACCTCATCGGGATTGGGGTTGCTCTTCTCATTTTCAATTCTCTCAATTCTCTCAGGAGAAATCCATTCAAGAAGCTCACTTGCACTCTCTCTTGAAAGCTCAAGTCCCTCCCTTGTTTGCTGATAGATATTTTTATCCTTTTTAGTTGATACTCTTGCCATTTTAGAAAAACCTTTCCATTAACTATTGTATTAATAATAACAAAAATATACATATATGTCAAGATATAAATTGGGATTTAGCGGTGCGAAGCACCGCAACTAAATCCGCCTTCTGCGGAATAAATCCACAAATGGTGGATGAAATCGCTTGCGCGATGAAATCTGCCTTACGGCAGGTGATTTATAGGCGGATTTGATTTCATCCGAGGCAATTTGCCGAGGATTTCATCCAAGCTCGCTTGGATTTCATCGTGGC